>NZ_JAGPYQ010000001.1:3615209-3916477 GCF_018070025.1 Streptomyces liliiviolaceus
GAGAACGGCATCCGCCGGATCAAGGAGAACCTCGCCAAGTGCGAGGTCGACGCCCTGATCGCGATCGGCGGGGAGGACACCCTCGGGGTCGCCGCGCGTCTCACCGACGAGTACGGGGTGCCCGTCGTCGGCGTACCGAAGACCATCGACAACGACCTGTCCGCCACCGACTACACCTTCGGCTTCGACACCGCCGTCGGGATCGCGACCGAGGCGATCGACCGGCTGCACACCACCGCGGAATCGCACATGCGCGTACTGGTGTGCGAGGTGATGGGGCGGCACGCGGGCTGGATCGCGCTCCACTCGGGACTCGCCGGCGGCGCGAACGTCATCCTCATCCCGGAGCAGCGCTTCGACGTCGACCAGGTGTGCGCCTGGGTGACCTCGCGCTTCAAGGCCTCGTACGCGCCGATCGTGGTCGTCGCGGAGGGGGCGATGCCCAAGGACGGCGACATGGTCCTCAAGGACGGGTCGCTGGACTCCTTCGGGCATGTGCGGCTGTCGGGTGTGGGGGAGTGGCTGTCCAAGGAGATCGAGCGGCGTACGGGGAAGGAGGCGCGGACGACCGTTCTCGGGCATGTGCAGCGAGGTGGTACTCCCAGTGCGTTCGACCGGTGGCTGGCCACGCGGTTCGGGCTGCATGCGATCGAGGCCGTGCGGGACGGGGACTTCGGCAAGATGGTCGCGCTCCAGGGGACCGACATCGTGCGCGTCCCGATCGCGGAGGCGACGGCCCGCCTGAAGACGGTGGATCCACGACTGTACGAGGAGGTCGGCGTCTTCTTCGGCTGACTTTCCCTCGCCCCCGCCGCCCCTACCCGTTCCCGTCCACGCATGGGGCTGCGCCCCTCGCCCCCTTATCGCGCTTCGCGCTCGTCCTCAAACGCCGGACGGGCTGAATCGTTTTCAGCCCGTCCGGCGTTTGAGGACCGGGGGTTCGGGGGCTGGCCCCCGAGTCGTGGACGGGAACGGGTAGGGGCGGCGGGGGCGAGAACCGGTCGGGGTTCGTATATTCGGCGGGGTACGCCAACAAACACCCGCCAACCCCCGGAGGGCCCCGTGGAGATCCTCGCCTTCGGCGTCCAGGCCGATGAGAAGCCCCTCCTCGAAGAGGCCTTCCGGGCGGAGGGCCACCACGGCGTCCGCTGCCTGGACGTCTTCCTCAACGAGGACACCGCCCCCATCGCCGCCGGCTACGAGACCGTCTCCACCAGCGTCAACTGCGAACTGGGCAGCCCCGTCCTGCAGACCCTCGCGACCGGCGGCACCCAGCTGGTCGCCCAGCGCTCCACCGGCTTCAACAACATCGACCTCCAGGTCGCCGAACGCCTCGGCATGACGGTCGCCCGGGTCTCGTACTACTCGCCGCACTCCGTCGCCGAGTTCGCCTGGACCCTCGCCATGGCCGTCAACCGCCGCATTGTCCGCGCCTCCAACCGCACACGCGACTTCGACTTCCGGCTCGACGGGCTGATGGGCCGCGACCTGCACGGCCGCACCGCGGGCATCCTCGGCACCGGCAAGATCGGCGAGGCGTTCACCCGTATCGCCCATGGCTTCGGGATGAACCTGCTCGGCTGGGACGCCGCCGAGAACCCCGCCTGCGTGGAACTGGGCATGAAGTACGTGTCCAAGGAGCGGCTCCTCGCCGAGTCCGACCTCGTCAGCCTGCACGTACCGCTGCTGCCCGAGACCCAGCACCTGATCGACGCCGCCGCCCTGCGCACGATGAGGGACGACGCGATCCTGGTGAACTCCAGCCGCGGCGGCCTCATCGACAGCCGGGCCCTCGTCGCCGAACTGCGCGCCGGCCGCTTCACCGGCGTCGGCCTCGACGTGTACGAGGCCGAGGCCGGACTCTTCTTCCTCGACAAGTCGCTCGAAGTGGTGGACGACGACACCCTGGCCCGCCTGGTCACGTTCCCGAACGTCGTCGTCACCTCCCACCAGGCGTACTACACCGTGGACGCGGTCGGCCAGATCATCGGGACCACGGTGCGCAACGTCCTGGACTACCTGGCGGGCCGCCGCTCCGAGAACGTGCTGGTGCCCGCCCCGGCCCGTACCTGAACCAGCAGCTCCCGTACGACGTCCGTGCCGCGCAGGGTCAGTACCGACTCGGGGTGGAACTGCACCCCGGCGAAGCCCGGCCCGCGCAGCGCGTGCACCTCCTGGCCCCGGCTTCTGGCGACCTCCACGCCGTGGGCCGCCAGTTCGAGCGCGGCCTCGTCGTCGCAGCGCGCCACGAAGCTGTTGTAGAAACCGACGGTCTCGGTCCGCCCGAACAGCTCGATGTCCGTCTGGGCGCCCTGGTACGGAATCTCCTTGCGCACGGTCTCCAGACCCAGCTCCGCCGCGATCAGCTCATGGCCCAGGCACACACCCAGGACGCCGTGCCGGTGCCCGCGCAGCACCTCCGCGGTGAGGCCGCGCAGGAAGGCCATCTTCGGGTCCGCCAGGTCGGACGGATCGCCGGGGCCGGGGCCCAGCACCAGCGGGCCCTCATGGGCGAGGACGGCCTCCCGCAGGCCCGCCTCGTCGTACCGCCGCACGGTCACCGCGAGTCCGCACGAGCGCAGCAGATGCGCGAGCATCGCCGTGAAGGTGTCCTCCCCGTCCACGACGAGCGCATGGCCCGACAGCTCGGCGGACGGCTCCTGCATCCGCAGCCAGAACGGCGCCAGCGAGGCCCGCCGCCCGTCGAGCGCCGCCCGCACCCGCGGATCGTCCGCGAGGGGCGCCCGCGCCTTCTCCCCGCCCGGCCGCCCGGGGCGTACGCCGAGAGCGGCCAGTACGCCCGCCGCCTTCGCGTGCGTCTCCGCGACCTCGCCCGCCGGATCGGACCCGCGCACGAGCGTCGCGCCCACCGGTACGCGCAGCCGTCCGCCGCCGTCGATGTCGGCGGTCCGGATGAGGATGGGGGAGTCGAGGGTCTGGGCGCCGCCCGGGTCGCGCCCGATGAGGGCGAGGGCCCCGGCGTAGTAGCCGCGTCCGCCGACCTCGTGCCGCTCGATCACCCGGCACGCGTTCTGCACCGGCGACCCGGTGACGGTCGCGGCGAACATGGTCTCCTTCAGCACCTCGCGCACGTCCAGCGACGATCTGCCGCGCAGCTCGTACTCGGTGTGCGCGAGATGGGCCATCTCCTTGAGCCGCGGCCCGATCACGACCCCGCCCATGTCACCGACCGTGCACATCATCTTGAGCTCCTCGTCGACGACCATCGAGAGCTCCTCGATCTCCTTGCCGTCGGCCAGGAACTCCAGCAGGTCCTCGGGCGTCGGCCCCTCGGCGGGATAGCGGTACGTCCCGCTGATCGGGTTCATCACGACGGTCCCGCCGGACATCCGCACATGCACCTCGGGGCTCGCCCCGACCAGCGTCCGCTCCCCGGTGTGCACGACGAACGTCCAGTACGCCCCCCGCTCGCCCACCAGCAGCCGCCGGAAGAGCGCCAGCGCGTCGGACCGTCCGAACCCGGGGACCGACCCCTCGTACGTCCGCCGGATGACGAAGTTCGCGCCCTCGCCTCGCCCGATCTCCTCCCGCAGCACCCGCCCGACGATCCGCGCGTACTCCTCGTCCGCGACGTCGAAGCCGCCGTCCTCGACCCGCACGTCGTGCGCGGGCAGCTCCGCCAGCACCTGCTCCAGGGAGAACTCGTACGACTCCTCCGGGACGAGCACCGACAGGGGGGTGCCGTCGTCGTGGACGTCGAAGCCGCGCTCGCGGATCTGGCGGTACGGGACGAGGGCGAGGCCCTCGGGGAGGTCGGCCAGCCGCTCGTGCTCCGTGACGGGGCCGAGCAGCAGCTCGACGGTGTCGGCCTTCTCGGCGGGGCGGCCCGGCGTGCGGCGGCGCAGCAGGGCGAACGGGCGGGGATCGTCCAGCAGATCGAGCAGGTTCATGGGTCCCTGTTCCTTCTCGGCGTCTCGGCTTCTCGGCGGATGAGAGGTGGGCGAGAGGTCGTGAGGAACGGTCCCGGTCGCGAAAACACCGAAGGCCGCCCCTCGGGCGGCCTTCGCGAAGTCTTGCGTACGCGCAGTCAGTGGGCCGCCGGGTGAGCGGTCCACCACCAGTTCTGGTTCTGGGTCGGATGCGCGAACATGCGCCGCACCCTACCCCACGCCGGATCCGCCGCAGGATCGGTCCGGACGGTGGCCGGTTCGCGGCGCTTCGATCGAGCGCGATCCGTCTCAATTGATGAGCATGGGGAGGGATGCCCGACACGACCCCGTAATGTTGACGCCGTGACCGTGAACGCTAAGTCCAGCGCGAGCGCTGGCAACACCTGGCGAGACCTGCCCGCGGCGCAGCAGCCCGAGTACCCCGATGCCGAGGCTCTGCGCGAAGTGATCGCGGACCTTGAGTCGTATCCGCCGCTCGTCTTCGCCGGCGAGTGCGACCAGCTGCGCGCCCGGTTGGGAGCTGTCGCCAAGGGCGAGGCGTTCCTTCTCCAGGGCGGCGACTGCGCCGAGGCCTTCGACGCCGTGTCCGCCGACCACATCCGCAACAAGCTCAAGACCCTGCTCCAGATGGGCGCCGTCCTCACGTACGCGGCGTCCGTGCCGGTCGTGAAGGTCGGCCGGATCGCCGGCCAGTACTCCAAGCCGCGCTCCAAGAACACCGAGACCCGCGACGGCGTGACCCTGCCGACATACCGCGGCGACTCGGTCAACGGCTTCGACTTCAACGAGAAGGCCCGGGTCCCGGACCCCGAGCGGCTGAAGCGGATGTACAACGCCTCCGCCTCCACGCTCAACCTGGTCCGCGCCTTCACCACCGGCGGCTACGCCGACCTGCGCCAGGTGCACGCCTGGAACCAGGACTTCGTACGGACCTCGCCGTCCGGTCAGCGCTACGAGCAGCTGGCGCGCGAGATCGACCAGGCGCTGCACTTCATGAACGCCTGCGGGGCGGACCCCGAGGAGTTCAGGACCGTCGAGTTCTACGCCTCCCACGAGGCGCTGCTCCTCGACTACGAGTCGGCGCTGACCAGGGTCGACTCCCGCACCGGGCACCTGTACGACGTCTCCGGCCACATGGTGTGGATCGGTGAGCGCACCCGGCAGCTGGACGGCGCGCACATCGAGTTCGCCTCGAAGATCCGCAACCCGATCGGGATCAAGCTGGGCCCGACGACCACGGCCGAGGACGCGCTGCAGTACATCGAGCGGCTCGACCCGGAGCGCGAGCCGGGCCGGCTGACCTTCATCGTCCGGATGGGCGCCGACAAGGTCCGCGACAAGCTGCCCGAGCTGGTCGAGAAGGTGACCGCCTCGGGCGCGACCGTCGCCTGGATCACCGACCCGATGCACGGCAACACCTACGAGGCGGCCTCCGGTCACAAGACCCGCCGCTTCGACGACGTGCTCGACGAGGTCAAGGGCTTCTTCGAGGTCCACAAGGGCCTCGGCACGCACCCGGGCGGCATCCACGTCGAGCTCACCGGTGACGACGTCACCGAGTGCGTGGGCGGCGGCGACGAGATCTTCGTCGACGACCTGCACCAGCGCTACGAGACGGCCTGCGACCCCCGGCTGAACCGCAGCCAGTCGCTCGACCTGGCATTCCTGGTCGCGGAGATGTACCGGGACCAGTAGCGGACCAGCAGCTGTTCCGGCTGTTACAGGCGTGTGCGGTGGGGCGCGGATCACAAACGATCCGCGCCCCACCGCACTTTTGCGGCTCGGACTCGGCGGGTAAGGTTAGGTTAGCCTCACCGATCCTCGGGATGGCACGACCTACGAATCCCGTCGGGAGGTGGAACCGCGTGTTCGTCTGCAACTGCTTCGGAGTGACCGAGGCACAGGTGAAGAAGCACGCGGCGGACGGCGCCTGCACCCCCCGGCAGATAGCGTCCGCCTGCAAGGCGGGCACCGACTGCGGATCCTGCGTCCGGCGCATCCAGGCACTGCTGGGCCGGGGCGCCCTCCCCGGCCGGGACGCGGCCAAGCGGGACATGCCGGCGCTCGTGGAAGCGGGTCGCCGCGAGGGGCGGCTGGACGAGGCGGCCTAGCCCGTCCGGCCCCGGCTCCGTCACGGCTCTGTTCCGTCCCGGGTTTCCGAAGTTCTCGGGCTCCCCGACTCCCTGGTCCTAGCTCTCCGGCTGCTCGATGAGCTGTGCGATATAGAGCGCCTCGCCGAGCTTCTCCACCAGCTCCAGCTGGGTGTCCAGATAGTCGATGTGGTGCTCCTCGTCGGCGAGGATCGACTCGAAGATGTTCGCGGACGTGACATCGCCCTTGGCCCGCATCAGGTCGATGCCGCGCCGGAGCCGGTCGATCGCCTCGACCTCGACCTGGCGGTCCGCCTGGAACATCTCGGTGACCGTCTGGCCGACCCGGACGTGGAAGAGCCGCTGGTAGTTCGGCAGGCCGTCCAGGAAGAGGATGCGGTCGGTCAGCAGCTCCGCGTGCTTCATCTCGTCGAAGGACTCGTGCCGCGTGTACTTCGCCAGCTTCGTCCAGCCGAAGTTCTCCTGCATCTTCGCGTGCAGGAAGTACTGGTTGATCGCGGTGAGCTCGGCGGTCAGCTGCTCGTTGAGGAATTCGAGAACCTCGGGGTCGCCCTGCATCGCGAAGGCTCCTTCCAGGCGTGGGGAACTGGTGGGTTGCGCCGCATGATTGCACCGGCGTTGAAGATCGTCCAGTAAGTGCATGCTTAGTAAGTAAGTACTGGCTTAGTCCCAGTTGTCGCGATTGACCGAGTGGGTGCGGACCTGGTCATGTCCACCTTTCCGGGTCTGTCAGGATGGAGTCATGGGTCAGCCGGTGGGTCGTGAATCTGGGGAAGCAGCGCAGTCGGAGCTTCCGCCGGGGCAGCGACTGCAGCGGGGCTGGCCGGTCACGCACTACGGGCCCGTACCCAAGTTCCGCCCCGAGCGCTGGGAGTTCAGGATCTTCGGCGCCACCGCCGACAGCGAGAAGTACTGCTGGACCCACGACGAGTTCACCGCACTGCCGTACGCGACGGTCGTGGCCGATCTGCACTGCGTCACCAAGTTCAGCATGATCGGCGCGGAGTGGGGCGGGGTGCCGACCAGGACGATCCTGGAGATCGCCCCGCCGGCGCCCGCCGTCACCCATGTCATGGTCTGGGCGGAGTACGGCTTCAGTTCGAATCTGCGCCTCGACGACTTCGCGTCCGAGCGCTCGATCTTCGCCACCCACAAGGACGGCGAACTGCTCACCGCGGAGCACGGCTTCCCGCTGCGTCTCGTCGTGCCGCAGTTGTACGCCTGGAAGGGCCCCAAGTGGGTCCGCGGCGTGGAGTACATGACGGCCGACCGCCGCGGCTTCTGGGAGGAGCGCGGCTATCACAACGTCGGCGACCCCTGGCGCGAGCAGCGCTACTCCTACCAGGAGGAGCCCGGGGACGGCCCCGAGCTCTGACCGTCCGGGCTCCCGTCCGTTCCGGTTTCCGCCCGCCCTGGCTTCCGCTGTTTCGCCTGGTCAGTGGTGGTACTGGTGCACCACGGCGTGACCCTTGCCGCGGCCGATCATCCACTTGTTGACCGGCGTCGTGACCACGAACGCGGCGGCCAGCGCGATCGCCAGCACCCACCAGAACAGCGCGTCCCCGAGCCCGGCGTCCATCGCGCCCGGCCAGACGACGATCACGCCGTTGTCGATCAGCTCCATCACGGCGATGGAGAGCGTGTCCGCGGCGAACGCGACCCGGATCGCGGCCCTGAGGTCGACACCCGCCTTCAGGACGCCGCGCAGGGTGAGCGCGTAACCGAAGAAGAAGGCCAGGGCGATCGCCAGGACCAGTGTCGGCACGGAACCCCAGCCGAGCGCGGTGCCGATCACCATGCCGAGCACCTCGCCGATGGCGCATCCGGTGAGGCAGTGCAGAGTGGCCCTCACGGCCATGGACCAGCTCGCGTGCGGGTGTCCGTCGTGCTGCATCAGAGCCCCCAACGGTGAGTGACGGTTCCTGTCCCAGGATCGGAACCATATACCCCCCGGGGGTATTCCCTCAAGGGAGTTCACCCGCCGGGGGGGAGCGGGGTGTGTCCGCTCAGCCGTCCCTGAGCTTCTTCAGACGCTCCACGTCCGCCGCGTGCCCCTCCTTGCCACCGGGCGTCTCGATGACCAGCGGTACGCCCTCGGTGGCGGGGTGGGTCATCAGGGCGCGGAACGGGTCCTCGCCGATGTGACCGGCGCCGATGTTCTCGTGGCGGTCCTTGTGGGCGCCCGCCACGTCCTTGGAGTCGTTGGCGTGGATCAGCTTCAGCCGGCCCTCGCCGACCGTGTCCACCAGCAGATCGAGGGTCTGGTGCATCCCGCTGGGCCCGGTGAGGTCGTGGCCCGCGGCGAAGATGTGGCACGTGTCCAGGCAGACACCGAGCTTGGGATGGGAATCGAGCGCCTCGAAGTACGGCCCGAAGTCCCAGGTCCGCGAGCAGAGCGAGGAACCCTGGCCGGCGGTCGACTCCAGGAGCAGGAACGGGTCGTCGTCGTGGGTCAGCTCGTCGAGCAGCGGCAGCAGACGCTCGCGCACCTGCCGGAGCGCCACCGAGCGCTCCCGGCCGCCGGTCGCCGAGCCCGTGTGCACGACCACGCCCAGCGCCCCGATCGCCCGCCCCCGGCGCAGCGAGTGCCGCAGCGACTCCACCGACTTCTCCACCGTCGCCTCGGTGTGCGAACCGAAGTTGATCAGATAGGGCGCGTGGACGTACGCGGGAATGGACTCCTCGGCGCAGGCGGCGCGGAACTGCTCGTCCTGGGCCGGGTTCCCGGGCGGTGTCGCCCAGCCGCGCGGGTTGGCGACGAAGACCTGGACGGTCTCGGCGGCCAGCTCACGCGCGTACGAGAGGCCGACGGAGGCGAGGCCTCCGGCGACGGGGACATGGCCGCCGACGGGGTTGCGGGACTGCTGAGTGCTCACCCTCCAAGGGTGTCACGCGGTCCCGGCAGCCCCGTCGGCGGCCATGTCCCCGGAAGCCCGACGAGCCGGGCTCAGCGGATCTTGATGGTGATCTTCGATCCCTTGGGCGCCTGCTCGCCGCCCTCGACCGACTGGCTGTCGACCGTGTCACCGAAGAGCCCGAGCAGACCGCGGTCCTCCTCGACCTCGAACCCGGCGTCCTCCAACTCCTGCTTGGCGTCGTCGACGCTGTCGCCCACGACGTCCGGGACCTCGACCAGCGGCGGGCCCTTGGAGACCGTCAGCTTGACGGTGGCGCCCTGTGCCACCTGCTTGTCCGGAGCGGGCGTCTGCTCGGCGACCTGACCGGCCTCGTAGTCCGAGGTGATCCGCCCGGAGGCGACCTCGACCGTCAGACCCGCCTCCTCCAGCTCCTGCCTGGCGTCCTCCACGTCGTCGCCGCGCACGTCGGGCACGTCCACCGGGCTGCCCTTGCTGACGACGAGGGCGATCGCCGAACCGCCGCGGCGCTCGGTGCCCGCCCCCGGCTTCGTGCTGATCACCTGGCCCACCACGACGTCCTCGCTGAAGGCCTTGGTGACCATGCCGGCCGCCAGCCCTTCCTTCTCCAGCCGCTCCTTGGCCTTGCTGAGCACGAAGCCCTTGAGGTCCGGGACCCGCACGGTGTTGGGGCCCTTGGAGATCGTCAGCGTCACGGAGCCGTTGTCGCGGATGCGGGTGGTCGGCTTCGGGTCGGTGCTGATGACCCTGCCGAGCTTGACGGTGTCGCTGTACGCCTTCTTCGTCCTCACGTCGAGGCCGGCGCCCTCGATGCTCTTCCTGGCCTCGGCCTCCGTCTTGTCCAGCACCGCGGGGACCTCGGTGAACTGACCGGAGTTGATGTACCAGACCCCCGCGCCGACGCCGAGGATCAGCAGTACCGCGGCGACGATCGCGAGCACACCCCGTCGGGGCGCCCTCATACGGACGCGCCGGGGCGGCTCGGGAGGCGGGGACGGCAGGAAGCTCGTGCGGTGCAGCTCCGCGTCGTCCTCGTTCACCGGGAGGAGCCGGGGCACCGACAGAGAGCGCGGGATCACGCTCGTACGGTTGTCGGCGCCGGACCGGTCCCCGGCGAGGGCGCCCGGCGGCACGGCGTCCAGCTGGTCGTCGCTCAGGGCGTTGCGCGCGTCCAGGGTCAGGGCGAGCAGCGCCACCGCGTCGTACGGGCGGACCCCGGGGTTGCGCGCGGTCGCCGAGGTGACCAGCTCGTCGAGTTCGTAGGCGAGGTCCGGCACGAGCGCCGACGGGGCGGGCACGTCCTCGTGGAGGTGCTTGTAGAGCACCGCGGCGGGCGAGTCGCCCGAGTGCGGACGGTCGCCGGTCAGCATCTCGTAGAGGAGGATGCCGCACGCGTACACGTCCACGCGGGGGTCGGCCGTGCCGTGTTCTATCTGCTCCGGCGCGAGATACGACACCGTGCCCAGGACGGCGCCCGTGGTGTGGGTGACCGTGTCCACGGCCCGTACGAGACCGAAGTCCGCGACCTTCACCCGGCCGTCGTCCCCTATCAGGACGTTCTCCGGCTTCATGTCGCGGTGTACGAACCCGGCGCGGTGCGCGGCGCCGAGCGCGGCGAGGACCGGCTCCAGGATGTCCAGCGCGGCCCGCGGCTGGAGCGCCCCCCGCTCGCGCAGTACGTCACGAAGGGTGCATCCGGCCACGTACTCCATCGCCAGATAGACGTACGGGCCGTCGGTCCCCTGGTCGAAGACCTGCACCACGTTCGGATGGGCGAGCCTGGCCACCGACTTGGCCTCGCGGATGAAACGGTCGACGAACGAGACGTCGGCCGCCAGGGTCGGATGCATCACCTTGAGCGCGAGCACCCGGTCGAGACGGGTGTCCACGGCCCGGTAGACCGTGGCCATCCCGCCGACCGCGATGCGGGCGTCGACGCGATACCGACCGTCGAGCACATGCCCGACCAAGGGGTCTTGAAGGGTCGTATCCACGCAGGTGAGTGTACGAGCCACCACTGACGGAGCCGCCCGTGCGGGCGATTCCGGGGCGGTACTGAAGCCGACCTGTGACGCACCTCGCACCGGCCGCACCGCCCTGCGGCGCCTTGATACGGACGGATGTTCAGGCCAATGGTCAGAAAGCGGGTCGTTCCGGGTCGAGCCGCGCGATTCCGTCCGTCGGGGACGAGGCCTCGGCGAAGTGACGGCGCGGAATCCGCCCCGCCCGGTACGCCAGGCGCCCGGCCTCGACCGCGTGCCGCATGCCCTCGGCCATGAGGACCGGCTCCTGCGCCCGGGTCACCGCCGAGGCGAGCATCACCCCGGCGCACCCCAGCTCCATGGCGAGCGCCGCGTCCGACGCCGTGCCCGCCCCCGCGTCCAGGATCACCGGCACGCGCGCGTGCTCCACGATCAGCTGGAAGTTGTGCGGGTTGCGGATCCCGAGCCCCGAGCCGATGGGCGACCCGAGCGGCATGATCGCGGCGCAGCCCACGTCCTCCAGCTTCCGGGCGAGGACCGGGTCGTCGTTCGTGTACGGGAGGACCGTGAAGCCGTCGTCCACGAGGGTCTCGGCGGCGTCGAGCAGCTCGATCGGGTCGGGCAGCAGGGTGCGCTCGTCGGCGATGACCTCCAGTTTGACGAGGTCCGTGCCGAGCGCCTCGCGCGCGAGACGGGCCGTCAGGACGGCCTCCCCGGCGGTGAAACAGCCCGCGGTGTTGGGCAGTACGCGGATGCCGAGCCGGTCGAGCACGGACAGCACCGAGCCGTGCGACCCGGGGCTCACACGCCGCATGGCGACCGTCGTCAGCTCCGTGCCGGACGCGACGAGCGAGCGTTCCAGGACGTCGAGGCTGGGGGCACCGCCGGTGCCCATGATCAGACGGGACGTGTAGGACGTACCGCCGAGGACGAAGGGGTCGTCGGCCATGGGTCAGCCTCCTTGGACGGCGGTGAGGACTTCGACGCGGTCTCCCTCGCGCAGGAGGGTCGTCGGCCACTGCGTGCGCGGGACGACGGTCTTGTTGAGGGCTGCGGCGACACCGGAGGGGGCCGCGCACAGAGCGGTCACGAGGGCGTCGAGAGCGGTGTCGGCGGCCAGTTCCCGCCGCTCCCCGTTGACGAGGACGGTCACGCTCATACGGGCTGCTCCGTGAGTGCGGCGGCGTCGAACCGGCCCGGGGTGAACGGACGCGCCACCTCCGGGAGTTCACCGGTGGTCAGGGCATGCGCCAGGGCGTCGCCGGTGACCGGGGTGAGCAGCACGCCGTTGCGGTGGTGGCCGGTGGCGAGGAGCAGCCCGGGAAGCCCGGTGGGACCGAGCAGGGGCGCGTTGTCGGGGGAGCCCGGGCGCAGTCCGGCGCGTGTCTCGGTGAGCGGCAGCTCGGTGATGCCGGGGACGAGTTCGTGGGCGTCCCGCAGCAGTTCGTACACACCGCCCGCGGTCACCGTGGTGTCCCAGCCCAGCTCCTCGCTGGTCGCGCCGACGACCAGCTCGCCGTTCTCGCGCGGCACGAGATAGACGTGGCTGCCGCGGACCACGGCGCGCACGGTCCGGCTCAGGAAGGGCGCGCTCGGGCCCTTCGACGTGGGGGCGGGCTCCGGCATGGCCAGCCGCAGCACCTGCCCCTTCACGGGCCGCACCGGCGGCAGTACGTCCTCGGGCACCCCCGCGAGACGTCCGCTGAGGCTGCCCGCGGCGAGGACGACCTGCCCCGCGGACAGTCCGGTGCCGTCCGTTGTGACGACTCCGGCCGCGCGGCCCCCCGCGACGGTCAGGCGCTCGGTCCACGTCCGGTGGAAGGCCACTCCGGCCCGTTCGCAGGCCGTGACCAGGGCCGCGGCGAGCCTTCGCGGATCGATCTGGTGGTCGCCGTCCACCCGCAGTCCGCCGCGCACCCCGGGCGCGAGCATCGGCTCCAGACGGCGGCACTCGCGGCCGCTCAGCCACTCCGACTCCAGGCCCGACCGGCTCTGCAGGGTGTGCAGTTCGCGCAAGTGGGCGCGGTCGTCGGCGTCGAGCGCGACGGTCAGCGTGCCGCACCTGCGGTAACCGAGGTCCTGGCCGGCCGCCTCGGTCAGCTCCGCGACGAAGTCCGGATAACGCTGCGCCGAGGCCAGGTTGAGGCCGAGCAGGGTCTCCTCGCCGTAGTGCAGCTCGGTGACGGCGGCCAGCATCCCGGCTGCGACCTGCGCGGCGCCGCCGCCGGGTTCGGGATCCACCAGCGCGGTCGTCAGCCCGCGCTGCGCGGCCCGCCAGGCGGTGACCAGACCGATGATCCCGCCTCCGACGACCAGGACGTCGGTGGTCGGGGTGCTCGGGGGTGCTTGCGGTGTACGCGACATGGGCGTCCAGCCCCTCCCTTCGCCGGCATGACCCGGATCAGGTTCGTACGGTCGGAGGCCGTCCCAGCCTCCCTCTCAGCCCGGTGCGCCCGGGCTCCCGCGAGTGCTTTACGTTGGCCACCCTAACTCTTCGTCCCGCACCCCAGTAGGGAGCCTCACGGCATGGCCCGCTCGCTCGACGGACTCGTTCTCGCCCCCGTGGCCGACCAGGCACCGGGCCAGGTGGGTACCCGCACCCGGTTCTCGTACCACGAGCAGGGCGGCGTGATCTGGGCCGAGTACACGGGCGGCGACGTCGTGCGCGGCCACCTCGTGGGCACCCGCGCGGGCGACCGGCTCGACTTCCGGTACGTACAGCTGAAGACGGACGGAACCACCTCGTCCGGACACTGCGCGTCCCAGGTCGGCGAGACCTCCGACGGCCGGGTGCGGCTGACGGAGACCTGGGAGTGGGAGTCCCAGGAGGGCAGCGGGACGAGTGTGGTCCAAGAGGTCGCCCCGGGCTGACGCCGTGATCCGGCGTTGTGCAACAGCTCACCGACCGCGCCCCTGACCGACGATTTCACCGACTGTCTATGGTGACCGAGTGAGCGAGCTGACACAGGAAACGGGCCCGGCGGCGCGCGTACGCGTCGTGATCGTCGGCGCCGGCATGGCAGGGGTCCAGACCGCCGTCGCCCTGCGGGAACAGGGATTCCCGGGCAGCGTGACCCTGATCGGCGCGGAACCCCACCAGCCGTACGACCGCCCGCCGCTGTCCAAGGCCGTCCTGCTCGGCAAGGCCGAGGGATCCGCCTTCGACGTCGACTTCGAGACCCTCGACGTGGAACTGCGCCTGGGCCTCGAAGTGACCGGCGTCCGCCCGGACGCCCGCGAACTCGACACGGCCGGGGGACGCGTCCCGTACGACGTCCTGGTCCTCGCCACCGGAGCGGAACCCGTCCGGCTGCCGGGCGCCGACGGCGTACCCGGGGTCCATCTGCTGCGCACCCTCGACGACGCCGAACGGCTGCGGCCCGTCCTCGCCCGGCAGCACGACATCGTCGTGGTGGGCGCCGGGTGGATCGGCGCGGAGTTCGCCACGGCGGCGCGTGAGGCGGGCTGCTCGGTGACCGTCGTCGAGGCCGCCGGCCGACCGCTCGTGGGAGCGCTGCCGGAGGAGGTGGCCGCGCCCATGGCCGCCTGGTACGCCGACAGCGGGGCGTCGCTGCGCACCCACGCGCGCGTGGAGCGCGTCGAGCCCGGCGCGGTGGTGCTGGACGACGGCTCGCGGCTGCCCGCGGGCGCCGTGGTCGTCGGGATCGGGGCGCGGCCCGCCACGTCCTGGCTGGCCGGTTCGGGGATCGAGCTCGGCGCCCACCGGGAGGTTGTCGCGGACGACCATCTGCGCACCTCCCTGACGGACGTGTACGCGGTCGGCGACTGCGCGTCGTTCCCGTCGGGCCGGTACGGGGAGCGGCTGCTGGTCCACCACTGGGACAACGCGCTCCAGGGGCCGCGCACGGTCGCGGCGAACATCGTGGGGGAGACGCCCGCGCCGTACGACCCGGTGCCGTACTTCTGGTCCGAGCAGTTCGGCCGCTTCGTCCAGTACGCGGGGCACCACGGGGACGCTGACGCGCTGCTGTGGCGGGGGGATCCGGCGGGGCCCTCCTGGTCGGTGTGCTGGCTCCGGGAGGGGCGGCTGGTGGCGGTCCTGGCGGTGGGGCGGCCGCGGGACCTTGCGCAGGGGCGCCGGCTGATCGAGTCCGGCACCCGAATGGACCCGGACCTCCTGACGGACCCGTCGCGCCCCTTGAAGCGGGCGGCGCTCTAGCCGACGGTTCGTCGTCCGCGGCCCCGGTGGGGGCGGGCCGCGCAGTTCCCCGCGCCCCTGAAAGGCGGGGCTGCGCCCCGGCCTTTCGTTCTTGGGGGCGCGGGGAACTGCGCGCTCAGCCCCCACCGGGCCGCAGACGACGAGCGACCGGGGGTTGAGGGGCGCGGGGAACTGCGCGCTCAGCCCCCACCGGGCCCGCGGACGGCGAACGACCGGGGGGTTAAGGGGCGCGGGGAACTGCGCGACCGGCCACGGACGGCCCGTACCCGACGAGCCGCCGTTGAGCCGCCCGGTCCAGGGCCGGGCGGACCGCCCGGGTACCGGCTGTCAGTGGGAGATGGCAGGCTTGTACCCGTGACCGAGATTGACGCAAAGATCGATGCTCTCGTCCCCGCCTGGCTCACCCTCCCCGACATCGCCGAAAAGTTCGGCGTCGAGGTGACGCGCGTCCGGCAGCTGGTCAGGGAAGGCCAGCTGATCGCCGTACGCCGTGGTGAGAACCGCGCGCTGCACGTCCCCGCCGCATTCATCGACGTGGACGAACAGAAGGTCGTCAAGGGCCTCTCCGGCACCCTGACGCTCCTGCGGGACGACGGCTTCAACGACGAAGAGATCCTGGAATGGCTCTTCACCCCCGACGAGAGCCTGCCCGGCACCCCCGCGCAGGCTCTGAGTGAGAATCGCGGCACGGAGGTGAAGCGCCGCGCCCAGGCGCTCGCCGTCTGACCCGAGGACACCGCACAACCGCAACGCCGCACGGCGTACGGGCCGCGGGCCGCGGGCCGTGAAGACAGGACCGGGCCCGCGGCCCGTACGCCACCGACACCACACGGGGGACCCACGCATGCCCGAATCCACCGCACGCGCGCAGCTCGCCGACGCCCGGGTCTACCTCTGCACGGACGCCCGCAGGCGCCAGGGCGACCTCGCCGCCTTCCTGGACGCGGTCCTCGCGGGCGGCGTGGACATCGTGCAGCTGCGGGACAAGGGCATGGAGGCGGCCGAGGAGCTGGAGCACCTCGCGGTGTTCGCGGACGCCTGCCGCCGGCACGGCAGGCTCCTCGCGGTGAACGACCGCGCCGACGTCGCCCACGCCGCCGGAGCCGACGTCCTGCACCTCGGCCAGGGAGACCTCCCCGTCCCCGCGGCCCGCGCGATCCTCGGCGACGAGGTCCTGATCGGCCGCTCCACGCACGCGGGACCGGAGGCCTCGGCCGCCGCCGTCCAGGACGGCGTGGACTACTTCTGCACCGGCCCCTGCTGGCCGACCCCCACCAAGCCCGGCCGCCACGCACCGGGCCTCGACCTGGTCCGGCACACGGCCGCGCTCGGCACGGACCGCCCCTGGTTCGCCATCGGCGGGATCGACCTCGGCAACCTCGACGAGGTGCTCGAAGCGGGCGCCCGCCGCGTCGTCGTCGTACGGGCGATCACCGAGGCCGACGACCCCGGCGCGGCGGCGGCGGAGTTCGCCAAGCGGCTCCGGGCGGCGTGAATCGCACGCTCCGTGCCCGCCGATCCAGGATCGGTCGAGCGCCGGTTGTCCGAGGAGTGGACAACAAGTCGACAAATCGGGCAAATTCTCCACATCCGGTTGGGGGACCGTCTCCCCCTGGCTAACCTGCGGGTATGGCCCTCGGATCTGCTTCCACCAGGACTGACCGCGCACGCACCGTGCGCGACATGCTCGCGACCGGCAAGACGACCTTCTCGTTCGAGTTCTGGGCGCCGAAGACCGAAAAAGGCGAGCGGAACCTGTGGAACGCGCTGCGCAGGGTCGAGGCGGTCGCCCCCAGCTTCGTCTCCGTGACGTACGGCGCGGGCGGCACCACCCGCGCCGGCACGGTCAAGGCGACCGAGCAGATCGTCGCCGACACGACGCTCACCCCGGTCGCCCACCTCACCGCGGTCGACCACTCCATCGCGGAACTGCGCAACATCATCGGCCAGTACGCGGACGCCGGGATCCGGAACATGCTCGCCGTGCGCGGCGACCCGCCCGGCGACCCCATGGCCGACTGGGTGGCACACCCCCAGGGCCTCACGTACGCGGCCGAACTGGTCCGGCTCATCAAGGAGTCCGGCGATTTCTGCGTGGGCGTCGCCGCCTTCCCGGAGATGCATCCGAGGTCCGCGGACTGGGACGCGGACGTGACGAACTTCGTCGACAAGTGCCGGGCCGGCGCCGACTACGCGATCACGCAGATGTTCTTCCGCCCGGACGCCTACCTGCGACTGCGTGACCGGGTCGACGCGGCGGGCTGCGATACGCCGGTCATCCCCGAGGTGATGCCGGTGACCAGCGTGAAGATGTTGGAGCGATTGCCTCAACTCAGCAACGCCTCGTTCCCGGATGCCCTGAAAGAGCGGATCCTCACAGCCAAAGACGATCCGGCGGCTGTACGCTCCATTGGCATCGAGTTCGCCACGGAGTTCTGCGCGACGCTGCTGGCCGAGGGAGTCCCCGGACTGCATTTCATCACGTTGAACAACTCCACCGCGACGCTGGAAATCTACGAGAACCTGGGTCTGCATCACCCACAGCAGGCCTAGACCGGTCGCATCGTGATACGACACACTGCGTAGCGGCATCTGGGAGAGGGGCGTACATGGGCTGGACGGTCCTCTACATCGCATTCGGCATCGTCGCGCTGTGGCTGCTGGGCGAGGTGCTGCTGCAGTACAAGGCGCGGCTGCGCTGGCGGCTGCTGGCCTTCGGCGGCTTCCTCGGGGTGGTCCTCGGTGTCCTGATCCCGTCGGTGGTGGTCATCGGTCTCGGTGCTGCCGCCTTCGCCGTCGGGCAGACGTACGTCACGCTGTCGTTCCGCAGCGGCTTCGCGGCCGGCTGGGCCGTCGCCGGACGGCCGGGCATCACCAAGCGCCGCCGCGGCGAACCCGACCGCCAGGAACCGACCCTGGAAGTCACGGACCTCCAGGCGGGACAGAGCGGAACGTATCCTCAGGACGACTTCGGCCGCGGCGAGAGCTTCGGCGCGGACGACGCCTTCGGGCGCGAGGAATCGGTTTTCGGGCAGCGCCCGACGAACGCCGCCGAGTCCACCGCCGTCTACGAGCCGCAGCCGCTGCCCGACGAGACCGGCCAGTACGGCGTCTACAGCGAAGCCGCCTACGCGGCGGCCGCCGACGCCGCGTACGCCGCCTCCGCCCAGGCACAGGCGCAGGGCGGCCAGACCGACCAGGGCCAGTCCCAGGACCAGTTCGCCCAGAACTACGGGTACGACGGCTACTCGGGCTACGACCAGCAGCAGTACGGCTACGACACCGGACAGCAGCAGTACGCCGCCTACTCCGACCCGTACGTCGGCTCGCAGTCCTACGACGCCGCCTCCTACGGCCAGTCCTACGACAGCTCGCAGCAGCAGTACGGGCAGCAGGGACAGCAGGGCTACGAGCAGGACCAGTACGCGGCGGGCGCCTACAACGGCGGCGAGAACACTCCGCCCGGCGGGGTCTGGGTGCCGCAGCAGCGGACCACCGAGGACCCGTACGGCGGCGAACTTCCGCCGGAGCAGCCGTATCCGTACGAGGGCAACGGCCAGCAGCAGGGCGGGTACGACGGGCAGCAGTACCGGTACTGACTCCCGTACCGGTGCCGTCTCAACCGGGCGGCACCGCCACCGTCACTGCGAACCCCTGAAGTCCGGCCCCTCCACGATCAGTCCGGCGACCAGCGACCCCGACATCCCGGCGTGCGGAAGCCCGCCGCCGGGGTGCGCCCAGCCGCCGACCGCGAACAGCCCCGGTATGCGGGTGGTGTTGCCCGGCCGCAGGCGTGCGCCGCCCTCGCCGGCCAGCGCGGGAGCGGGCACACCGCCGCCCCGGGCTCCGGTCTCCCGCTCCGTGTGCAGGGGCGTCCGTACCTCGCGCCACAGCACACGCCCGCGCAGCTCCGGCACGGCCCGCTCCGCGGCGGCGACCATACGGTCCGCGAAGGCGTCGGCGGCACCGGCCGCCGCCCAGTCGTGGTGCGCGAGGGACGGCACCGTCGCCGTGAGCACCACGGACTCGTGGGCGTAGTCCGGGCGCAGCAGCGGATCGTCCGGGCGGTCCACCCACACCGTGGGCCGCGGCGCCGCCGCACCTGCCGTGAAGGTGTGGTCCAGCTCCTCGGCCCGGTCCGGTGCGTGCACGACCGTGCGGTGCGCGGCGCCCGCCTCGCGCTGGCCGCGCAGGGCGAGGCAGACCACGACCTTGCCGCAGGACGGGGGCGCGGGCCGCGGCCCGGGTGCCTCGCCCCCGTGCAGATCGTCGCGGCCCGTCAGGCTCTTCAGCAGCTCCGGCGGACCGCCCACCACGAAGTCCGCCTCGGTGACGGTGCCGTCGCGCAGCTCCACGCCGGTCGCCCGGCCGTCCTTCTCGGTGACCGCGGCGACCTCGGCCCCGAAGACGAACTCCACCCGCCGGGCCACGCACCGCTCGTGCACGGCCCGTGCCAGCTCGCGGATCCCGCCGCGCACGTACCACGCGCCGAAGGCGTGCTCCATGTACGGCAGGACGGCCGCGCTCGCAGGGACCGCGCGCGGGTCGAGGCCGTACGCCAGCGCGTAGCTCTCCAGGAGGGCGGCGAGGCGGGGGTCGCCCAGCTCCCGGGCGCCGACCTCCGCGAGCCGGGTCGCCGTACGGGTACGCAGCAGGCGCCGCTGCCGCAGCGCGGGGTAGGGCTCGCGCTCGCCCAGCACCTGCCAGTCGGCCCACAGCGGCTCTTCCAGGAGCGGTCTGCGCGTCCGGTCCCAGGCCTCGCGGGCCCGCACCAGGAAGTCGCCCCAGCGCTCACCCGCGCCCGCGCCCAGGGCCCCGTCCAGGGCCGAGACGACGCCCGCGCGCGAGGCGTTGGGCAGCGAGACCTCCGTGCCGTCGGCGAAGACGTGCCGCGCCGCCGGGTCGACCTGGACCAGGTCGACGCACGCCTCCAGGGGCTCCTTGCCGGTCTTCACGAACAGATCGCGGTAGACCGCGGGCAACTGGAGCAGCCCGGGGCCCGTGTCGAAGGAGAACCCGTCGCGCTCGAAGCGGCCCACCGCTCCGCCGTACGTCGCCGCCCGCTCGTACACCGTCACCCGGTGGCCCGCGACGGCCAGCCGGGCAGCGGCCGCCATCGCGCCCATCCCGGCGCCGATCACCACAATCCGTGCCATGCCAGGGACTTTATCGGCCGCCACCGACAACGGGCCCGCGGCCCCGGGAGCCCGCCGGGATCGGCCGGGGTCAGCCGGGCGGTGGCGGCCCGAGCCGGTCCACGAGCCGCTTCTCCTCGCGGCGCTGGGCCCGGCGCCGCAGGAACCGTTTGATCCGCGAGACCAGGAAGTAGAGCACCAGCAGACCGGCCAGCAGCAGGACACCCGCGATGATCGCCGCGGCCTCGGGGTGGAACATCGCGAAGGTCAGGATCCCGGCGACCCCGAGATCCTCCGCGGTGCTCATCACGACATTGCTGAACGGTTCCGGCGAGGTGTTGATCGCCATCCGCGTCCCGGCCTTGACGGTGTGGCTGGCGAGGGCGGAGGAACCGCCGATCGCCCCGGCCGCCAGCTCGGACAGCGAACCGCTCTGCCCGGCGAGCAGCGCCGCGACGACGGCTCCCGACACCGGGCGGATCACCGTGTGCACGGTGTCCCACACCGAGTCCACGTACGGGATCTTGTCGGCGAAGGCCTCGCAGACGAACAGGACGCCGGCCACGACGAGGACTTCAGGACGCTGCAGCGACTCGGGGACCTCGTCGGTCAGGCCGGTCGCGCCGAAGAGGCCGAGGAGCAGCACCACCGCGTACGCGTTGACACCGCTGGCCCAGCCGCTGGTGAACACCAGGGGGAGTACGGACACGGACGCGATCGTAACCAGTCGGCAACGGCGCGTCCTGGGCATGAGCGCGCAGGGCTGAGTACGCGTACCTAGGGAGTGAGTTGAGTACGCGCGCGGATGGGTTCCCACCTGCGCGAACGAGAGAGTGGAGGCACGGAAAGGGGCGCGGCTCCGGTACCGCCGACACGGGGCGGCGGAACGGCGCGGCGCCCTCTACCGCTCCTTCCGCCGATCACTCGGCGGGAGCGAGGCACGGGGGGCCCGAGGGAGACCGGAACGGGGGGAACCGTCGGGGACCACCGGGGGATGTACGGGGGGAAGCACGGGGGAGCACAGGAGGGGCGCCGGTCAGGCGTGGCCCGCGGGGGACGCGGCCACTCCGGACTGGCGCCCCTCCTGTTGCTGCCGTCTCCGCCGTGTCTGCTGTCTCGGCCGTGTCCGCCGTGCCGCTGTGTCACCCGGGTCCGAGGCGCCCGCCGCCGACCCTTCCCTGGAGCAGCAGGGACAGCGCCGCGTGGACGTCGTCCAGGGTGCGCTGCGGCTGGAACGCCTGCCAGTCCAGAGCCGCCACCAGCACCATGCCGACCAGCGCCGCCGCCGTCAGCGGGGTGTCGATCTCGTCGCTCAGTTCACCGCTCGCGATCCCGTCGCGCAGGACGTCCTCGACGACCGCGACGGCCTGCTGCCTGACCACCATCAGCGTGGACTGCCAGGCGCGGTTGGTGCGCCACAGCTCCGCCACGTACAGCTGGGTGAAGGCCGGGTAGCGGCCGATGAAGACGAGACCCGCCCGGATCATCGCGTCCAGTGCGTCGACCCGGCTGCCGCCCTCCTCGTCGGTCCTCTCGACCGCCTCCCGCAGCGAGGCGGTGAGCAGTCCCACCCCGTGCCGGAGCAGCTCTTCGAAGAGGACGGACTTGCTCGCGAAGTTGTAGTAGACCGTGCCCTTCGCCACTCCGGCACGCTCGGCGATCTCGTCCACGGTGGTGGCGGAGAAGCCCTGTTCGGCGATGAGGGTCACCGCCGCCTCGTAGAGCTTCTGCCGGGTCGCCTGCCGCCGGCCGCCGCCGCTGTCCACCGTCCTGCTGCTTTCCATGGCCCCGATTGTCACAGGCTCAGCTCCGGGTGAAGTCGATCCAGGGTCCACACCTGCCGGCGCCGCGCGGACACCGCGGTGAGCGCGAGGGCCCCCAGGGTGAAGGCGACGAGGACGGCGCACGCCTGCCAGACCGGTCCCAGACCGCCGCCCGTGATGAGTCTCCTCAGGGCGTCGACGACGTGACTCATCGGCATGAAGGGGTGGATCGCGTTGAAGAAACCCGGGCTGGTCTGCACGGGATACGTGCCGCCGGCCGAGGTCAGCTGGAGCATCAGGAGCGCGAGCACGAGGATCCGCCCGGCCGCTCCGAAGCGTGCGTTGAGCCACTGCACGATCGCTGCGAAACAGGCCGTCACCAGGAACAGGAAGGCCACCGTCCCGGCCGCCCGCACCGCCTCCAGACCGATCGCCCAGTGCAGTACGGACATCAGCGCGACCGTCTGCAGCACTCCCAGGGCGGCCACCGGCAGCCAGCCCGCCAGCGCGATCCGCCAGGCGGGGGCGCCCGCGGCGAGCGCGCGCCGGTTGAGCGGCGGGATCAGCATGTAGGCGACCATCGCACCCACCCACAGGGAGAGCGGAATGAAGTACGGGGCGAAACCGGTGCCGTAGTTGGGCGCCTTGTGCAGGTCCTTCGAAGCGAGCTGCACGGGGTCGGCCATGACCCCGGTGCGCTGATCACGGTCCTTCTTGTCGTAGTCCGGGATCTTCCCCGCGCCGTCGTGGAGGCCGCCCGCGAGCTTCCCCGAGCCGTCGGTGAGCTTGTACATGCCCCCTTCGAGGTCGCTCGCTCCCGTCCCGAGCCGGCCGATCCCGCTGTCGAGGTCGGTCGCGCCCTTCTTGGCCGTGCCGAGCCCCGTGTGCAGGGTCTCGGCCCCCTTGGCGACCTTCCCGGCCCCCTTGTTGAGCTGGTTGATCTTCGAGACGGCCGTGGCGAGGTCCTCGGACAGATGCGGGGAGCGGTCGGCCAGCGCCCGCGCCTGCTTCTCCAGGGTGGCCAGATGCTTGTCCAGCGTCTTCAGGTCGCCGTTCTGCCCGGCCACCAGGGTGTCGACGTCGTCGGCGACCTCCGCCACGTCCGCCGCCGCGTCCCTGGCCTTCTTCAGGTCCGGGCAGGCGGTGTCGGGCAGCGGCAGGTCCTGGTCCTCGCAGCGCGCCTCGTAGACGCCGTTCAGCGTGTCGGAGGCGGTGTGCGCACTCCTGGCGGCGGTCGGCGCGGTCCTCGCCAGCGTGTCGAGGTTGTCGCGGACGACCGAGGCGGAGTCCGCGACGAGCCGGGCGGTGTCGCCGATCTCCTTCTCGTTGTCCTTCAGGAAGGGCCCCACCTCGTCCGCGACGCCGTTGACCTTGTCCGCGAGGGTCTGCGTGCCCTCGGAGACCTGCCGTGAGCCGTCCTCCAGGTCGCCCGCTCCCGTGTCGAGCTTCTTCAGCCCGGCGGCGAGCCTGCCGCTGCCCTTCTCGGCGTCCGCGAGGCCGTCCGCGAGGTCCTTCGAGCCCTTCTTCGCCTTCCCGATGCCACCGGAGAGGGTGTCGGCCCCCTCGGCGGCCTTCTGGGTCTTGCCGTGGAGGTCGGAGAACGAGATGTAGATCTTGTCGAGGAACGACCGTGCGGCCTTGGTCGAGGCGGCCGTGCGCACCTCGCTGAAGACCGTCCGCGAGATCTGCCCGACGATGTAGTTGTTCGCGTCGTTCGTACGCACCTGGAGGGCGCCCGTCTCCGGGGAGTCGCCCGAACTGGAGGCGATCCTCCTGCTGAAGTCGGACGGCATGGTCAGCGACAGGTAGTAATCGCCGTTCTCGACCCCCTCACGGGCCTCGGCCGCGCTCACCTCGTGCCACTCGAAGGTGTCGCTCCTGCGCAGCCCCTTGGTGATCTCGTCGCCCAGCACGACCTTCTCGTCGGCGGCGGTGGCTCCCCGGTCGTCGTTCACCAGCGCCACGGGGATGCGGTCGAGACGGCCGTACGGGTCCCAGAACGACCACAGGTAGAGGGCGCCGTACAGCAGGGGCAGCAGCAGGAGCGCGGCCAGCGCCGCGCGCGGGAGCCTGCCCCTGCCGAAGCGCCTGAGCTCAAGCGCGGCCAGTTTCGGCGAGCGCATCCACCGTCTCCTTGTCGTGGTCGTCGGGCCGGTCCAGGTCGTGGGCCGGTGTGTCGGCGGATCCCGTGGACACCACGACCGCGCCTTCGGGGGCCTCGCTGCACACCGCCACGACCGTGGTCCCGGCCTCGGTCAGGGACCGCAGCAGCGCCCAGACCTCGGTCCGTTCGGCGTCCGGGAGCTTCAGGTCGGTGTCGTCGATGCCGAGCAGCCGGGGGCGGCCGATCAGGGCGAGGGCCACGGACAGCCGCAGCGCCTCCAGGCGCTCCAGGTCCCGAACGGCGGTCCTGGAACCCTTGGGCAGGGTCGCCGGGTCGAGTCCGGCGGCGGCCAACGCGGTGTCGACCCGCAGCCGGGCCTCCGTCAGCCGCTCCTGCCGCGGTCGCAGCAGCCCGCGCACGGAGCCGCCGAACCGCCGTTGCAGCAGTGCGCGCTCCCGGAGGTGCTCGGCGACGGACAGCGCGGGCTCCAGGTCGGTGACGCCGGGCACATGCGCCGGCGCGCTGACCCGGCGGACCGCCGCCATCTGCTTCGGCAGCTCGAAGAGCCCCACTCTCGCGTGTCCCTCGGTGGGCTTCATCCGTCCGGTGAGCGCCAGCAGCAGACACGTACGGCCCGAGCCCGACGGTCCCTCGACCGCGATCAGCGAGCCGGGCTCCGCGTCGACGTCCACGCCGCGGAACGCCCAGCCGCGGGGTCCCCTGAGCCCGAAGTCCTCGGCCGTGACGCCGAGTCCGTGCGGACCGTCCACAACTTCCCCCACCCTCCGGGTCCTTCGGCCGTTTCTCGCACCGGCCGAAGCGCAAAGTTTTTGAACTGACTGGTCAGTGCAAAAGCTACTCCGAACCTTTGAGCGAAGCAAAAGCGCAGGTCAGAACGGATTGTCAGTGGCATACCGCACGATAAGCACATACGGCATCTCCCGTCGGAGTGTGCCGTCACACGACGACAGGAGGTTCGTCATGGCCAGCTCATCCGCAGCCGCCGCCCGTCGGCGCCGCGCCACCGGCCCTGCCCCCTCACTGACCGGACCGGCGAGCGACGTGCATCCCGTGCTCCGCCGTTCCACGGCCCCGCCCGCCGCCCTCGATCTGCTCGCCCAGGCTCGCGCCGGACTCGACGAGGCGGCCCTGCTGGAAATGCCGAACGACCGGTACGCGACGGCCCATCTGGCCGCCCTGCGCACCGCCGCGGCCGTGCTCGCCGCCCGCGGCCGGCCCGAGACCACCGAGAGGCGCCGGGCCAAGATCCGGAGCGCTTGGGAAGTGCTGCCCGAGATAGCGCCCGAACTCGCCGAGTGGAGCGTGCTGTTCGCCTCGGGAGCCCGCCGCCGGGCCCGCGCGGAGGCCGGCATCCAGGGCGCCGCCAGCATCCGGGACGCCGACGACCTGCTGCGTGACGTGGCGATGTTCCTCCGCCTCGTCGAACGCATGCTGGTGCTCCAGCCGGTGCTGCCGCAGCCGCGGCACGAGGGCGGGCAGGGAGGGCAGGGCGGGCATGGTCTCCAGGGCGGTCAGGCCGCCCTGGAGACCCGGATCGTGCCGGGGCCCCGGGACGTGACGGACGTCCCGGACGCGGGCTGATGACGATGAGGGGGCCTGGACCCGGACCCCGTCCGGCTGTCCACCCGGCTGCCCAGCCGTGGTTCCCGGCCGGATGCCCGCCGGGGCGTCCGGGCCGGTGAGGGGCGTGCGTCCGGCGCGCGAGACGGGGGGCCGGGCAGCGGGCGTGAGGCAATAGGGTTGGGATGCCTGAATCTCCCCGGCGCCGGACACGGCGGGGGAGGTATGCCCATCGCTCCGCCGTACCGAGGCGGTGCCGCGCCGAGGAGTCAACTGCCGTGTCGGACCCGATGCGCCCGCCCGTCTCCCACCGCCGCCCTGAATCGGCGTCGCCGCGCTCCGGCCCCTCCAGTCCCCGTGCCTCGCTCCGTACGGCCGTGGTCTGGGACGTTCTGAAGGACGCCCTCGACCGCCGGGTCAAGGCCACGGGCCGGGAGTCGCTGGACGTGCTCGACACCGGAGGCGGCAGCGGCAACTTCGCGGTGCCCGTGGCCCGGCTCGGCCACCGCGTCACCGTCGTGGACCCCAGCCCGAACGCGCTGTTCGCACTGGAGCGCCGGGCCGCCGAGGCGGATGTCGCCGACCGCGTCCAGGGGGTCCAGGGCGATGCCCACGGCCTCTTCGACGTCGTCGAGCGCGGCGGCTACGACGCGGTGCTGTGCCATGGCGTCCTTGAGTACATGGACGACCCCGCCGAGGGCCTGCGCAACGCCGTCGGCGCGCTGCGTGCCGAGGGCGTGCTGAGCCTGCTCGCCGCCGGACTGGGCGGCGCCGTGCTCGCGCGGGCCCTCGCCGGACACTTCACGGAGGCCCGCCAGGCCCTCAGTGACCCGGACGGCCGCTGGGGCGAGGGTGATCCTGTTCCGCACCGCTTCACGGCCGACCAGCTCACCGCTCTGGTCGAGGCCGCGGGCCTCGGCGTGGCCTCGGTGCACGGCGTCCGGGTCTTCGCGGACCTGGTCCCCGGGGTCCTCGTGGACACCGAGCCGGGCGCCCTGGACGCCCTGCTGAAACTGGAGACCGCGGCCGCCGAACTCGCCGCCTTCCACTCTGTTGCCACGCAGCTTCATGTGCTCGGTGAGACGCGGGAGTCGCACGAGGGGTGAGCCGCCACCCGCGTCGCACCGCTGATCAGGGGCGCGACAGCAGATGGAGTACGCCACAGGCCCCCCGATCGGGCGCTCGGAGCCGTATGATCGGGGGAGACCGTCCGGCATGACGGGCCGGTCGCTGGGGAATCTACGCCTCAGTGGATCGGAAAGCCATGGCGGGTTCCGGTTGGCGAATTGGCGCAGAGGGGCGGGTTTCACGGGGGCGATTCCCTGCCTATCCTGAAGGGGACCCCCGGTCGCCCCGGCGACTGCACGATGAGGAGGACGCCGTGCCGCTCTCGGAGCACGAGCAGCGAATGCTCGAGCAGATGGAGCGAGCGCTGTACGCCGAAGATCCCAAGTTCGCGACAGCGCTTGAGGGAAGCGGGCTGCGTACGTACACCCGGCGACGGGTCTACCAGGCGGTCGCCGGCTTCCTCGTAGGTATCGCGCTCCTCATGGCCGGAATGGTCGCACAGCAGATCTGGGTCAGCGTGGTGGGTTTTCTCGTCATGCTGGGCTGCGCGGTGCTCGCCGTCACCGGTTGGCGCAAAGCCCCCAAGCCGGGTGAACAGCCCGCGGCGGGTGCGCCGGGTGCTCCGCAGGCCCGTCGTCAGGGTCGGCAGCGGCGCTCCATGATGGACCGCATCGAACAGCGCTGGCAGCGGCGCCGTGACGAGCAGGGCGGCCAGTAGCCCACCGGGTTCAGGCCGAGCAGACGCACGCAAGAAGGGGTGACCACCGCCGAGGTGGCCACCCCTTCGGCGTGCCCGCCGCCGGTGTGGCCGGCCGCCCCGCCCCGACGGTCGGCGTGAAGCCGCCCGGCTTCCGTGCCGCCCAGCGCCAAGCCGCCCGGCGAGACAGCCGGCCGAACGCCGCGCCCGCCCGGTGAGACAGACCGCCCACCAGCGCCGGGCCCGCCCGGCGCGGAGCCGTGACGCGAGGAGGGGCGCCGACCCGGTCCGGGTCGGCGCCCTCCTCGCTGCCTCGGTTCGGCAGTCGGTCAGCCCCCGCTGCCGCCCTGTTCCGACGGGCGGCGGAGCAGGGCCGTCCAGCGGGCCGCGGCGCGGTACTTCAGCGCGTGCCACCTCGCGGAGGCCGCCCACACCACCCGGACGGACGAGCGCGGTGCGAGCAGTGCGCGCAGGCGCGTGCCGCGGCTGGCGGTGGCCCGCAGGCCCTGGGTCATCCGGCGGACATCGGCGCTCAACCCCGGGGTCGGCCGGGGGGCAGGCGCGTACAGGACCTGCTCCACCGCGTCGGCGATCCGGTGGACGGAGGCCGCGGCCTCCGGCTCCAGATGCCCGACGCGGACGATCCGCGCCGCCGCCTTGCGCGGAGTCTGCGACTCGTCGGGCGGAATACCGAAGTCCCACGCCGTGTCACTGACCTCCTGCCAGGCCTCCAGCGCGACGGCCGCGGTACGGGCCTCGCCCCGGCCGTGCGATTCGAGCCGGACGTCCCGCGCCCCGCCGGCACCGTCGTCCTGCCCGGCCGCCGACGCGGCCCCTCCGGTGTCCGCGGTGAGCCAGTTGTGCGAACCGAGCCGCACCGACCGGGTCCGCATCCGCCACAGCATCGGCAGCAGCGGCAGCGTGCCCACGGCGAGTCCGCCCGCGAGCCACAGGAGCAGGGACAGCCACCACGGCGGATCGTCGTTCGTCGCGCCGAACGCCGCCTGCGGGGAGTCGCTGGCGCAGGGCTGCTCCAGCTTCTTCTCGGCCGCCGAGCACTCCTCGCTCCCCGAAGGGGCGGCGGAGGGCGCCGTGGACGAGGAACGCGACGGCGCGTCCGGGTCGGGGACGGTCGCGCCGGGCGTGTCCGTGCGGGTGTACTCGGGGACCGAGCCCCGGTTCGGCGTCGGCTCGAAGCGGGTCCAGCCCACGCCCTCGAAGTACAGCTCGGGCCAGGCGTGCGCGTCCCGCAGGCCCACCGACATCGTGCCGTCCGACTTGGGCGAACCGGGCGTGAAGCCCACCGCGACCCGGGCCGGTATGCCCAGCGTGCGGGCCATGGAGGCCATCGCGAAGGAGAAGTGGACGCAGAAGCCCTCCTTGTCCCTGAGGAAACGCGCTATCGCCTGGGAGCCGCTGCCGACCTTCACCTCCGTGTCGTACGTGAAGCCGCCCTCCAGGGCGAACCAGTCCTGCAGCTTCACCGCGCGCTCGTAGTCGTTGGCCGCGTCCGCCGTGATCTCCCGTGCCGTCGTGGCCACCACCGGCGGCAGCGAGTTCGGCACCTTGGTGAACTCGCGCCTCAGCACCTCCGGCGCCTCGGGCGCGTTCGCGAGCTGATCCGCGGTCGGCTGCACGATCAGGCTCTTGACCGTGTACTCCTGGCCGCGGGTCGTCTGGCCGTGGTCGCCGACGAGCGTGCGGCCCACCGGCTCGAAGCGCCACTTGCCGTTGATGCCCACCTGGCTGGCCGGGTAGGGCAGCGGCAGCCAGTCCTGCGCGTACCAGTCGGCCGCCGAGATCCTCGTCTGCACCTCGGTGCGCTGGACGTCGTCACTGAGGCCGGGCGGTGTCGGGAACGACCCCGGCACGTCCTCGACATGACGCTTCGCGGGCTTCCACGCCGTGCCGTCGAACTCGTCGAGCGAGACGATCCGCAGATAGAGGTTCTGCGTCTCCTCGGAGTTGGTGCGGTAGGACATGACCTCGCGGTCCTCGTCCACGTTCAGGCTGTCGCTGAGCGAGACCAGCGGGTTCACCGCGGAGATCGTGTTGCCCCCGCCGGAACCCGCGGCGACGCCCGTGCGAGCGGCGTCCAGCAGCCCGCCGTCGAGCGCGGGCAGGGCGAGCGGGACGACCAGTGCGACGCCGAGCGCGACGGCGCCGATGCGCCGTCCCGTACGGACCGGCGCGGTCGGGCTGCCCGAGGGATCCCCGCCCGGTGTGCGGGGCCCGCCGCCGAAGACGCGCCCCCACTGCGAGAGCCGGTCACGTCCCTCGGCCAGCAGCAGCACCAGATATCCGGTGGCCGCCAGCAGGAACCAGATCCATCCGGCGCCGCCGTCCGCGAGACCCGCGGCGACGGAGTACAGCGCGAGCAGCGGCAGCCCGGCGGGGGCGGCGCTGCGGAACGTCACCGCGAGCGCGTCCACCGCGAGGCCGATCACCACGACCCCGCCGACCATCATCAGACGGATGCCGTCGGAGAGCGGCGCCGGGATCGAGTACCTGCTGACGTCGTCGGCGCCCGCCTGCAGCAGCTCGCCGAAGTAACGGAAGACATCGGGGCCGGGCAGCAGCCCGGCTATGGCGTGCTCCCGGGCGAACGACAGGGTCAGCAGCATCAGGGTCACGAGTGCCTGGACCGCGATCGTCAGCGGCCGTGCGAGCGGCACCCGCCGGGCCGCCGCGCCCACCGCGGTCTGCACCGCGACCAGGAACGCCGCCTGGAGGAACCAGCTCGCCGGATCGACCAGCGGCAGCAGCGCGCAGGACGCCATCAGGGTCGCCGCCGCGGCGCACAGCGCCAGTCGCGCGCGCCCGCTCATGAGAGACCGCCTCCCGCCGTGCTGCCCGTGGACGCGACCCCGTTGCGCTGTCGGTCCGCCTCCCGCCACAGGTCGGCCAGGCCGACGCCCGGTGGGACGGCCACAGCGGTCCAGCCCGCCTCACGCAGCATCCGAAGCCACTCCTCGCCCTGTTCGTCGGGGGTGCCCCGCACCCATGCCCCGCTGTCCAGCAGGAAGGCGATCGCCCCGCCACTGCGCTGGCGCATCTTGGCGAGCACCGACGCCTGCTCCTCGTCCAGGTCGCCGAGGAAGGCCACCAGCAGTCCTTCGTTGCCGCCGCGCAGCACTTCGTACGCCCGGGACAGGCCCGTACCGTCGGAGTGGTCGATCACCGCGAGGGTGTCCATCATCAGCCCCGCCGCGTCCGCCGACTCCTGGCTGGCCCCGGCGAACCCGTCGGCGCCCTCGCCGGGCACCGAGGTCCCGGTGTCGGTCAACAGACGTACCGAGAAGCCCCGTTCGAGCATGTGCACCAGCGTCGACGCGGTGCCGGAGACGGCCCATTCGAAGGCCGAGTCGGGGCCCGCGCCGTCGAAGGCGATGCCCCGGGTGTCGAGGAGCACCGTGCAGCGGGACCGCTGCGGCTGCTCCTCGCGGCGCACCATCAGCTCGCCGTACCGCGCGGTCAGCCGCCAGTGGACCCTGCGCAGGTCGTCGCCGTAGCGGTACCCGCGCGGGATCACGTCGTCCTCGCCCGCCAGCGCGAGCGAGCGCTGCCGCCCGTCGCCGTACCCCTTCGCCTCGCCGGTCAGCCGGACCGGCGGCAGGGGCTCCACGCGCGGGACGACGGTGAGGGTGTCGAAGGTGGAGAAGGAACGGGTCAGCTCGCACATGCCGAAGGGGTCGCTGAGCCGCAGTTGCAACGGGCCCAGCGGGTAGCGCCCGCGCAGGTCCGAACGCACGCGGTACGACACCTCGCGCCGGCCGACCGCCTCGACCCGGTCCAGGACGAAGCGGGGCCGCGGCCCCAGCACGTACGGCACCCGGTCCTGGAGCATCAGCAGCCCGGTGGGCAGCCGCGAGACGTTGTCCATCCGCAGATGGACCCGTGCCTCGGAGCCGGCCGGCACCCGCGCGGGGGAGAGCCGGCGGCTGCCGGCGACCCGGTAGCGCGTGCGGTACAGCACGGCCGTGCAGATCAGCGGCAGGACGGCGAGCAGGAGTCCGACCCGGAGCAGATCGCTCTGCCCCAGGACGTACGCGCAGACGGCGGCCGCGATGCCGGCGGCCAGGAACGACCGCCCGCGGGTGGTGAGCCCGGCGAGAGCCGTGCGCATCCCGCCCCGGTCCTCCTCCGCGGACGCCGCGGGCATCCCCCCGCCCGTCATCACAGCCTCCGGGGCGGCTGCTGGCCGAAGGCGGACGTGCCCCGGCCCATCGCCGGGCCGCCCGGCGCCGGGGGCGCCGCGGGCACGGCCGTGCGCTGGAGGATCTCCAGGACGACCTGCTCGGCCGTACGACGGTTCAACTGGGCCTGGGCGGTGGGCAGCAGCCGGTGTGCCAGGACCGCCACGGCGAGAGCCTGCACGTCGTCCGGCAGTGCGTAGTCCCGGCCGCTCAGAGCGGCGGAGGCCTTCGCGGCGCGCAGCAGATGGAGCGTCGCGCGCGGCGAGGCGCCGAGTCTCAGGTCCGGGTGGCTGCGCGTGGCACCGACCAGGTCGACCGCGTACCGGCGGACCGGTTCGGCGACGTGGACCGTGCGGACCGCGTCGATGAGCTTGACGATCTCGTGCGCGTGCGCCACCGGCTGCAGGTCGTCCAGCGGGGAGGCCCCGCCGTGGATGTCGAGCATCTGCAACTCGGCGTCGGCGCTGGGATAGCCGATGGAGACCCGGGCCATGAATCGGTCCCGCTGCGCCTCCGGCAGGGGATAGGTGCCCTCCATCTCGACCGGGTTCTGCGTGGCCACCACCATGAAGGGGCTGGGCAGCTCGTAGGTGTGCCCGTCGATGGTGACCTGGCGCTCCTCCATGGACTCCAGGAGCGCCGACTGGGTCTTGGGCGACGCGCGGTTGATCTCGTCGCCGATCACGATCTGCGCGAAGATCGCCCCCGGTTTGAACTCGAACTCCCTGTTCTGCTGGTCCCAGATGGACACCCCGGTGATGTCCGAGGGCAGCAGGTCGGGCGTGAACTGAATACGTCGCACCGAGCAGTCGATGGACCGCGCGAGTGCTTTGGCCAGCATGGTCTTGCCGACGCCGGGGACATCCTCGATGAGCAGATGTCCCTCGGCGAGCAGTACGGTCAGCGAAAGCCGTACGACCTCAGGCTTGCCCTCGATCACTTCCTCCACCGAACTGCGGACTCTCTCCACAGTGGCGGTCAGATCTGTGAGGCTCGCTCGATCGTCATAGGTCGTCACCCGGCCCTCCTCGGCCCGTTCTTTCTCCGGGCCGACACGCTGCGATGCGAACCGGCCCACCCCGAACACGGACGCCACGCGTGAAAAGTTCCGCGCGACGCCACACACGCATTCTTGTTGCCGTTACCGGTTCGTGTCATCCGCCTGTGGATAACTGGCCGTGATATGTCGGCTCTTGCGCTTTATGGCCGGGTCCCACTGGCGTCAGGTGGGGTCTATCTCACTCAGGAGGCCCGTCTTCACGTCGAACACAAAACCACGTACGTCGTCGGAGTGCAGAAGGAACGGGGAGGTCCGCACGCGCTGCATGGACTGCCGGACGTCCTGTTCGACGTCGCGGAACGCCTCGACCGCCCACGCCGGGCGCTGGCCGACCTCCATCTCCAGATCGTGGCGGAACTCCTCGGTGAGGGACTCCAGGCCGCAGCCGGTGTGATGGATGAGCACGACGCTGCGGGTGCCGAGCGCGCGCTGGCTGATGGTGAGGGAGCGGATCACGTCGTCGGTGACGACGCCTCCCGCGTTGCGGATGGTGTGACAGTCGCCGAGCTCAAGGCCGAGTGCGGCGTGCAGGTCGAGCCGGGCGTCCATGCAGGCCACGACCGCGACGCGCAGGACCGGCCGGGCGTCCATGCCCGGATCGGTGAACGCGTCGGCGTACCTCCCGTTGGCGTCGACCAGGCGGTCCGTGACGGTGCCGGGGCGGGCCGTGGCGTCCTCGGGCTCGGTGGGAACGGATGCGGAAGTCGTCATACCTATGACGGTAAGGGGCACGTGCCGTTCGGGCCCGTTGTGAGAGGGGACAAAGAACATCAATGAGCGTTGTTGTGAGGTAACCCACAAGGGTGGACCGAGTGCACCCGTTCGGGTGGAAAACACCAGGTTTTCGCTTGATCGCGGGTGAGAGCCGCGACGCGCAGGCCGGTTCATTGACCGCGAGACACCGTGGACTAAAGTGACGCGAAGCGGGAGGCGAGTTGTCCTCCCTGCTGGACTGCTAAACCCCGGAGGCCCGGCGACATGCCGGGATCTCCCCGCGTGCGCGGCGCGTACGTACGGCTCGGCCTCCTCCCGCTTCCGGTCGGCTGACGCTTCCGGCGCCGGCAGGCCTTCCCCTCGGCAAGCCGGGGGGCGTCACCCGTGACGGTCGCGGGCGGGCGGGGACCCGGCGGTGCGTACCGGCCGCGCGGACCTGAGAGGGCCCCTTGAGCCAGAGTCGACATGTCCCGGTGATGCTCCAGCGGTGCCTGGACATGCTGGCCCCCGCACTGGAGGCACCGGGAGCCGTGGTCGTCGACTGCACCCTCGGCCTCGGCGGCCACAGCGAGGCCCTGCTCGCCCGCTTCCCCGAGGCCCGTCTGATCGCCCTCGACCGCGACAAGGAGGCACTGCGCCTCTCCGGAGAACGGCTCGCGCCCTTCGGCGACCGGGCCGAGCTGGTGCACGCGGTCTACGACGAACTCCCCGACGTGCTCGACCGCCTGGGCCTCGCGAGCGTCCAGGGCGTCCTGTTCGACCTGGGCGTCTCCTCCATGCAGCTCGACGAGGCGGACCGCGGCTTCGCCTACGCCCAGGACGCGCCGCTCGACATGCGCATGGACCAGACGACCGGGATCAGCGCGGCCGAGGTGCTCAACACGTACGCGCCCGGCGAACTCGTACGGATCCTGCGGGCGTACGGCGAGGAGAAGCAGGCCAAGCGGATCGTGTCCGCGGTCGTCCGCGAGCGCGACAAGGAGCCGTTCACCAACAGCGCGCGGCTCGTCGAGCTGATCCGCGACTCCCTGCCGCAGGCGGCCAAGCGCACCGGCGGCAACCCCGCCAAGCGCACGTTCCAGGCGCTGCGCATCGAGGTCAACGGCGAACTCACCGTCCTGGAGAGGGCGATCCCTGCCGCCGTGAAGGCGCTCGCCGTCGGCGGCCGGATCGCCGTGCTGTCGTACCACTCCCTGGAGGACCGGCTGGTCAAGCAGGTGTTCGCGGCGGGCGCCGCCACCACCGCGCCGCCCGGACTGCCGGTCGTCCCCGAGCGCTACCAGCCCCGGCTCAAGCTCCTCACGCGCGGTGCCGAACTCCCCACCGAGGAAGAGGTCGCGGAGAACCGGCGGGCCGCTCCCGCGCGGCTGCGCGGGGCGCAGCGCATCAGGGAGGACGCCGAGTGACGGAACGGCGCGTGAGGTGGACGACCGAACTCACCGGGCACAGGGGCCGGAAACCCGGACCCACCGGCCAGGAACCCGAACTCACCTGGAGGGTGAGTGAATAGGAAACCCGAACTGAGGGGGAGAGCGGCCCGGCTCGCGCGGCTCTTCCCGACCGGCTCCGGACAGGCCGCCCGTACCCCCTTCGTCCTCCTGGTCGTGCTGCTGCTCGGCGGCGGCCTCATCGGGCTCCTGGTGCTGAACTCCGCCCTCAGCGAGGGATCGTTCCAGCTCGACGACCTCCAGAAGGACACCAAGAGCCTCACCGACGAGGAACAGGCGCTCCAGCGTGACGTGGACGCCTACTCCGCCCCCGACGCCCTCCAGCGCCGCGCCCGCGAACTCGGCATGGTGCCCGGCGGCGACCCGGCCTTCCTGAATCCCGACGGCACCGTCCGCGGTGTCCCCAGCGCGGCCGCCGAGCAGTCGTCCGTGCGCGTGCCCGTGATCCGGCCGCCCGAGGCGCTCACCCCGGAACCGGCCGCGACGTCCCCGGAGCCCGCCTCGACGGCCACCGAGCCCGACTCGACGGCCACCGAGCCCCCGGCGGGCACCGGGGAGCCTGAGCCGGCCACGGAGACCGCCGCGCAGCCCACGCCGACCTCTACGACCCCCGGCAGGTGACGGAAGTGTCCGACAGGGAACCCCCGCGCCGCAGGGTGCCCGCGCCCGCCCGGTCCTCGAAACCCGGCGGGTCCGCCCGCCCCGCCAAACCCGGCAGCCAGCGCCGCCCCGGACCCGGCGCGCGGCCCGCCCGCCGCCCCGCGCAGCCCCGCACCAAGGCGCCGCGCGTCATCCGGCTGGGCAGCCCCCGCCCGCGGCTGCGCCTGGTCAGCCTCGCCCTGGCCCTCGTACTGATCGCCTTCGTCGTGCGGCTCCTCCAGGTGCAGGCGGTCGACGCGAGCGAGTACACCGCCAAGGCGGAGAAGAACCGGTACCTCAGCCGCACCCTGGCCGCCGCGCGCGGCGGGATCACCGACCGCAACGGCGTCGACCTGGCGATCAGCGTGGACGCCAACGACATCACCGCCGACCCCACGCTCTTCACGAAGAAGGCGACGAAGACCGGCGACGCCCCCGAGCAGGCCGCCGCCCTGCTCGGCCCGATCCTCGGCAAGGACACCGACGAACTCGCCGCCAAGCTCCGGACGAAGAAGACCCGCTACGTAGTGCTCGCCCGCCGCCAGACCCCCCAGGTCTGGACGCAGATCAAGGACCTCAAGAGCACCCTCGCCGAGAAGGCAGGCGAAGGCGGCCCCGCGAACATCCTGGCGGGCGTCCTCCAGGAGCCCAGCAGCAAGCGGGTCTACCCGAACGGCGATCTCGGCGCCGGGATACTGGGCTGGGTCAACGCCGACGGCAAGGGCGGCGGCGGCATCGAGCAGCAGCTCAACGGAGACCTGTCCGGCAAGGACGGCGAGATCCGCTACGCCCAGTCCGGCGGACGGCAGGTCCCGACCGCCGGTTCCACCGAGAAGCCCGCGGTGGCCGGCTCGGAGGTGGAGCTGACGATCGACCGCGACATCCAGTGGGCCGCGCAGCACGCCATCGCCGAGCAGGTCGGGAAGTCCAAGGCGGACCGCGGGTACGTCATAGTGCAGGACAACAGGACCGGCGAGATCCTCGCGATGGCCAACTCGCCCGGCTTCGACCCGAACGACCTGTCCGAGGCCGACGGGGGAGCCCTGCACAACTGGGGCCTGGAGGACGCGTACGAGCCCGGCTCCACCGCCAAGGTGATGTCGATGGCAGCCGTCCTGGAGGAGGGCGCCGCCACCCCCGGCACGCACGTCACCGTGCCCAACCGGCTGCACCGCGGCGACCGGCTCTTCAAGGACGACATCGACCACCCGACCTGGTACCTGACGCTCAACGGCGTCCTCGCCAAGTCCAGCAACATCGGCACCATCCTGGCCACCGGACAGCTCGGCAAGACGCAGGCGGCGGCCAACAAGGTCCTCTACTCCTACCTGCGCAAGTTCGGCATCGGCGGCTACACCGGCCTGGACTTCCCCGGCGAGACCAAGGGCATCCTCGCCCCCGCCGACCAGTGGTCGACCTCCCAGCAGTACACGATTCCTTTCGGCCAGGGCGTGTCCGTCAACGCGATGCAGGCGGCCTCCGTCTACTCGACGATCGCCAACGGCGGCGTACGCGTGGAACCGACGCTCGTCCGCGGCACGAAGGGAGCCGACGGACGATTCACCCCGGCCGCCGAGCCAAAGAAGACAAGAGTCGTCAGCGAGAAGACTGCGAAGACCCTGGCGCACATGCTGGAGTCCGTCGTGGACGACGAGGAGGGCACCGGCACCAAGGCGCGTATCCCCGGCTACCGCGTGGCGGGCAAGACCGGCACGGCCAACCGTGTGGATCCGGCCACCGGCCGCTACCGCGGCTACACCTCGTCCTTCGCGGGATTCGCGCCCGCCGACAACCCCCGCGTCACCGTGTACTGCGCCATCCAGAACGCCACCAAGGGCAGCTACTTCGGCGGCCAGATCTGCGGACCCGTCTACAAGGAGGTCCTGGAATTCGCACTGAAGACCCTCCAGGTACCGCCCACCGGCGACACCGCCGACAGACTCCCCGTCACCTTCACGCCCTGACCGACGCCGGCCACGCCTTCACCGGCACCCCTCGGCACTGCCCGGGACACCCCGTGCACCGCCCGGAACACCGACCAGGAACAAGCTCGTGACAACGATCACTCCCGACTCCGGCAACGACGGCCCGCCGTCCGCCCCGCCACGCCCCTCGCTTCGCTCCGGCGGGGGTGTGCCCGGTACGCTCACCGCCGTGCCACACGCCGATCAGTCCCAAACCACCCAGAAGGGCGTCCCTGTGACATATCCGGGGCCGCCGCGACCGGTTCAGAACCCCGCCACACCCCTCGCGGAGCTCGCCGGTCAGCTGGGTGCGGACCACCCAGGAAGCGCCGCGGACGCCGCCGGGGTCACGGGCATCACCCATGACTCCCGCGCCGTCCGGCCGGGCGACGTCTACGCCGCGCTGCCCGGCGCCCGGATGCACGGCGCCGACTTCGTGACGCAGGCCGCCGGCCTCGGCGCCGTCGCCGTGCTGACCGACCCGACGGGAGCCGACCGGGCCCGCGCCACCGGCCTGCCGGTCCTCGTCGTGGACGACCCGCGCGGATCGATGGGCGAGCTGGCCGCCTCCATCTACGGCCACCCCGGCCGCGACCTGCTGCAGATCGGCATCACCGGCACGTCCGGCAAGACCACCACGGCGTACCTCGTCGAGGGCGGCCTCAAGGGCGTCCGCAGCACCGGTCTGATCGGCACCGTGGAGATGCGCATCGGTGACGAGCGCATCAAGTCGGAGCGCACCACCCCCGAGGCCACCGACCTCCAGGCGCTGTTCGCGGTCATGCGCGAGCGCGGTGTCGAGGCGGTCGTCATGGAGGTCTCCAGCCACGCCCTGGTCCTCGGCCGGGTCGACGGCTGCGTCTTCGACATCGCGGTCTTCAACAACCTCAGCCCGGAACACATGGAGTTCCACTCGGGCATGGAGGACTACTTCCAGGCCAAGGCGCAGCTGTTCACGCCGGAGCGCAGCAGGCTCGGCGTGGTCAACCTCGACGACGAATACGGCCGCAGGCTCGTCAAGGAGTCCGGCGTCCCCGTGGTGACGTTCTCCGCGGAGGGGCACCCCGACGCCGACTGGCGCGCCGAGGACGTCCGGGTCGGCCCGATGGACTCGGTCTTCGTCGCGGTCGGCCCCAAGGACGAGCGCATCACCGCCAAGTCGCCGCTCGCGGGCACCTTCAACGTGGCCAACACGCTCGCCGCGATCGTCGCCCTCGCCGCCGCCGGGATCGACCCGCAGACCGCCGCCGACGGCATCGCCGCCGTACCGGGCGTGCCCGGCCGCCTGGAGCGCGTGGACGCCGGACAGCCGTACCTCGCGGTCGTCGACTACGCGCACAAGACGGACGCCGTCGAATCCGTCCTGAAGGCCCTGCGTAAGGTCACCGAGGGCAGACTGCACATCGTCCTCGGCTGCGGCGGCGACCGGGACAAGACCAAGCGGATGCCGATGGGCGCCGCCGCGGTCCGGCTCTCCGACACCGCCACGCTGACCTCGGACAACCCGCGCGGCGAGGACCCCCTCGCCATCCTCGCCACGATGCTCGCGGGCGCCGCCGAGGTGCCGGCGCACGAGCGCGGAGAGGTCCAGGTCTTCGAGGACCGGGCCGCCGCGATCGCCGCGGCCGTCGCCCGCGCACAGCCGGGCGACACCGTGCTGATCGCCGGCAAGGGCCACGAACAGGGCCAGGACATCGCCGGGGTGATCCGTCCCTTCGACGATCGCCAGGTGCTCCGCGCAGCTATCCAGAAGACCCAGGGATGAACTTGTGATCGCCCTCTCTCTCGCCGAGATCGCCTCAGTCGTCGGCGGGCAGACCCACGACATACCGGATACGTCGGTCCAGGTCACCGGACAGGTCGTCAGAGACTCCCGGGAAGCCGGGCCAGGCAGTCTCTTCGTCGCCTTCGCGGGCGAGCGCGTTGACGGCCACGACTTCGCCGCGGCCGTCGTCGAGGCGGGCGCCGTGGCCGTTCTGGCCTCCCGGCCCGTCGGGGTGCCCGCCATCGTCGTGGACGACGTCCAGCGGGCGCTGGGCGCCCTCGCGCGCCATGTCGTGGAGCGGCTCGGCGCGACGCTGGTCGCGCTCACCGGCTCCGCGGGCAAGACCAGCACCAAGGACCTGATCGCCCAGGTGCTGCGCACCAAGGCGCCGACCGTCTTCACGCCCGGCTCGCTCAACAACGAGATCGGACTGCCGCTCACCGCGCTCAGCGCCACCGAGGAAACACGTTTCCTCGTCCTGGAGATGGGCGCCCGCGGGATCGGCCACATCCGCTACCTCGCGGATCTGACGCCCCCGAAGATCGGCCTCGTCCTCAACGTCGGCACCGCCCACATCGGCGAGTTCGGCGGCCGCGAGCAGATCGCCGAGGCCAAGGGCGAGTTGGTGGAGGGCCTCCCGGAGGACGGAACCGCCGTCCTGAACGCCGACGACCCCCTCGTACGGGCCATGGCCTCGCGTACGAAAGCACGCGTGCTCCTCTTCGGAGAGTCCGACGAAGCGGACGTACGGGCCGAGAACGTGCGGCTCACCGGGAACGGACAGCCCTCGTTCAGCCTTCACACACCCACCGGGTGCAGCGAAGTGACCATGCGCCTGTACGGTGAGCACCACGTGTCGAACGCGCTCGCCGCCGCCGCCGTCGCCCATGAGCTGGGCATGTCCGCAGACGAGATCGCCACCGCGCTCTCCGAGGCGGGCTCCCTCTCCCGTTGGCGGATGGAGGTCACCGAGCGCCCGGACGGCGTGACGGTCGTCAACGACGCCTACAACGCGAACCCCGAGTCCATGCGAGCCGCCCTGCGGGCGCTCGCGGCCATGGGCAAGGGGCGGCGGACCTGGGCGGTGCTCGGTCAGATGGCCGAGCTCGGGGACGAGGCGCTCGCCGAGCACGACGCGGTCGGACGGCTCGCCGTCCGGCTCAACGTCAGCAAGCTCGTCGCGGTCGGGGGCAGGGAAGCGTCCTGGCTGCAACTGGGCGCATATAACGAGGGTTCGTGGGGTGAGGAGTCGGTGCACGTGTCCGACGCACAGTCGGCGGTCGACCTGTTGCGCAGTCAGCTGCGCCCGGGAGACGTCGTACTCGTGAAGGCGTCCCGGTCGGTCGGTCTCGAACGGGTCGCGCAGGCGCTCGTCGAGGGCACCGAGGGTGAGGTCGCCGTCCGATGATGAATCAGATCCTGTTCGCGGGAGTCATCGGTCTCTTCCTGACCCTGATCGGTACTCCGCTGCTGATCAAGCTGCTGGCCCGCAAGGGCTACGGCCAGTACATCCGTGACGACGGCCCGCGCGAGCACCACGCCAAGCGCGGTACGCCGACCATGGGCGGTATCGCCTTCATCCTGGCCACGCTGCTGGCGTACTTCCTCAGCAAGGTGATCACGGGGAAGCCGCCGACCTTCTCGGGACTGCTGGTGCTCGGCCTGATGACGGGCATGGGCGTGGTCGGCTTCCTGGACGACTACATCAAGATCGTCAAGCGGCGTTCGCTGGGCCTGCGGGCCAAGGCGAAGATGGCCGGCCAGCTGATCGTCGGCATCGGCTTCGCCGTCCTCGCCCTGCAGTTCGCGGACAACCGCAACAACACCCCGGCCTCCACCAGGCTCTCCTTCGTGCAGGACTTCGGCTGGTCCATCGGCCCGGTGCTGTTCGTGGGCTGGGCGCTGTTCATGATCCTCGCGATGTCGAACGGCGTGAACCTGACGGACGGTCTGGACGGCCTCGCCACCGGCGCCGCGACCATGGTGTTCGGCGCCTACACGTTCATCGGCGTCTGGCAGTTCCAGGAGTCCTGCGCCAACGCGCAGACCCTCACCAACCCGGGCGCCTGTTACGAGGTGAGAGACCCGCTCGACCTCGCGGTCGTCGCCGCCGCCCTCATGGGCTCCTGCTTCGGCTTCCTGTGGTGGAACACCTCGCCCGCCAAGATCTTCATGGGGGACACCGGTTCCCTGGCGCTCGGCGGCGCGCTCGCCGGCCTCGCGATCTGCTCCCGCACGGAGATCCTGGTCGCCCTGCTCGGCGGCCTCTTCGTCCTCATCACCATGTCGGTGGTCATCCAGGTCGGCTCCTTCAAGCTGACCGGCAAACGCGTCTTCCGGATGGCACCGCTGCAGCACCACTTCGAACTCAAGGGGTGGTCCGAAGTCCTTGTGGTGGTCCGCTTCTGGATCATCCAGGGCATGTGCGTCATCGTCGGACTCGGCCTCTTCTACGCGGGATGGGCAGCCAAGAAGTGACCACCGCTTCCGCCTGGCAGGGCATGAACATCACCGTCGCCGGTCTCGGCGTGAGCGGCATCAGCGCCGCCCGCGCCCTGGCCGGCCTCGGCGCGTCGGTCACGGTCGTCGACGGCGGCGACTCCCCGGCGCACCGGGAGCGGGCCGTCCCCCTCGAACAGCAGGGCATCGCGGTACGCCTCGCGGACGCCGACACGCTGCCCGAGGGCACCGACCTGGTGGTCACCTCGCCCGGCTGGAAGCCCGGCAGCCCCCTCTTCGAGGCCGCCGCGGAGGCGGGCGTGGACGTCGTGGGCGACGTCGAGATCGCCTGGCGACTGCGCGGCCACGACGGCAGGAAGGCCGCCCCCTGGCTGGCCGTCACCGGCACCAACGGCAAGACCACCACGACCCGGATGCTCGCCTCGATCCTGGCCGCCGCGGGCCTGCGTACGGCCGCGGTGGGCAACATCGGCACACCGATCGTCGACGTCGTGCTGGGCCTCGACGAGGAGTACGCCGACCTCGACGTGCTCGCCGTCGAACTGTCCAGCTACCAGCTGCACTGGGCACCCTCGCTGCGCGCCCACTCCGCGGCCGTCCTGAACCTCGCACCCGACCACCTCGACTGGCACGGCTCCATGGAGGCGTACGCCGCCGACAAGGGCCGCGTCTACGAGGGCAATCAGGTGGCCTGTGTCTACAACGTGGCCGACAAGGCCACCGAGGACCTGGTGCGCGCGGCGGACGTCGAGGAGGGCTGCCGGGCCGTCGGCTTCACGCTCGGCACCCCCGGCCCCTCCCAACTCGGCGTCGTCGACGGCATCCTGGTCGACCGCGCCTTCGTCGAGGACCGGCACAAGCAGGCCCAGGAACTCGCGGAGATCGCGGACGTCGACCCGCCCGCCCCGCACAACATCGCCAACGCCCTCGCGGCGGCGGCCCTGGCCCGCGCCTTCGGAGTGCCCCCCAAGGCCGTCAGGGACGGTCTGAGGGCCTTCCGGCCCGACGCCCACCGCATCGAGCACGTGGCCGATGTGGACGGCGTCGCCTGGGTCGACGACTCCAAGGCCACCAACACGCATGCCGCGGAAGCGTCGTTGGCCGCGTACGAGTCGATCGTGTGGATCGCGGGCGGCCTCGCCAAAGGCGCGACCTTCGACGAACTCGTCGTCCGGTCCGCGAAGCGGCTGCGGGGCGTCGTGCTCTTCGGCGCGGACCGGGCCCTCATCCGGGAAGCCCTCGCGCGACACGCGCCCGAAGTACCGGTGGTCGAGCTCGACCGGACCGACACTGGTGCGATGCCCGCGGCGGTCCAGGAGGCGGCACGACTCGCCCGCGCCGGCGACACGGTGCTCCTGGCACCGGCCTGCGCTTCCATGGACATGTTCGCCAACTACAACCAGCGCGGTGACATGTTCGCGGAAGCGGTCCGCGAACTCGGCGCCGCGGGCGCCTGACGGCAGGCCCCTGGCCGGCCCGGGCGCCCGGGATCCTTGGGAGCGACACGTGACGCCATCGTGGTCGGTGGACCGACAGCCCTCTGCCCGTGGCACCGCGCCGTGCGGTCCCGCACCCGTGCGCCCTCCCGTCCCGAGGGGAGACCGTCGTGCCCACTAGCCGTACAGGCCGTCCTCCCGTCCAGCGGGCCCCCCGGCGGCCCCCGGCCCCCCGCCCGCCCCGCGACAACCCCGTGGTGCGCCTCTACGGCCGCGCACGCCGTGCCTGGGACCGGCCGCTGACGGCGTACTACCTGATCCTCGGCGGCAGCCTGCTGATCACCGTGCTCGGCCTGGTGATGGTGTACTCCGCCTCCCAGATCACCGCGCTCCAGCTGTCGCTGCCGGGAAGCTACTTCTTCCGCAAGCAGTTCCTCGCGGCCGTGCTCGGCGGCCTGTTGCTGCTGGCCGCCTCCCGGATGCCGTCCAAGCTGCACCGGGCGCTCGCGTACCCGATGCTGCTCGGCTCGGTCTTCCTGATGATCCTCGTCCAGGTGCCGGGGATAGGAGTCGCGGTCAACGGCAACCAGAACTGGATCTCGGTCGGCGGCCCCTTCCAGCTCCAGCCCAGCGAGTTCGGCAAGCTCGCCCTCGTCCTGTGGGGGGCCGACCTGCTCGCCCGCAAGCAGGACAAGCGGCTGCTGACCCAGTGGAAGCACATGCTGGTGCCGCTCGTCCCCGTGGCGTTCATGCTGCTCGGGCTGATCATGCTCGGCGGCGACATGGGCACGGCGATCATCCTCACCGCGATCCTCTTCGGCCTGCTGTGGCTCGCGGGGGCACCGACCCGGCTCTTCGGCGGCGTCCTCGCCATCGCGCTGACCCTCGGCGTGATCCTCATCAGGACCAGCCCCAACCGTATGGCCCGCCTCGCCTGCCTCGGCGCCACCGAACCGGGGCCCGGCGACTCCTGCTGGCAGGCCGTGCACGGCATCTACGCCCTCGCCTCCGGCGGCCTCTTCGGCTCGGGCCTGGGGGCGAGTGTGGAGAAATGGGGTCAACTCCCCGAGGCCCACACCGACTTCATCTTCGCGATCACAGGTGAGGAACTCGGTCTGGCGGGGACTCTGTCGGTACTCGCACTCTTCGCGGCTCTAGGCTATGCGGGTATCCGCGTGGCCGGACGCACGGAGGACCCCTTCGTGAGGTACGCCGCGGGTGGCGTGACCACCTGGATCACGGCCCAGGCCGTGATCAACATCGGTGCGGTGCTCGGTCTGCTGCCGATCGCCGGAGTCCCGCTCCCGCTGTTCTCCTACGGGGGTTCCGCCCTGTTGCCGACCATGTTCGCCATCGGGCTCCTGATCGCCTTCGCGCGTGAGGATCCCGCTGCGCGGACGGCACTCGCGATGCGGCAACCCCGCTTTGGCAGAAAGCGGGCTGCGGTGAGAGGCTCCGCTGTCCGGGGGCCTCGGAAGTGGAACACGATGCGACGGCGTGCCTCGGCGCGTTCGTCCGGAGAGCGGTGAATTTCGGTGCATGTCGTACTCGCCGGTGGGGGGACCGCCGGCCACATCGAGCCCGCGCTCGCCCTCGCGGACGCCCTGCGCAGGCAGGACCCGACCGTGGGAATCACGGCCCTGGGCACGGAGCGCGGACTTGAGACCAGGCTCGTACCGGAACGGGGCTACGAACTCGGGCTGATCCCCGCGGTACCGCTGCCGCGCAAGCCCACCCCCGAGCTGATCACCGTCCCCGGACGGCTGCGCGGCACGATCAAGGCGGCCGAGCAGATCCTGGAGCGCACCAAGGCGGACGCGGTCGTCGGCTTCGGCGGCTACGTCGCCCTGCCCGGCTATCTCGCGGCCAAGCGCCTCGGCGTCCCGATCATCGTCCACGAGGCCAACGCCCGCCCGGGACTCGCCAACAAGATCGGTTCCCGGTACGCGGCCCAGGTCGCCGTCTCCACCCCGGACAGCAAGCTGCGGGGCGCCCGCTACATCGGCATCCCGCTGCGCCGCTCCATCGCCACGCTCGACCGGGCCGCCGTGCGCCCCGAGGCCCGCGCCGCGTTCGGGCTCGACCCCTCCCTGCCGACGCTGCTGGTCTCCGGCGGCTCGCAGGGCGCCCGCCGCCTCAACCAGGTGATCGAGCAGACCGCCCCGTACCTCCAGCAGGCCGGTATCCAGATCCTGCACGCGGTCGGCCCGAAGAACGAACTGCCGCAGGTCCACCAGATGCCCGGGATGCCCCCGTACATCCCGGTACCGTACGTGGACCGGATGGACCTCGCGTACGCCGCGGCCGACATGATGCTCTGCCGCGCGGGTGCGATGACCGTCGCCGAACTCTCCGCCGTCGGGCTCCCCGCCGTCTACGTCCCGCTGCCCATCGGCAACGGCGAACAGCGGCTGAACGCCCAGCCGGTGGTCAAGGCCGGCGGCGGACTGCTGGTCGACGACGCGGAACTGACGCCGCATTGGATCCAGGGCAATGTCCTGCCCGTGCTCGCCGATCCGCACCGGCTGTTCGAGATGTCCCGCGCGGCCTCCGAGTTCGGCCGCAGGGACGCCGACGACCTGCTCGTCGGGATGGTGTACGAGGCGATCGCGTCACGCCGCTAGCGCGTGGCAGAAGGCAGGGGAGCGTGGCCGGAGCGACCACCGCCGAACGCGGCGAACGGCGAGACCGACAGGATCCGGCCTCCGGCCCGCCCCGGCCGCCCCTTCTCCAGAGGCTGAAGAGGCCGCCGAGGCCTCGTACGCTCATTGTTGTGATGGTCTGTCTGGCCCTGCTCGCCGCGGGCGGGGTCTGGATCCTCTACGGCTCCCAGTGGACGCGCGTGGAGCGGGTATCGGCCACCGGGACGCGGGTCCTGACGGCCGGACAGGTCGTCGAGGCGGCCGACGTCCCGATCGGATCACCACTGATTTCAGTCGACACCGATGAGATCGAGGCAGTACTGCTCCGGAAATTGCCCCGAATTGACTCGGTTGACGTCGTCCGTTCCTGGCCCCATGGAATCGGGCTGAAAGTAACTGAGCGTAGGCCGGTCCTGATTGTCGAAAAGGGCGGAAAGTTCGTCGAAGTGGACGCCAAGGGTGTGCGATATGCCACGGTCCCGCGTGCTCCGCAGGGCGTACCCGTACTGGAATTGACGGCGTCCCACTCGGCGGGTCTGCGCCGCTTCGGCACCGACCGGCTGGTGCGCGAGGCGGTGCTCGTGGCCAGTTCTCTTCCGGCCGCGGTCGCCCGCGCCACCCAGGTCGTCAAGGTGCGTTCGTACGACTCCGTCACGCTGGAGTTGAGCGGCGACCGCACCGTCGACTGGGGCAGTGGTGAGAAGGGCCGCGCCAAGGCGCATACGCTCATTGCTCTCATGAAAGCCGCTCCAGGGGCGGGACACTTCGACGTGAGCGTTCCCACCGCCCCTGCGTCATCGGGGAGTTGACGCACATCTGCGCAGGCCAGCACCCTGGTTGGGCAGTGACATGGCTGATCACATAGGGTGAAAAGAAAAACGGGAGGTTCGGCGTGTTCGTTGAACGTGCGCCACTTGTCGACTTAGTGTCCTGTTCGGAAGAGTCCAGGGAACAGGCACACTGGTAACCCTAAACTTCAGCGTTAGGGTTCGGGTCGGCGTTCGGACCGTCCCATTCGGCATCAGTCGTCGGATCGCGACCGTGCGAGGCGACGACACGTAATCGAGGCGAGAGGCCTTCGACGTGGCAGCACCGCAGAACTACCTCGCAGTCATCAAAGTCATCGGTGTCGGCGGCGGTGGTGTCAATGCCATCAACCGGATGATCGAGGTCGGTCTCAAGGGTGTCGAGTTCATCGCCATCAACACGGACGCCCAGGCGCTGTTGATGAGCGACGCCGACGTCAAGCTCGACGTCGGCCGCGAACTCACCCGCGGACTCGGCGCCGGAGCCAACCCGGCCGTCGGCCGCAAGGCCGCGGAGGATCACCGCGAGGAGATCGAGGAGGTCCTCAAGGGGGCCGACATGGTCTTCGTGACGGCCGGCGAGGGCGGCGGCACCGGCACCGGCGGCGCGCCGGTGGTGGCCAACATCGCCCGCTCGCTCGGGGCACTCACCATCGGCGTGGTCACCCGCCCCTTCACCTTCGAGGGCAGGCGCCGCGCCAACCAGGCAGAGGACGGCATCGCGGAACTCCGCGAAGAGGTCGACACCCTCATCGTCATCCCGAACGACCGGCTGCTGTCCATCTCGGACCGCCAGGTCTCCGTCCTCGACGCGTTCAAGTCGGCGGACCAGGTCCTGCTCTCCGGTGTCCAGGGCATCACCGACCTCATCACCACCCCCGGTCTGATCAACCTCGACTTCGCCGACGTCAAGTCCGTGATGTCCGAGGCCGGTTCGGCCCTCATGGGCATCGGCTCGGCCCGCGGCGACGACCGCGCGGTGGCGGCCGCCGAGATGGCGATCTCCTCACCGCTCCTGGAGGCCTCCATCGACGGAGCCCGGGGCGTGCTGCTCTCCATCTCCGGCGGCTCCGACCTCGGCCTGTTCGAGATCAACGAGGCCGCCCAGCTGGTGAGCGAGGCCGCGCACCCCGAGGCCAACATCATCTTCGGCGCGGTCATCGACGACGCGCTCGGCGACGAGGTACGGGTCACCGTCATCGCGGCCGGGTTCGACGGCGGTCAGCCCCCGTCCAAGCGGGACACCGTGCTCGGCTCGTCCTCCGCCAAGCGCGAGGAGCCCGCGCCCGTGCGGGCGAGCGACAGCCGGCCGTCCTTCGGGTCGCTCGGCAGCGTCACGCCCAAGGAGGCGCCGGAGCCCGCTCCGGAGCCGGCGAGCAACGAACTGCCGCCCGTCTCCCCGCCGGTCCCGCCGTCGCGGACGTACTCCGACAGCGCGGCGGAGGAGCTGGACGTGCCGGACTTCCTCAAGTGATAGGACGGCGCTCCTCCGTGAGCACCGTGAGCGGCGCGCACTTCGCCTTCACCGACCGGTGGGGCGGGGTGAGCGCCGTTCCGTACGAAGAGCTCAATCTCGGCGGGGCGGTCGGCGACGACTCCGGGTCCGTGCGGACCAACCGTGAACTGGCGGCCAAGTCGCTCGGCCTCGACCCGGCGCGGGTCGTCTGGATGAACCAGGTCCACGGACCCGACGTGGCCGTCGTCGACGAGCCCTGGGGCGAGCGCCCGGTGCCGGAGGTCGACGCCGTCGTCACCGCCCGCCGCGGCCTCGCGCTGGCCGTGCTCACCGCGGACTGCACCCCCGTGCTGCTCGCGGACCCCGTCGCCGGGGTCGTGGCCGCCGCCCACGCGGGCCGGCCGGGCATGGTCGCGGGCGTCGTGCCCGCCGCCGTCGGGGCCATGGTCGAACTCGGCGCCGAACCGGCCCGGATCGTCGCCCGCACCGGCCCCGCGGTCTGCGGCCGGTGCTACGAGGTGCCGGACGCGATGCGGGCCGAGGTCGCGGCCGTCGAGCCCGCGGCGTACGCCGAGACCACCTGGGGTACGCCGGCGGTCGACGTGACCGCGGGGGTGCACGCGCAGCTGGAGCGGCTCGGGGTGCGCGACCGGGAGCAGTCGCCGGTCTGCACGATCGAGTCGGACGACCATTTCTCGTACCGTCGGGACGGCATCACCGGCCGGCTCGCGGGCTATGTGTGGCTGGACTGATCGGGAATGACGGACCGCAGGAGCGAACTCGCCGGGAATCTGGCGGACGTGGAGGAGCGGATCGCCGCCGCATGCAAGGCGGCCGGACGCAAGCGCGAAGAGGTGACCCTGATCGTGGTCACCAAGACCTACCCCGCCGAGGATGTGCGGATCCTGTCGGAACTCGGTGTGCGGCACGTCGCCGAGAACCGTGACCAGGACGCGGCGCCCAAGGCCGCGGCCTGTTCCGATCTGCCCCTGTCCTGGCACTTCGTGGGCCAGTTGCAGACCAACAAAGTGCGTTCCGTGGTCGGTTACGCGGATGTCGTGCAGTCGGTCGACCGGGCCAGGCTCGTCACCGCCCTGTCCAAGGAAGCGGTACGGACCGAGCGCGAGGTGGGCTGCCTCATCCAGGTTGCGCTCGACGCGGAGCAGTCCGCGACGGGAAAGGGTGGACTGGGGGAGCGCGGTGGTGTAGGGGTCGAAGGCGTCGAGGAGTTGGGCGAACTCGTCGCCCGGGCGCCGGGTCTGAGGCTCGACGGACTGATGACCGTCGCTCCGCTCACCGGGCCGTACGCGGGGCGCGAACAGGCGGCGTTCGAGCGCCTGATGGATTTGTCGACTGACCTGCGCAGCGCCCATCCGGCTGCCAACATGGTCTCGGCAGGGATGAGTGCGGACCTCGAACACGCGGTGACGGCCGGAGCGACACATGTACGCGTCGGCACCGCGGTACTCGGCGTCCGCCCCAGGCTCGGGTAACGTCGCCAAGAAGTCGGACCACAGCAGAAAATATGGTCATTACCGCCGCTGGCGGGCAGACGACCTCGTGGATCGCGGGCACTTGGCAACAGTCAGCCGATCCACCACAGAGCGGAGGACTCAGAGCATGGCCGGCGCGATGCGCAAGATGGCGGTCTACCTCGGCCTCGTGGAGGACGATGGGTACGACGGCAGGGGCTTCGACCCCGATGACGACTTCGAGCCCGAGCTTGACCCGGAGCCCGAGCGGGACCGCCGACGGCATGAGCCGTCGCATCAGTCGCACCAGGCACACCAGTCCCAAAGGGACGAACCGGTACGAGTGGTGCATCCACCGGTGCAGCGCGAGCCCGTGTCCCATTCCGCTTCGCTGGGCGCGGAATCCGGCCGCCCGGCCCGCATCGCCCCCGTGGCGTCCATCACACAAGAACGCCAAAGCCTGGAGAAGAACGCACCGGTGATCATGCCCAAGGTCGTGTCGGAACGAGAGCCGTACAGGATCACCACGCTGCACCCCCGGACCTACAACGAGGCCCGTACCATCGGGGAACACTTCCGTGAGGGCACCCCGGTGATCATGAATCTGACCGAGATGGACGACACGGACGCCAAGCGACTTGTCGACTTTGCGGCCGGTTTGGTGTTCGGTCTCCACGGGAGCATCGAGCGGGTGACGCAGAAGGTGTTCCTGCTGTCTCCTGCTAACGTCGATGTCACGGCGGAGGACAAGGCTCGCATCGCAGAGGGCGGGTTCTTCAACCAGAGCTGAGACGCAGGACCGGAGCAGCAGGGAAACAGGGGAGAGGGACGCACGGAATCATGAGCGTGGTCGGGCAGGTTCTCTACGTCGTGCTGATGTGTTTCCTCATCGTGCTGATCTTCCGGTTGGTCATGGACTACGTGTTCCAGTTCGCCCGCTCATGGCAACCCGGCAAGGCGATGGTGGTCGTCCTGGAGGCGACTTACACTGTCACTGATCCACCGCTCAAGCTTCTGCGGCGGTTCATTCCGCCGCTACGTCTCGGGGGCGTGGCGCTCGACCTGTCCTTCTTCGTACTGATGATCATCGTCTACATCCTGATCTCCGTCGTGAGCCGGCTGTGAACGATACGGTCTTGCCGAACGCCGACGATGCCGACGACTACGTTGAGGTGAAGAGATGCCGTTGACCCCCGAGGACGTGCGGAACAAGCAGTTCACGACCGTCCGCCTCCGAGAAGGCTATGACGAGGACGAGGTCGATGCCTTCCTCGACGAGGTCGAAGCCGAACTGACCCGCCTGCTCCGCGAGAACGAGGACCTGCGCGCCAAGCTGGCCGCCGCCACACGCGCCGCCGCGCAGAACCAGCAACAGGGCATGCGCAAGCCTCCCGAACAGCAGGATCCCCAGCAACAGCAGGGTCCGCCACAGGGCATGCGCGGCGGTCCCGGCGCTCCTGTGCCCGCCGGCATATCGGGTCCGCCGCAGCAGCAGATGGGTGGCCCCATGGGCGGCCCGCCGCAGCTGCCGAGCGGTGCCCCGCAGCTTCCCGCGGGCCCCAGCGCCCAGGGCGGCCAGCAGGGTCCCGGTCAGATGGGTCCCGGCCAGATGGGCCAGGGTCCGATGGGCCAGGGCATGGGCCAGGGTCCGATGGGCCAAGGTGGCATGGGACAGGGTCCCGGCCCCATGCAGGGACAGATGCAGCAGCAGATGCCCCAGCAGATGGGCGGCCCGATGGGCGGTCCCATGGGTGGTCCGATGGGCGGGCACGGCCCGCAGATGGGACAGCCCGGTCAGGGCCCCGGTGGCGACAGCGCCGCCCGTGTGCTCTCGCTGGCCCAGCAGACCGCCGACCAGGCGATCGCCGAGGCCCGCTCCGAGGCCAACAAGATCGTCGGCGAGGCCCGCAGCCGCGCCGAGGGTCTGGAGCGCGACGCCCGTGCCAAGGCCGACGCCCTGGAGCGGGACGCGCAGGAGAAGCACCGCGTCGCGATGGGCTCCCTGGAGTCCGCCCGCGCCACGCTGGAGCGCAAGGTCGAGGACCTGCGAGGCTTCGAGCGCGAGTACCGTACGCGTCTGAAGTCCTACCTGGAGTCGCAGCTGCGCCAGCTGGAGACCCAGGCCGACGACTCGCTGGCTCCGCCGCGTACGCCGGCGACCGCCTCGCTTCCGTCGTCGCCGAGCCCGTCCATGGCTCCGGCCGGGGCGAGCGCGCCGTCCTACGGTGGCAACCCGATGGGCGGCCCCGGTCCCGGTGCGCCGTCCTACGGCGGCCAGCAGCAGATGTCGCCGGCCATGACCCAGCCGATGGCTCCGGTTCGGCCGCAGGGGCCTTCGCCCATGCAGCAGGCGCCGTCGCCGATGCGTGGCTTTCTGATCGACGAGGACGACAACTGACGGCCTCCCGTACGCCGTAGGCGTCGGCAGCGTTCAGGGCGGAGCCCCCGGTTTTCCGGGGGCTCCGCCCTTTTGCCGGGCGTCACGCCGAAGGCCCCGGGCCACCAGGAGTTCTGGTGGGCCGGGGCCTTCTTTTGGTGCTCGGTGCTGGTGCTCTGGTCACGGAGCTGTCGCGGGCCTGCGCTTGCAGGGTGCCGCTGCGCCCACCCGTGCCGCCCCTAGCGGCACGCATGCCCGCAGGGGGGGTGGGGGTGGGGGGCGGCCGCCCCCGCCCGCAGGCGGTGGGGGCGGCCGTGCCCGTACGCGGGTGGGGGTTAGGCCTTGCGGAGGTGGAACGTCAGGGACAGGGGGGCGTCCGTGAACGCGGGGCCGTAGGTGTCGTCCGGTTCGCCCTGGGCGAAGTCCGTGGCCAGGACCTCGTCCGAGATCAGCGCGGAGTGCTCGGTGAGCGCCGCGACGACCTTCGGGTCCGTGGACGTCCAGCGCAGGGCGATCCGGTCGGCCACGTCGAGGCCGCTGTTCTTGCGGGCCTCCTGGATCAGCCGGATGGCGTCCCGGGCCAGGCCCGCCTGACGCAGTTCCTCCGTCAGCTCCAGGTCGAGCGCGACCGTGGCGCCGGAGTCCGAGGCGACGGACCAGCCCTCGCGCGGGGTCTCCGTGATGATGACCTCGTCCGGGGCGAGCGTGACGGTCTCCCCGTCGACCTCCACCGACGCCGTGCCCTCGCGTAGGGCCAGGGACAGCGCCGCCGCGTCGGCCTCGGCGACGGCCTTCGCCACCGCCTGGACGCCCTTGCCGAACCGCTTGCCGAGCGCGCGGAAGTTCGCCTTCGCCGTCGTGTCGACCAGCGAGCCGCCCACCTCGGACAGGGACGCCAGCGAGCTCACGTTCAGCTCCTCGGTGATCTGCGCGTGCAGCTCACGGTCGAGGGAGCCGAAGCCGGTCGCCGCCACCAGCGCGCGGGACAGCGGCTGGCGGGTCTTCACACCGGACTCCGCGCGCGTGGCGCGGCCCAGCTCCACGAGACGGCGTACGAGCACCATCTGCTTCGACAGCTCCGGGTCGATGACGGACAGGTCCGCCTCCGGCCAGGTCGACAGGTGCACGGACTCCGGGGCGTCGGCGGACACCGGCACCACGAGGTCCTGCCAGACCCGCTCGGTGATGAACGGGGTCAGCGGGGCCATCAGCCGCGTGACCGTCTCGACGACCTCGTGCAGGGTGCGCAGGGCCGCCTTGTCGCCCTGCCAGAAGCGGCGACGGGACCGGCGTACGTACCAGTTCGACAGGTCGTCGACGAAGGCCGAGAGCAGCTTGCCGGCCCGCTGGGTGTCGTACGACTCCAGAGCCTGCGTCACCTGGTCGGTGAGCGCGTGGAGTTCGGACAGGAGCCAGCGGTCGAGGACCGGACGGTCCGCCGGGGCCGGGTCGGCCCCGCTGGGCGCCCAGCCCGCCGTGCGCGCGTACAGGGCCTGGAAGGCGACCGTGTTCCAGTACGTCAGGAGCGTCTTGCGGACGACCTCCTGGATGGTTCCGTGGCCCACGCGGCGGGCCGCCCAGGGCGAGCCGCCGGCCGCCATGAACCAGCGCACGGCGTCCGCGCCGTGCTGGTCCATCAGCGGGATCGGCTGCAGGATGTTGCCCAGGTGCTTGGACATCTTGCGGCCGTCCTCGGCGAGGATGTGGCCGAGACAGACCACGTTCTCGTACGACGACTTGTCGAAGACCAGCGTGCCGACGGCCATCAGCGTGTAGAACCAGCCGCGGGTCTGGTCGATGGCCTCCGAGATGAACTGCGCCGGGTAGCGGCTCTCGAAGAGCTCCTTGTTCTTGTACGGGTAGCCCCACTGCGCGAACGGCATCGAACCCGAGTCGTACCAGGCGTCGATGACCTCCGGCACGCGCGTGGCCGTCTGCCCGCAGCCGTCCTGGGGGCAGGCGAAGGTGACCTCGTCGATGAACGGGCGGTGCGGGTCCAGCTCCGACTGGTCGCTGCCCGTCAGTTCGGTGAGCTCCGCGCGGGAGCCGACGACGGTGAGGTGGTCGTCCTCGCAGCGCCAGATCGGCAGAGGGGTGCCCCAGTAGCGGTTGCGGGACAGCGCCCAGTCGATGTTGTTGTTCAGCCAGTCCCCGTAGCGGCCGTTCTTGACCGAGTCCGGGAACCAGTTGGTCCTCTCGTTCTCCTGGAGGAGCCGGTCCTTGACCGCCGTGGTGCGGATGTACCAGGACGGCTGCGCGTAGTAGAGGAGCGCGGTGTGGCAGCGCCAGCAGTGCGGGTAGCTGTGCTCGTACGGGATGTGCTTGAAGAGCAGACCGCGGTTGTGGAGGTCCTCGGTGAGCTGTTCGTCGGCCTTCTTGAAGAAGACACCGCCCACGAGGGGGACGTCCTCCTCGAAGGTGCCGTCGGGGCGCACGGGGTTCACGACCGGCAGCCCGTACTCGCGGCACACCTTGAGGTCGTCCTCACCGAAGGCGGGGGACTGGTGGACGAGACCCGTACCGTCCTCGGTGGTCACGTACTCCGCGTTGACCACGTAGTGGGCGGGCTCGTCCTTCGGGAACTCGACCAGCTCGAAGGGGCGCTGGTACGTCCAGCGCTCCATCTCGGCGCCCGTGAAGGACTGACCGGTGGTCTCCCAGCCCTCGCCGAGGGACTTCCCGACGAGCGGCTCGGCGACGACGAGCTTCTCCCGGCCGTCCGTCGCGACCACGTACGTCACATCGGGGTGCGCGGCGACCGCCGTGTTGGACACCAGGGTCCACGGGGTCGTCGTCCACACCAGGAGCGCGGCCTCGCCCGCGAGCGGACCGGAGGTGAGCGGGAAACGGACGAACACCGAGGGGTCGACGACCGTCTCGTAGCCCTGCGCCAGCTCGTGGTCGGACAGGCCCGTGCCGCAGCGCGGGCACCAGGGGGCGACACGGTGGTCCTGGGTCAGCAGCCCCTTGTTGAAGATCTCCTTGAGCGACCACCAGACGGAGTCGATGTACTCCGGGTCCATGGTCCGGTACGGGTCGTTCAGGTCGGCCCAGTAGCCCATGCGGGTCGTGAGCTCTTCGAAGGCGTCGGTGTGGCGGGTCACGGACTCACGGCACTTGGCGTTGAACTCGGCGATGCCGTACGCCTCGATGTCCTTCTTGCCGTTGAAGCCCAGCTCCTTCTCGACCGCCAGCTCCACCGGGAGGCCGTGGCAGTCCCAGCCGGCCTTGCGGCCCACGTGGTAGCCGCGCATGGTGCGGAAGCGCGGGAAGACGTCCTTGAAGACGCGGGCCTCGATGTGGTGGGCGCCCGGCATGCCGTTGGCCGTGGGCGGGCCCTCGTAGAACACCCACTCGGGGCGGCCCTCGGACTGCTCCAGGGTCTTGGCGAAGATCTTCTGCTCGCTCCAGAAGGCGAGCACGGCGTGCTCAAGAGCGGGCAGGTCGACCTGGGCCGGCACCTGGCGGTACTGCGGCTGTGTACTCGGCTGCGTATCCAACGAACTTCCTCCGGCGGACTTCTGCCTTCCGTCCGGAGGGACGAGAGCTGGGCTGTCACCTGCGCCGTGCGGCGCGCTCCCGCGGTACCACCCTCCTTGGCCCTCCGCCGCTTTCCGCACGGCGGTGAGCCCCCTCATTGGGGTCGCGATACCGGTTCTACCGGCCGCTGCGAGCTCGCTGCGGCTTTCTTCCGGCGGCTCCGGGGTGATCTTCGCGTCGCGCTCGCCCCCGGGCTCACACCGTCCCCGGGTCGCTCCTGGCCGCTTACGCCGCTACTCGTCCCCATCCACGCTTCTCGCTCCGCCCAGTGTACGGCGCCGGGCCGACAGCGGCCGACCGGATTTCCGGGGCCCGCGGGGGAGGCGCGGCGGTGCCTGGAAGCGGTGGGCACTGACCCGAATGCCGAGGCGCCGGTGTTCGCATCCTGGGACGGCCGACGCGGCGGATTACCCGGCGGGGAGCTGGGCACAACGCTTGCAGACTCGCTGCGCGGTACGCGCGGGGCGGGCGGACCGGGCGGCGTGCCCCGTTGCCGCGGGACTCAAGTCGATTTATCGTCCCAGCACGATTCGCGTGCAAGGTCACAAAATGTGAAGGGGCCGCGGCCATGGTGGCGAAGAAGACCGCCGTACAGCAGTCGGCGTCCGGCAGATCCATGGGGGCGGCTTCTACGGAGACGGCTCCTGCGAAAACGGCTTCTACGAAGAAGCCTCGTACGAAAACGGTCGCTACGAAGGCGGCTGCCGAGAAGGTGGCCGCCAAGAAGACCGCTGCCAAGAAGACGGTCGCCGCGAAGACGGCTGCCGCCAAGACGGCTGCCGCCAAGACGGCTTCCGCCCGGGCGGCGGTCCCCGAGGAGATGGACGCTTCCGCGGCGAAGGCCGTCGGCGGGACGGCGCCCGCGAAGACGGCCGGTACGCGGCCCGTCCCCGCGAAGGCGGCGAAAGCGGAGAAGGCGCAGAAGGCGGCCGGGAAGTCCGCCGCGCCGGTGAAGCGGGCGCCGCGCAAGGCGGCCGCCGCCAAGGGCACACGCACGGCCAGGAAGACGGTCGCTTCCGCGGCCGACGGAGCAGCGGCACAGGCCGCCGAGACGACGGGAGCCACGACGGTGGTTGCGAAGAAGACCTCTGGCACGGCCGCGGCGGCGGACAAGCCCACCGCGGTTCCCAAGGCGCGGGTGGCCGCGGCGGAACCGGGCGAGCTCGCGGTACGTCCCGGCGAGGATCCATGGACGCCGCAGGAGGCCGCGGAGGCGCGCGAGGAGCTGCTCTCCGAGGCCCTGCGGCTGCGGGCCGAGATCACGCACTCCGAGGAGTCCCTGGCGGGGCTGATGCGCGACTCCGGGGACGGCGCGGGCGACGACCAGGCGGACACCGGCACCAAGAACATCACGCGCGAGAGCGAGATGGCCCTCGCGGCCAACGCGCGGGAGATGCTGGAGCAGACCGAGCGCGCACTGGAGCGCCTGGACGCGGGCACGTACGGGCTCTGCGAGAACTGCGGCAACGCCATCGGCAAGGCCCGTATGCAGGCCTTCCCGCGGGCCACGCTGTGCGTCGAGTGCAAGCAGAAGCAGGAACGCCGCTACTGACGTCCCGCCGGTCGAACAGCGATCCGCCCGGTGTGCCTCCTGGGCACCTGACCGCGGCGGACCGTGCCGTACCCTCGTGCTCAGTCAGGCACCTAGGTCGAGGGACTTACTCACGTGGCAGAGGCGGAGCGCATCATCGGTACGCCGGATTCACCGGACACACCGGATACGCCGGAGACCCCGGGCACGGCGGAGGCCCCGGGCACGGCGGAGGCCCCGGGCACGGCGGAGGTCGAGCCGGAGCGGTCCGACAGCGGCGCGACCCCGGGCGAGGCCGCGGCGCCCAGGGGCAGGCGCCGGGTCGCCGTGCTCTTCACCGTCGCCGCCCTGGCGTACGCGCTGGACCTGATCAGCAAGCTGATCGTGGTCGCGAAGCTGGAGCACCACGAGCCGATCGAGATCGTCGGGGACTGGCTGAAGTTCGAGGCGATCCGCAACGCCGGCGCGGCCTTCGGCTTCGGCGAGGCCTTCACGATCATCTTCACGGTGATCGCCGCCGCCGTGATCGTGGTGATCGCCCGGCTCGCCCGCAAGCTCTACAGCCTGCCCTGGGCCATCGCGCTCGGCCTGCTGCTCGGCGGCGCCCTCGGCAACCTCACCGACCGGATCTTCCGCGCGCCGGGTGTCCTGGAGGGCGCGGTCGTCGACTTCATCGCACCCAAGCACTTCGCGGTCTTCAACCTCGCCGACTCCGCGATCGTCTGCGGCGGCATCCTGATCGTGCTGCTGTCCTTCCGGGGCCTGGACCCGGACGGCACCGTCCACAAGGACTGAGCAGGCCGCGGTACCGCCTGTGAGGGCCGGGGCGCACGGGCTGCCGTGAGCCGGTGTCTCACCCGTCCGGCATACTCGACGGGTGAGTACCGTTCCCGATATCCGTACCCTGCCCGTGCCCGACGGCCTGGAGGGCGAGCGTGTCGACGCCGCCATCTCCCGCATGTTCGGCTTCTCCCGTACGAAGGCCGCCGAGCTCGCCGCGGCGGGGAAGGTCACGGTCGACGGCTCGGTGGTCGGGAAGTCCGAGCGGGTCCACGGCGGCGCCTGGATGGAAGTCGAGATGCCGCAGGCGGCCCCGCCCGTGCAGATCGTCGCCGAACCCGTCGAGGGCATGGAGATCGTGCACGACGACGACGACGTGGTCGTGATCGTCAAGCCGGTCGGTGTCGCCGCGCATCCCAGCCCCGGCTGGTCGGGCCCGACCGTGATCGGCGGCCTCGCCGCCGCCGGGTACCGGATCTCCACCTCCGGCGCCGCCGAGCGCCAGGGCATCGTGCACCGCCTCGACGTGGGCACCTCGGGCCTGATGGTGGTGGCCAAGTCGGAGTACGCGTACACGTCGCTGAAGCGCCAGTTCAAGGAGCGCACGGTCGACAAGCGCTACCACGCGCTCGTCCAGGGCCACCCCGACCCGACCAGCGGCACCATCGACGCGCCCATCGGCCGGCACCCGAACCACGACTACAAGTGGGCGGTCACCGCCGAGGGCAAGCCCTCCGTGACCCACTACGACCTGATCGAGGCGTTCCGCGCCGCCTCGCTGCTCGACATCAAGCTGGAGACCGGGCGTACGCACCAGATCCGCGTCCACATGTCGGCGCACCGGCACCCCTGCGTCGGCGACCTGACGTACGGGGCCGACCCGACGCTCGCCAAGCGGCTCGGGCTCACCCGGCAGTGGCTGCAGGCCGTGCGGCTCGGCTTCGAGCACCCCGGGGACGGTCAGTGGGTCGAGTTCGAGGCCGGTTACGCCGACGACCTGCAGCAGGCGCTGGACCGTGTGCGGGAGGAAAGCAACGTATGAGTCCGTCGCCGAACCCGTCGCCCTACGTGGTGCGGGTCGCCGAGGACCCCGCCGACCGTGAGGCCTGCTTCGCGGTGCGCAAGGAGGTCTTCGTCGTCGAGCAGCAGGTCCCCGAGGACCTGGAGTACGACGCGTACGACGCCGTCGCCGTGCATGTGCTCGCCGTGGGCGAGGACGGGCTTCCGCTCGGCGCGGGGCGGCTGCTGTACGGGGAGGCGGCGGCCGGGGGGACCGGTGGGGAGGCCGGTGTCGGCGCGCTGGGGCGGCTCGCCGTCGTGAAGGCCGCGCGGGGGCTGGGCGTGGGGGTGGCGCTCGTGCGGGGCATCGAGGATGCGGCACGCGCGCGTGGGCTGGTGGCCGTGGATCTGCATGCGCAGACGCATGCGCTGGGGTTTTACGAGCGGCTGGGGTACGTGGCCTATGGGCCCGAGTTTCCCGACGCGGGGATTTCGCATCGGGCGATGCGGCGTCGTCTTTGACGGTTTGGGCGGGCTCGGGTTGTTCTTCGGGCGCCGGGCCGGTGGGGGCCGTTCGCGCAGTTCCCCGCGCCCCTGAAGGGCGCCCTTCGGGCGCTCCTGACAGGGCGCCGTCGGTGGGCGGAGTTCTCGGGGCAACGGGGCGTCTGCGTGTGGAAAGTGATTGCGGTGGCACGCTTGGGGTCTGGCCTGTTTTGACCGTCTAGACCCCTGGAGCCCTGAACGTGGACCAGCTGGCCCTGTTGTTCGTGCTGTTGCTCGGGGCCGTCGTCAGCGTTCCGCTGGGGGACCGCTTCGGGCTTCCCTCGCCGGTGCTGATGACCCTGCTCGGGATCGTGCTCGCCGTCCTCGACTTCGTACCGAACGTGGACATCCCGCCCGACCTGATCCTGCCCGCGCTGCTTCCGCCGCTGCTCTACGCCGCCGTACGGCGTACCTCGTGGCGGCAGTTCACCGCCAACAAACGGCCGATCTTCCTGCTCGCCGTGGCCCTCGTCTTCGTCACCACCGCCGTGGTCGCCGCGGTCGCCCACTCGATCGTGCCCGGCCTGCCGATCGCCGCCGCCGTGGCGCTCGGCGCGCTCGTGGCGCCGCCCGACCCGGTCGCGGCGACCGCCGTCGCGGGACAGCTCGGGCTGCCGCGCCGGCTGGTGTCGATCCTGGAGGGCGAGGGGCTGTTCAACGACGTGACGGCCATCGTGCTCTACCACGTGGCCATCGCCGCCGCGATCAGCGGCTCCTTCTCGGTGCAGGGCGCGGCACTCGACTTCCTGCTGTCCGCCGTCGTCGCGGTCGCCGTGGGGCTCGGGCTCGGCTGGGCCGCGAACCGGCTCATGGACTCGCTCGGGGACCCGACCCTGCAGATCAGTCTGACCCTGCTCGTGCCGTACGCGTCCTACGTGCTGGCGGAGGAACTGCACGGGTCCGGGGTGCTGGCGGTGCTGACCACGGCGTTGTTCCTGGCCGAGTACGCGAACAACGCCGACGACGTCATGACGCGGCTGGCCGGGCACACCTTCTGGAACATCGTCGACACGCTGGTCACCGGGGTGGCCTTCGGGCTCATCGGGCTGGAGCTGCACAACGCGATCCGCACGGCGTCGGGGCGCTGGGGGGAGATGCTCGGCTGGGCCGCCGCGATCGTGGGGGTCGTCGTGTTCGTACGGCTGCTGTGGCTGCTGCCGGCCACCTGGCTGACCAAGCGGTTGCACGCGAAGCGGGATCTCGACGAGGACATCCCGACGAGCTCGCGGGAGACCGTCGTCATGTGGTGGGCCGGGATGCGCGGGGTGGCGTCCGTCGCGCTGGCGCTGGCCATTCCGCTGGAGACGGAGAACGGGGGGCCGTTCCCCAACCGGGACGAGATGATCTTCATCGCGTTCGGGGTGATCATGGTGACGCTCGTGGTGCAGGGGCTGAGTCTGCCGTGGCTCGTGCGGAAGTTGGGCGTGCAGGCCGACACCGACAGCGAGAAGGAGTTCGAGAAGTCTCTTGCCGTGCGGGCGGCCAAGGCCGCGAAGCGGCGGTTGCGGGAGCTGGGGGAGACGGAGGATCTGTCCGACGAGCTGACCGAGCAGTTGCTGCGGCGGGCGTTCGACATCGGGTACCGGATCAGTCCGGACCTGGGGGAGGACGAGCGGCGGGAGGCGCATGAGCAGCGGGCCCAGCGGATCAAGCTGGTGCGGCGGGTTCAGGCGGAGATGTTGTCCGCGGCTCGGCACGAGGTGTTGGCCGCGCGCAGTGAGGCGGGGGCGAATCCGGAGGTCGTTGACCGGGTCCTGCGACATCTGGATGTGCGCAGCCTGAAGTAGGCGGGTCTGTGGCGGTCGTGGGTGGGTGCGGGCCCGGTGGGGGCTTGTCGCGCAGTTCCCCGCGCCCCTAAAAGACGAAAGACTGCGCAGTTCCCCGCGCCCCTTGTCAGGGGGCTGCGCCCCTGCTGACAAAAGGGCAGGGGCGCAGCCCCGCTCTTTTAGGGGCGCGGGGAACTGCGCGGCCAGCCCCCACCGGGCCCGCACCCGAGATCGGGCCGCACCCGAGGGTGTTCGGGAGGGTCAGCCGCGGCCCGTGCGCGGGGGTTCCACCATGCGGCCTCGGGGGGCGGCACGCGGACGGTGGGCGTCCGCGCCGCCGTTCGGATGCGTGATGCTCCCCGGCGGCAGAATCGCGTCGGCCGTGTTGACGCGAGGCAGGGCGTACGGGTGATGGACGGTCAGCCACCGCAGCATCTGCTCGCGGACGGTGACCCGCACCGTCCACACGTCGTCCGCGTCCTTCGCGGTGACCAGCGCCCGCACCTCCATCGTGCTGGGCGTGGAATCGGTGACCGCGAGACCGTAGTCGCGCCCGTCCCAGGCCGGGCATTCGCGCAGGATGTCGCGGAGCTTGTCGCGCATCTCCTCGACGGGCGCGCTGTGATCCAGGTGGAAGAAGACCGTCCCGGTCATCTGCACCCCGCCGCGGGACCAGTTCTCGAACGGCTGCGAGGTGAAGTACGAGACCGGCATCGTGAACCGGCGCTCGTCCCAGGTGCGCACGGTCAGGAAGGTGAGCGTGATCTCGTCGACCGTGCCCCACTCCCCGTTCACCACCACCGTGTCCCCGAGCCGCACCATGTCGCCGAAGGCGATCTGCAGCCCGGCGAACATGTTGCTGAGCGTGGACTGCGCGGCCACACCGGCGACGATGCCGAGGATGCCGGCCGAGGCGAGCAGCGAGGCACCGGCCGCGCGCATCGCCGGGAACGTCAGCAGCATGGCGGCGACCGCCACCACACCGACGACCGCGGAGACGACACGCTGGATCAGCGTCACCTGCGTACGGACCCGGCGGACCCTGGCCGGATCGCGGTGGGCGTGCGCGTAACGGGAGTACGAGGACTCGACGATCGCCGTGGCGATCCGCACCATGAGCCAGGCCGCGGAACCGATGAGGACCAGGGTCAGGGTCTGGCCGATCCCCGCGGAATGCTCGGGCGCGATGTGCGCCTGGTCGTACAGCCCTCTCAGCATCGCGGCGCACAGCACGAACTGCAGCGGAAGACGGCAGCGGCGCAGCAGGCCCCACAGCGGGACCTGGGGGTGGCGTTGATCGGCGCGTCGCAGCAGCAGGTCGACCAGCCAGCCGACGAGCAGCGTCACCACGAGCGAGCCGCCGATCACGATCAGCGGGCGAAGCACGTTCTCCATGCCTTCGACCGTAACCGGCCCCGGGGGGTCACTAACCTGTGGCCCCGGTCATATCTGGGGCGAACGCGTTGTCAGTGGCGGCTGGCACCATGGATCCATGAACATCATGCTCTTCCATTCGACCTTCGGTCTGCGGCCCGCGGTGCGGGACGCGGCGGACCGCCTGCGCGCGGCCGGACACGAGGTGTGGACGCCCGACCTCTTCGGGGGGCGCACCTTCGAGACCGTCGAGGAGGGCAGGGTCTTCAAGGACGAGCTGGGCAAGGAGGAGTTGCTCAAGCGCGCCATCCTGGCCGCGGCGCCCTACTCGGAGCGGGGGCTCGTCTACGCCGGGTTCTCGCTGGGCGCGGCGACCGCGCAGACCCTGGCGCTCGGTGACGACAAGGCCCGCGGACTGCTGCTCCTGCACGGCACGTCCGACATCGCGGAGACCGCCTCGGTGGACGGGCTGCCGGTCCAGCTGCATGTCGCGGAGCCGGACGCCTTCGAGCCCGACGACTGGCTGACCGCCTGGTATCTGCAGATGGGCAAGGCGGGGGCCGACGTGGAGGTCTACAGATACGCGGGCGCCGGACACCTCTACACCGACCCCGGTCTCCCGGACTACGACGAGGAGGCCGCCGAGGCCACCTGGCGGGTGGCACTCGGCTTCCTCGAAACGCTGTAGCGCCGACCGGTGCCTGACCGGGATCAGACCGGGTCGTACGTCCGCTCGACCTTCTGTGTGCCGCTGCGCGTGCGGTACGAACGGGTCCAGGCCGCCGTCGCGTTCGTGGTCGTACGGTCGGAGAGGACGTAGTAGTCCATCTGCGCCCGCTCGGCGGTGAGGTCGAGGACGCCGTAGCCGTGATGGTCGGTGTCGACCCAGTGGACATGCCGGTTGGCGGCGCGGATCACCGGTGACGCCAGGGCCGAGACCGTGCCCTCGGGCACCTTGACGAGGTCGTCGAGGTTGTCGGAGGTCACCGAGGTGACGACGAACTCGGTGGCGGCGGAGGCCGACAGCGGATACGTACCGGCGTTGTCGGGCACGTCGTTGGCCCAGGCCATGTGGATGTCGCCGGTGAGGAAGACCGTGTTGCGGATCGCGTTGTCCCGCAGGTGCGCGAGGAGTTCGCGGCGGTCGTCGGTGTAGCCGTCCCACTGGTCGGTGTTGAGGGCGAGGCCCTCCTTGGGCAGGCCGAGCAGTTCGGCGAGGGGCTTGAGGAGTTCGGCGGAGAGCGAGCCGATGGCGAAGGGGGCGATCATCACGGAGTTGCCGACCAGCCGCCAGGTGGTGTCGGAGGAGCGCAGGCCCGCCTTCAGCCAGTCGAGCTGCGCCCGGCCCGTGAGCGTACGGTCCGGGTCGTCCACCGTGCCGTTGCCGACCTTGACCTGCTGCGAGCGGTACGAGCGCAGGTCGAGCAGGGAGAGGTCGGCGAGCCTGCCGAAGCGCAGCCGCCGGTAGGTGGTGCCCTCGACGGCGGGGCGGACCGGCATCCACTCGAAGTAGGCCTGCTTGGCGGCGGCCTGACGGGCGGACCAGGTGCCCTCGGCGCCCTCGGTGTGGTTCTCGGCGCCGCCCGACCAGGCGTCGTTGGCGAACTCGTGGTCGTCCCAGATCGCGATGACCGGAGCCGCCGCGTGCAGGGCCCGCAGGTCGGGGTCGGTCTTGTAACGGCCGTGCCGGGTGCGGTAGTCGGCGAGGGTGACGATCTCGTGCGCCGGGGCGTGCGGGCGTACGACCGTGTCCCGCGTCGCGTACTCGCCGGTGCCGTACTCGTAGATGTAGTCGCCCAGGTGCAGCCAGGCGTCCAGGTCGCCGCGCGCGGCCAGGTGCCGGTACGCCGAGAAGTAGCCGGCCTCCCAGTTGGCGCAGGACACCACCCCGAAGCGCATCCCGGCCACGGCCGCGTCGTGGGCGGGGGCCGTGCGGGTGCGGGCGGGCGGTGAGTCGGTGCCACCGCTGGAGAAGCGGAACCAGTAGTCGGTGGCGGGCAGCAGGCCGCGGACGTCCGCCTTGACGGTGTGGTCGGAGGCGGCGGTCGCGGTGGTGGAGCCCTTCGCGACGATCGTCGTGAACGCCTTGTCCGTGGCCACCGTCCAGCCGACCTCGACGTCCGGGCCGACTCCGGAGCCCGGGGTCGCCCCGGCGGTGGGCGTCACCCGCGTCCACAGGAGGACGCCGTCCGGCAGCGGGTCGCCCGAGGCGACGCCGTGCAGGAACGCGGGGGCCTCGGCGGCGCGGGCCGGCAGCGCCGCGGCGAGCGGGGCCCCGAGCACGGCGGTGGCCGCGGCCGCCTTGACCACCGTACGGCGGCTCGGGGCGGGGGAGTCGGGGCCGGAGGGGCTGGTGTGGGATCTGATGCGACTGGTCACGGCCGGTCACATTACTGATGGGTAGGGCTTTCTGTAAGGCGAAATGCGTGAAGGGCGGGCGAACGCGGAAAGTTCGCCCGCCCTCACGGAAGGTGCCGCCCGGAAGGCGTTACTCGGTGACGCCCGCGTCCTTGAGCGCCTTCTGCCAGTCGGCGACCGTGCTCGGGTTCGTGATCACCTTGTCGTTGATCTTGATGGTCGGCGTCGAGTCGACACCCTTGGCGTCGTCGAACGTCTTGCTCATCCTCATCGCCCAGGCGTCGTACGTGCCCTTGTTGACGGCGTCCTGGAACTTCTTGTTGTCCTTCAGCGCGTCCACCGTGTTCGCCACCTTGATCAGGTAGCTGTCCTTGGCGAGGTCGTCGGTCGTCTCCTCCGGGTGGTACTTCGTGGAGTACAGCGCGGTCTTGTACTCCAGGAAGGCCTCGGGGCTGACGTTCAGCGCGGCGCCGAGCGCGCTCACGCCGTTCTTCGAGCCCTCGCCGCCGAGGTTGCCGTCGAGGAACGTGCCGAGGGTGAAGGAGAGCTTGTAGTCGCCGTCCGTCATGCCCTTGTTGACGGTCTCGCCGACCGTCTGCTCGAAGGAGGCACAGGCCGGGCAGCGCGGGTCCTCGTAGAGGTGGACCGTGTTGTCGGTCTTGGACTCGCCGATGACGACGGTCGAGCCGTTCTTGCCGCTGGTGTTGGCGGGGGCGACGACCTTCGCGTCGGCCGCCGCGTCCCACTTCGAGGGCTCGTTGTTCTGTACGACGGCGTAGCCGATGCCGCCGGCTATCGCGAGGACCGCGACGATCGAACCGGCGACGACGATCTGCCGCTTGGCCTTGTCGCGCTTGGCCTGCCGCTCGCGCTCGATGCGCAGCCGCTCACGGGCCGCCGACTTCGAGGCCTGGCTGTTCCGCTTGCTCATGATGGGTTCTCCGTGGGTGTGACAGATGTACGGGGACTGGTGTGCTTAGGCGGTGACGGCCCAGCACGGCGGTCCACGCCGTCCCATCGAGTGCACGAAGAGCCGCGTACGCGTGGCGGCGACCCGGCGCGTGGGCCGCGGCAGCCGGCGCACCGGAGTGAGATGCACGGTCACCGCGGCGACCGCGACCAGCAGCGGCCGGAAGGTGGCGGCGGCCATCGCGTCCAGGAGCTGGGCCAGGGCCCGCTCGCCGCGGCGCAGCCAGGCGGCGGCGAGGAGGCCGACACCGATGTGCGCGCCGAGCAGCAGCCAGGCGGCGCCCGGGTCGGCCTGCGCGAGCAGGGCCGCGGCGGGAGTCGTCTCGCCGCCCGTCACGCGGGCCAGCGGGGTGCCGACCTCGCCGCCCCCGCAGAGCACGTCGAGACCGACCGAGCGCAGCGGGCCCGCGACGGGGCCGCCCGCCTTGCCGTAACAGGCGTGCTGGCCCGCGGTGAACAGCGTGTCGGCGGTCAGTTCCAGCGGGATCAGCAGGGCCGCGATCCGTCCGAAGCCGCGCTCGCGGCCCGCCAGCGCGTACGCGACGACGAAGACGGCTCCGGCGAGTGCGGCCACGGTGGCCAGCGGCAGGGGGACCCGGGACAGCAGCACGTGCGACGCGGTGCTGAGCGTCACGACCAGTGCCGTGAACAGCGCCGCGCGCACGGCTCTGAGCTGGGTCCCTGATATGTCCATGGTTCCGAAGAGTCTGTCACGTACTCCTGTAAGGGACCCCTAAAGGGATCCTGTGGGTGGCACGCGGGCGGCTACAGGCCCGGGATCCGGCCGTTGCGGTACAGGTCCACGAAGATCTGGTGGTCCTCACGCGCGCGTGCCCCGTACTCGTGCGCGAAGTCGACCAGGAGGTCGCCGAAGTTCTCCTCGTCGCCCGCGATCGCCGCGTCGATGGCGCGCTCGGTGGAGAACGGCACCAGCTCCGAGTGGCCGCTCTCGTCGTCCGCGGCGGCGTGCATGGTGGCGGTGGACCGGCCGAGGTCGGCGACGACCGCCGCGATCTCCTCCGGGTCGTCGATGTCGCCCCAGTCCAGGTCCACCGCGTACGGCGAGACCTCGGCGACCAGCTGGCCCGCGCCGTCCAGCTCGGTCCAGCCCAGCCACGGGTCGGCGTGCGCCTGCAGGGCACGTTGCGAGATCACCGTGCGGTGGCCCTCGTGCTGGAAGTACTCGCGGATCGAGGAGTCCGTGATGTGCCGCGAGACGGCCGGGGTCTGGGCCTGCTTGATGTAGATCACCACATCGTTCTCCAGGGCGTCGGTGGCGCCCTCCAGAAGGATGTTGTACGAGGGCAGCCCGGCCGAGCCGATACCGATGCCGCGGCGGCCCACGACGTCCTTCACCCGGTACGAGTCGGGGCGGTCCAGGGACGACTCGGGCAGCGTCTCCAGATAGCCGTCGAAGGCGGCCAGGACCTTGTAGCGGGTGGCCGCGTCCAGCTCGATGGAGCCGCCGCCCGGCGCGAAACGGCGCTCGAAGTCGCGGATCTCGGTCATCGAGTCGAGCAGCCCGAAACGGGTCAGCGAGCGCGCGTCCCGCAGGGCGTCCAGCAGGGGTCCCTGGGCGGTGTCCAGCGTGAAGGGCGGCACCTCGTCGCTCTTGGCGCCCGTCGCCAGGGCGTGGATGCGCTCCCGGTACGCCACCGCGTACGTCCGGACCAGGGAGGTGATCTGCTCGTCGCTCAGCGCCTTCGCGTAGCCGATCAGGGCCACGGAGGCCGCGAGGCGCTTGAGGTCCCAGGTGAACGGGCCGACGTACGCCTCGTCGAAGTCGTTCACATTGAAGATCAGCCGGCCCTGGGCGTCCATGTACGTGCCGAAGTTCTCCGCGTGCAGGTCGCCGTGGATCCACACCCGGGAGGTGCGCTCGTCCAGGTAGGGGCCGCCCCGCTTCTCCTGCTCCAGGTCGTGGTAGAAGAGCCCTGCCGTCCCGCGGTAGAACGCGAACGCCGAAGCCGCCATCTTCCGGAACTTCACGCGGAACGCGGCCGGATCGGCGGCCAGCAGATCGCCGAAGGCGGTGTTGAAGACGGCGAGGATCTCTTCGCCGCGCTGCTCGGCGCTGAGCTGCGGAACCGACATCGCTGGGTGCCTCCTGGTGCAGGTGGTGCATGACGAGTGGGACGGAATGTGCGGCCCGCCGGAGCGGTTGTCTCCGTCATCCTCCAACGGACGGGGGTGCACGGGAGTGCCCGTTTACCGTCCGATGAAGGTACGTCCGAAGGTACGGGGGGAAGCGCCCACCCGTCACCCGACCGCCGCCCCTCATCGAGGCGCTGCGCGCCACAGTGCTTGACTCAAGTGTCAGTGCTCAGGCATACACTTCGTGGCTGTCCCCCCAGACTGTCCGCAGCCGGTAGGGATCTCGTCGACGCCAGTTCTTCTTGGAGGCCGAAGCCGTGTCAAAGCCGCCGTTCACGCACCTGCACGTCCACACCCAGTACTCGCTGCTGGACGGTGCCGCGCGGCTGAAGGACATGTTCGACGCGTGCAACGAGATGGGCATGTCGCACATTGCGATGTCCGACCACGGCAATCTCCACGGCGCCTACGACTTCTTCCACTCGGCCAAGAAGGCGGGCGTCACCCCGATCATCGGCATCGAGGCGTACGTGGCCCCCGAGTCACGGCGCAACAAGCGCAAGATCAAGTGGGGCCAGCCGCACCAGAAGCGGGACGACATCTCCGGTTCCGGCGGTTACACCCACAAGACGATCTGGGCGGCGAACAAGACGGGGCTGCACAACCTGTTCAGGCTCTCCTCGGACGCGTACGCGGAGGGCTGGCTGCAGAAGTGGCCCCGCATGGACAAGGAGAGCATCTCCCAGTGGTCCGAGGGGCTGATCGCCTCCACCGGCTGCCCCTCCGGTGAGCTGCAGACCCGGCTGCGCCTCGGCCAGTTCGACGAGGCGGTGAAGGCGGCCTCCGAGTACCAGGACATCTTCGGCAAGGACCGGTACTTCCTGGAGCTGATGGACCACGGCATCGAGATCGAGAGCCGGGTCCGCGACGACCTCCTGCGCGTCGGCAAGAAGCTGGGCATCCCGCCCCTGGTGACGAACGACTCGCACTACACGTACGCCCACGAGGCGACCGCGCACGACGCGCTGCTGTGCATCCAGACCGGCAAGAACCTCTCCGACCCGGACCGCTTCCGCTTCGACGGCACCGGTTACTACCTGAAGTCGACGGACGAGATGTACGCCGTGGACTCCTCGGACGCCTGGCAGGAAGGGTGTGCGAACACCCTCCTGGTGGCCGAGCAGATCGACACGACCGGCATGTTCGAGGCGAAGAACCTCATGCCGAAGTTCGACATCCCCGACGGCTTCACCGAGGTCACCTGGTTCCAGGAGGAGGTGCGCCGCGGCATGGAGCGCCGCTTCCCCGGCGGCGTCCCCGACGACCGCCAGAAGCAGGCCGAGTACGAGATGGACGTCATCATCCAGATGGGGTTCCCGGGCTACTTCCTCGTCGTCGCCGACTTCATCATGTGGGCCAAGAACCAGGGCATCGCGGTCGGCCCAGGCCGAGGCTCCGCGGCCGGCTCGATCGTCGCCTACGCCATGGGCATCACCGACCTCGACCCGATCCCGCACGGTCTGATCTTCGAGCGGTTCCTGAACCCCGAGCGCGTCTCCATGCCCGACGTCGACATCGACTTCGACGAGCGCCGGCGCGTCGAGGTGATCAGGTACGTGACCGAGAAGTACGGCGCCGACAAGGTCGCCATGATCGGCACGTACGGCAAGATCAAGGCGAAGAACGCCATCAAGGACTCCGCGCGCGTGCTGGGCTACCCGTACGCGATGGGCGACCGGCTCACCAAGGCCATGCCCGCCGACGTCCTCGGCAAGGGCATCGACCTGAACGGCATCACGGACCCCAAGCACCCGCGCTACGGCGAGGCCGGCGAGATCCGCGGGATGTACGAGAACGAGCCGGACGTCAAGAAGGTCATCGACACCGCGAAGGGCGTCGAGGGCCTGGTCCGCCAGATGGGTGTGCACGCGGCCGGCGTGATCATGTCCAGCGAGCCCATCGTCGACCACGCCCCGGTGTGGGTGCGGCACACGGACAACGTCACGATCACCCAGTGGGACTACCCGCAGTGCGAGTCGCTCGGCCTGCTCAAGATGGACTTCCTGGGCCTGCGCAACCTCACGATCATGGACGACGCCATCAAGATGGTGAAGGCCAACAAGGGCATCGACCTGGAGATGCTCTCCCTCCCGCTGGACGACCCCAAGACCTTCGAACTGCTCTGCCGCGGTGACACCCTCGGTGTCTTCCAGTTCGACGGCGGCCCGATGCGCTCGCTGCTCCGCCAGATGCAGCCCGACAACTTCGAGGACATCTCCGCCGTCTCGGCCCTCTACCGGCCGGGCCCGATGGGCATGAACTCGCACATCAACTACGCGGAGCGCAAGAACAAGCGCCAGGAGATCACCCCGATCCACAAGGAGCTGGAGGAGCCGCTCGAAGAGGTCCTGGCGGTCACCTACGGCCTGATCGTCTACCAGGAGCAGGTCCAGAAGGCCGCCCAGATCATCGCCGGCTACTCGCTCGGCGAGGCCGACATCCTGCGCCGCGTGATGGGCAAGAAGAAGCCCGAGGAACTGGCGAAGAACTTCGTCCTCTACCAGGCGGGCGCCCGGAAGAACGGCTACAGCGACGAGGCGATCCAGGCCCTGTGGGACGTACTGGTCCCGTTCGCCGGATACGCGTTCAACAAGGCGCACTCGGCCGCGTACGGACTGGTGTCGTACTGGACCGGCTATCTGAAGGCGAACTACCCGGCCGAGTACATGGCCGCGCTGCTCACCTCGGTCAAGGACGACAAGGACAAGTCGGCGGTCTACCTGAACGAGTGCCGGCGCATGAAGATCAAGGTCCTGCCGCCGAACGTCAACGAATCGGAGCAGAACTTCGCCGCGCAGGGCGACGACGTGATCCTCTTCGGCCTCTCCGCCGTCCGCAACGTCGGCACGAACGTCGTCGAGTCGATCATCCGCAGCCGCAAGGCCAAGGGGAAGTACAACTCCTTCCCCGACTACCTCGACAAGGTCGAGGCCGCCGCCTGCAACAAGCGCACCACGGAATCCCTCATCAAGGCCGGCGCCTTCGACACGATGGGGCACACGCGCAAGGGCCTCACCGCGCACTTCGAGCCGATGATCGACAACGTGGTCGCGGTGAAGAGGAAAGAGGCCGAGGGACAGTTCGACCTCTTCGGCGGCATGGGCGAGGCCGACAACAGCGAGCCCGGCTTCGGACTCGACGTGGAGTTCACCACCGACGAGTGGGACAAGGCCTACCTGCTCGCCCAGGAGCGGGAGATGCTCGGCCTGTACGTCTCCGACCACCCGCTCTTCGGCCTGGAGCACGTGCTGTCCGACAAGGCCGACGCGGGCATCGCCCAGCTCACCGGCGGCGAGCACGGGGACGGCGCGGTCGTCACCATCGGCGGCATCATCTCCGGCCTCCAGCGCAAGATGACCAAGCAGGGCAACGCCTGGGCCATCGCCACCGTGGAGGACCTGGCCGGTTCCATCGAGTGCATGTTCTTCCCCGCGACCTACCAGCTGGTGTCGACGCAACTCGTCGAGGACGCGGTGGTGTTCGTCAAGGGACGCCTCGACAAGCGCGAGGACGTGCCGCGCCTGGTCGCGATGGAACTGCAGGTCCCGGACCTGTCGAACGCGGGCACCAACGCGCCCGTGATCCTCACCATCCCGGCCCTGAAGATCACCCCGCCCATGATCAGCAGGCTCGGCGAGATCCTCAGCCACCACCGCGGCGAGAGCGAGGTACGGATCAGGCTCCAGGGCCCGAGCAAGACCACGGTCCTGCGGCTCGACCGGCACCGGGTGAAGCCCGACCCCGCGCTCTTCGGCGACCTGAAGGTGCTGCTGGGCCCGGCCTGCCTGGCGGTCACCGGCTGACGGCCCGAGGGGCCTTCGGGCCTCCGGTTCTCCCGGTCTCCGGACCGGCGCGAGGGGCGCACCCGTGCACGGGTGCGCCCCTCGGCGTGTGCCTGGGCCGCAAGGGCCCGCGCTCTCGGCTCAGTTGTGGCCGAAACGCTTCTGGTGCTTGCGGGCGACATCGGCCGGGCTGCCCTGGATCTGCGACACCGGCGACTGCCGCTCCTGAGCCGAGGACCGCTCGGACTGCTCCTGCGCACGCTCCGGCTGCGAAGAGCGGCTCTGTTCGCCGCCCTGCTTACGGTTCTTGTTCTTGGCCATGGTGCTGCCTCCTACGGGGTTTTCAGGGGCCAGGGCCGGGACCAGACTCACATAGGCTGAGGAGTCGCGCATTTCGGATAATTACCGTGCGTAATAAGGCCTGTGGGCGAGTGATACGCCGATCCGCCACGCCGAAGATCGAGTTCCGGCCGTTAACCTCCGCGTGGTCGGGCAGACTCGAAGGAAGCCCGAAGCAAACCTCCCGGAAAGAGGGTGGATCGCGTGGACCGCTGCATCGTCCTGGTGGACGCCGGTTATCTGCTCGGGGCCGCTGCCAGTCTTCTCGCCGGGGAACCCTCGCGATCCCGGATCACCGTGGACCACGCCGCCCTCATCCAGGGGCTGCGCGAGCGCGCCGAGTCCGAGACGGATCGGCCCCTGCTGCGCATCTACTGGTTCGACGGCGCCCCCGACCGCGTACCGCAGCCGGAACACCGCAGGCTGCGGGTGATGCCCCGGGTCACGGTGCGCCTCGGCGCGCTGACCCGCAGCGACGGGCGGTGGGCGCAGAAGGGCGTCGACGCCGCCATGCACGCCGAGCTGACGGAGCTGGCGCGCAATCGTGCCTGCTCCGACGTCGTACTCGTCACCGGCGACGGGGATCTGCTGCCCGGCATGATGGCCGCCAAGGAACACGGGGTCGCCGTGCACCTGTGGGCCGTGCAGGCCGCGGACGGCGACTACAACCAGTCCGAGGACCTCGTCGCCGAGGCCGACGAGCGGCGCGTGCTCGACCGGGTCTGGATCACCAAGGCCGTCCGGGCCAAGGAACTCGGCGGGGTCTGCGCGCCGCCGCCCGTGCCGCGGCCCGAGATCGCCGCGATCCTCTCCGCGCCGCTGCCCGAGTCCGCGCTCGGCTCCACGCTGGGCTCCGCCGGTGAGCGGACCGTGGGGGAACGGACCGTGGGGGAACGGGCCGTGGCGGAGGCCGAGCACACGCAGGCCGCGCCGGGCGAGAACGGCACGGAGGCGCGGGTGCCGGCCGCGAAGGGTGTGCCCACGCCGAAGGACCTGGCCGCGCTGCGGGCGCCCGGACCGCCCGGTGCGCCCGGCGGGGCGGCGGCGCAGCATCCCGCGAACGCGACGCTGCGCTGGTCGTCCGACAAGGGGTGGGTGGACCGGCCCGGTACCGCCGCCCCGGAGAACGCGGAGGCGGCGCTGCTGCCGACGCTCGCGCAGCTCACCTCGGCGGAGCAGCGGTGGGCCGACCGGGAGGAGGACATCACCACGGTCGGCGGTGACCCCTTCGAGGTCGGGCAGGTGTTCGCGCGGCGGTGGATGGGGCGGCTGGCCGACCAGACGCAGCTGCCGAAGCTGTCCACGATGTATCCGCGGGTGCCGCATCGGATCGACGGGGAGCTGTTGCGGTACGCGGCGCGGTTCGGGTTGCTCGCGCACAAGGACGATCAGATCGATGAGCATGACCGGTATGCGATTCGGGCGGGGTTCTGGCGGGAGATCGATGCGCGGACCTCTGCGGAGCATGCTCCCGCAGGGGAGTAGGTGGGGTGTTGTGTTGTCGGGTGCGGGTCGGTGGGGGTTGGTCGCGCAGTTCCCCGCGCCCCTTGGGACGGGCTGCGCCCTGTCCCCGCGTCCCTGAGGGGCACTTCGTGTGCCCCTGATGGGGGCCCTGGCGTCCGGCTCTGGCGGGGTTTGGCCTCCCCGCGCGTTGTTCGTGGGGTGGGACCCCGTAGTCTCGGGTCTCGTGAGTACGCGCACCGCACAGGCAGTCCGGGACGGGCACGGTGGGGATGTCGTGTGTGCCGTGCGGGATCTTACGAAGACGTATCCGGCGGTGCGCGGCCGGCGCGGGCAGCCCGCGACACCCGAGGTGCGGGCCACCGACGGCGTCCGCATCGACATCCGGCAGGGCGAGATCTTCGGGCTGCTCGGGCCGAACGGCGCCGGCAAGACCACTCTCGTACGCCAGCTGACCGGGCTGATGCGCCCCGACCGCGGCAGTGTCGAGATCCTCGGGCACGACATCGTGCGCCACCCCGAGCGGGCGTCGCGCATCCTCGCGTACCTCGGGCAGGAGTCCACCGCGCTCGACGAGCTGACCGTGTCGCTCGCCGCGGAGACCACCGGCCGGCTGCGCGGGCTCGACGTGCGCGGCGCGCGGGCCGAGCGGGACGCGGTCCTGGAGGAGCTGGGGCTCACCGCACTCGCCTCGCGGCCCCTGAAGAAGCTCTCCGGCGGACAGCGGCGGCTCGCCTGCTTCGCCACCACCCTCGTCGGCGTACGGCCCTTCCTCGTCCTCGACGAGCCCACCACCGGGATGGACCCCGTCGCCCGCCGGGCCGTCTGGAGCGCCGTCGACCGGCGCCGGGCCGAGCACGCCACGACGGTCCTCCTGGTCACCCACAACGTCATCGAGGCGGAGACCGTCCTCGACCGCGTCGCCGTGCTCGACCGGGGCCGCGTCATCGCCTGCGACACCCCCTCCGGCCTCAAGGAACAGGTCGCGGGCGAGGTACGGCTCGAACTCGTCTGGCGCGAGCGCGCCCCGCTCGACGTGCCGGAAGTCGCGGCCCTGCGCGACCGCGCCGTAGAGTCGGGCCGTCGCTGGTCGCTGCGGCTGTCTCCCGAGGAGGCCCGCGCGGCCGTCGCGGCGGTCACCGGCGGCGCCGCGTTCGCGGCCCTGGACGACTTCACGCTCGCCACGCCGAGCCTGGAGGACGTGTATCTGGCACTGGGCGGCAGCGCCGGAAGCGTACGGGGGTTGGTCAAGGCATGAGCACGCGGGCCCCCGCAGCCGTACGGAACAGGTACAAGGACGACAGCCGAAGCGAACAGGAGCCGCGCGACGTGAGTGTCGTACCCGCCGAGATCCTGCCCGGCGCAGCCCGTGTGGACGGGAGCCGGAGCGTGGACACCGAGGACGGTGCCCGTGCCGTGGCCGTGCTCGGGCCGCGCGCGCGGCTGTGGCCGGCGCTGGCCGCCGTCTACCGGGCGCAGCTCTCCCGGGCCAGGGTGGCGCGGATCCCGCTGCTGTTCGTGGCGACCTTCCAGTCGATCGGGATCATGGTCCTGATGCGCGGGGTCGTGGACGGCGGCGGCGAGGCGCGGGCCGTGGTCGCCGGTTCGTCGGTCCTCGTGGTCGCGTTCGTCGCGCTCAACCTGCTCGCCCAGTACTTCGGACAGCTGCGCGCCAGCGGCGGTCTCGACCACTACGCGACGCTGCCCGTACCGCCCGCCGCCGTCGTGCTCGGCGCGGCCGCCGCGTACGCCTCCTTCACCGTGCCCGGGACGCTGGTGACCGCCGTCGTGGGCAGCGTCCTCTTCCAGCTGCCGCTGACGCACCTGTGGATCCTCGTCGCCGTCATCCCGCTCGCGGGCGCGGCGCTCGCCGGGCTCGGAGCGGCGCTCGGACTCCTCGCGCCCCGCCCCGAACTGGCTACGCTGCTCGGCCAGTTGGGCATGTCCGCCGCGCTGCTGCTCGGCGTGCTGCCGCCGGACCGGCTGCCGACGTTCGTGCAGTGGGCGCGCGATCTGATGCCCTCCACCTACGGGGTCGAGGCGCTCGGGCTGACCTTCGGGCCGGACCCGGACTGGGGTCTCGTGCTGCTCGACCTCGCCGTCTGCGCGGGTGTCGGCGTCGCCTCGCTGGCCGTCGCGACCTGGGCCTACCGCCGGGCGGCCGTCCGGTGACGCGCCCGACAGGCGGGCCTGGCACGATGGCGGTGTGACCGCACCGCTGAACCCGCCTCCGCCGCCGCACCACCAGCCGCCGCACGACGCCTGGCAGGCGCCGCCCGCCGGGTACGGGCTCGGTCATCAGGAGGACGGTCCCGGAATGAAGACAGAGCTGCGCGAGGCCGCGATCGTCGTGGTCGCGATGGCGGTCGGCGGGCTGCTGCTCGGTGTCCTGTGGTGGTGGCTGGCACCGCACGTGCCGCTGGTCTCGGACGACACCACCGTCTACCTCGCGGACACGGAGGGGGAGCAGGCCATCGGCGTGGACGGAACGTTCACTCTGCTGGCACTCGGCCTCGGCCTGGTCAGCGCGCTGGTGGTGTTCCTGGCGCGGCGCAAGGGCGGCATCGCGCTCGTCGTCGCCCTCACCGTCGGCGGCGTCCTCGGCTCCCTGGTCGCCTGGCGCCTCGGCATCTGGCTCGGCCCCACCCAGGACGTGGTCGCGCACGCCAAGGAAGCCGGCAAGGGCGTCACCTTCGACGCCCCGCTGGAACTCGGCGCGAAGGGCGCCCTGCTGGCCTGGTCCCTCTCGGCCCTGCTGATCCACCTGGGCCTGACGGCCCTCTTCGCCCCCAGGGACCCGGACCCCTTCGAGACCCCGTACTACCCCAAGGCCTAGAGGGTGGGGCAGCCCCACAGGGGCACAGGGGCGCGGGGAACCGCGCGCCCGGCCACGGCGCACCCGCAGCCGACTCACCGGCCTTCGAGCGGAGCGTTCACGCCGGCCGCCGCCCATGATTCGCCCGACCCTTCCGGACACGCCACTTCCGCTTACGCGTCTTCTTCGACATGTCCTCGGTACTTAACCGAGAACCCGGCCCCCGTCGAGAGCCCGCGCACGCCCGCCGGGAGGTCAGCTCCGCCCGACGGCGGCCACCACCGCACCGGTGAGCCGCGCGAGGTCGTCGGGGGCCAGCTCGACCTCCAGCCCCCGCCGCCCCGCGGAGACACAGATCGTGGCGTGCCCGCGCGCGGACGCGTCCAGCACCGTACGGAGCCGCTTGCGCTGTCCGAGCGGCGAGATGCCCCCGCGGACGTACCCCGTGGTGCGTTCCGCGGCGGCCGGATCGGCCATCGCGGCCCGCTTGCCGCCCACCGCCGCCGCCAGCGCCTTCAGGTCGAGGGAGCCCGCCACGGGCACGACGGCGACCGTCAGGTCCCCGTCGACGTCCGCGACCAGCGTCTTGAAGACCCGGTCCGGGGACACCCCCATGGCCTCGGCGGCCTCCTCCCCGTACGAGGGGTGCGCCGGATCGTGCTCGTAGGCGTGGACCGTGAACCCGACCCCGGCCGCGGCGAGCGCCACGGTGGCCGGTGTCCCGCCCGTCTGCTGCTGCTGCTTCTTCGCCTTCTTGGCCAAGGAAAGTTCCTTCAGTTCAGGCTCGTCGGCCCGCGCGTCAGCTCCGACGCGGGCAGCGAGGGCAGATTGCGGATGATCGCGGTCTCCGCCCGCAGCAGCGTCAGCTCCTCGCGCAGCCGGGCCGCCGTGTCCGGTGCCTGGAGCAGCCGCTGCTTCGCCGGGACGTCCAGCATCGCCGCCGCCGCGACCAGGTACGAGACGACGGACGGCTCGTCGGGGAGATCGGCCCCGGTGGCGAGCGACCGCTCCCGCGCGCCCGCAAGCCGCTTCTGGTACTGGCGGAAGGCCCGCAGCACCCCTTCCGCCAGCGCCCCCGCCTCTTCGCCGGGCTCCTCGGGCAGTTCTTCGAGGTCGGCCGTCAGATAGGGCCCGGAGGCGTCCACGGACTCCAGCCGTACCCGGGTCGTGCCGGTGGCCAGTACCTCGAAGCTGCCGTCGGCCCGCTCCCTGATCGTCGCCGCGTCGGCGATGCAGCCCACCGCGTGGAAGGCCTTCAGCGGCTCGTCGCCGAAGCCCGCCGAGGGCCCGCGCTGCGGTACGGCCGTCTGGTCGGGCATACCGGGCGACGTGGCCGCGACCTCGTGGCCGTCGCGGATGGCGACGACGGCGAACCGGCGCGGTTCGTCCTCGGGGGTCTTCAGCAGATCGCGCATCATCGCGCGATAGCGCTCCTCGAAGATGTTCAGCGGCAGGACGAGCCCGGGAAACAGCACCGAGTTCAGGGGGAAGAGTGGGAGCCGGACGGTGGTCACGACGGGAAAGCCTAATGGTCACCGGAGGGCGTAGGTCCGCCGCGCTCACTCCTTGGATGCGGAAGATCCCCGATCCGTGACCTCAGAGGTCGGTCCGAGGCCACTTGGAGCCGTATTCCGTCGCGCAGTTCGAGGAACTGGCCGAGCGGATCGTCCGAGACCCGGTCCCAGGGGAACGAGGTGGCGTACGGGCCGATCCGGCGCAGTTGTTCCAGCGCGTCCTCCCAGCGCTCCAGCCTGACCAGCACATAGGTGAGCAGATTGCGGACCTCCGCGGGCCACGGGTCGGCGTCCCGGTACTCGGCGGAGAGGGCGATCGCCAGGTCGGCCGCCGCGTCGAGGCGTGCGCGGCCGACGGCGGCCCCGCCGCCCTCGGTCAGATAGGCGAAGGCCGCCCGCACGGGCAGGGCCTGGACCAGGGAGCCGGGCAGCGCGTCGTGGGCGGCGCGCTCGGCGAAGTCGAAGCACTCGCGGTGCGAGCCGTACCAGGCGGCGGACAGGTACTGCAGGGCGGCCACATGGCAGCCGTAGTGGTGCGGGGAGCGGCGGACGGCCTGCGCCCACAGCTGCTCGAACTCGGTGTGCGGGGCGTTCGTGCCCCGGGCGTGGTCCAGCGCGATCCGCCACGGCACGGGGTCGCGCGGGGCGCCCTCGGCGGCGGCGGAGATCAGCGGCCCGACCTGGCGCAGCAGCTCGGCGCGGGCCGGTGACCGCCAGCTCCGGCACACCGCGAGTTCGGCCTTGACCAGGGCCGCGTCCGGGTCGTGCGGGGCGGCGGAGCGCCAGTGGTCGAACCACTCGCCGCGGGAGAGGGCGAAGGCCGCGAGGCGGGTCGCGTACCGGTCCCGGTTCTCCCACTCGGCCGACTCGCGGGTGGTGGACAGGAGCTTTCCGGCCGGGCCGTACTCGCCGCGGCCCGCCGCGACCAGGGCCGGGCCGAGCCGCTCGTCGGGGGCGTCGAGCAGCACCTCGTCGTCGTCGGGCAGACCGGCGGCGAGACTCGAAGTGTTCCGCGCCATCCGGACCGTACGGAGGAGCGCTCGCAGCAGTGCCATGGTGGGTCCATTGAAAACCGCAGGTCGGACCCGTACCAGAGGGTGTGCGGTGACGCTTTCGTAACCGTGTTTTGGTTGCGTGTGGGTGGGTCAAGGGCCGGTAAAAGGTGACTGTCGCTCAGGTGTCGGCCGGTTGTGCGGCGTCCGTGCGGCGGGGCCGCCCACCTCGCGCGGAAGCTGTCGCCCACCTCCCGCGAGAGCTGTCGACCGGTCGGCGGTCAGCCTCTGCGGAGCGTTCGGGTCGCGCCCGCCGCCACCGTCGTCGCCAGGACCCAGCCCAGCAGGATCACCACCGCGGCGAGCCACTGCCAGCCGCCGCGCAGCTGCCAGTAGCCGGCCTGGCCGAGGTCGATGAGCGGCAGCAGCAGGTCCAGGGCGAAGATCGAGGGGTTCCACGGCGGATGCTCACCGCTCTTGAGCGGCGGATGGTCGGCGTGCGCGAAGGCGAAGGAGGTCACCGCCCAGAGCACGCCCATCCAGATGGCCGCACGCCCCGGCCGGTACCCGTAGGCGACCGTCCAGTCCTGCACATGGCCCCACAGCTTGGCCGCGATCGGCAGGTTCTCGCGGCGGTGGCGCTGCTTGGCGAGCAGCACCTCGCGCGCCTCCTCGTCCTCGCCGCTGTTGCGCAGCACGGTCGCCAGCCGCTCGTACGGCTCCGGGCTGTACTCGGGTGTGGCCGCGGCCACCCACTGCAGGCGCCGGGCCAGCGGGAACGGGCCGCGCGGCACCAGGTACTCGTACTGGAAGCCGCCCATCTGCAGCTGGCCCGCGCCCGGCCAGCTGGTCGCCTGGTCGATGAGGGTGACCACCCGCGCCCCGTTCAGCACGACCCGCCCGCGCTGCGGACGCCGGCCGAGGAACCGCAGCTCGGGCACCTGGACGCGGCGCAGCGAGATCTCCTGGTCGTCGCGCAGGGTGAGGCGGGCCTGCTCGAAGTCGACCGCGTCGCCGAACCGGCCGTCGTCGAGCCGGATCCCGCCCTCGCACTCGAAGCGCTGCACCCGGGTGCCGTGCGCGGGGGTCCGGCCGCTGGTCAGCACGGGGTCACCGACACCCGCGGGGGTCATGTACATGGTGCGCTCGACGGTCAGCTGCGGTGCGTTCAGCGCCCGGCGCCCGTACGGATTGGCCAGCCGGCTGCCGCGCAGGCTGAGCGAGACGCCGACCTTCGCGCCGCGCAGGCTCAGCTCGCCGTGCGACTCCATCATCTCGGCCTGCAGATCCTGCCCGATGGTCATCCCGTCGCCGACGAGGGAGTTGTCGCGCCGGTCCCGGTAGATCACCGCCTGGTTGAGCAGCAGGTCCGTGCCTATGTGCGCGTCGGTGAGGCGCACGCCGTTGTGGAAGCGGCAGCGCGGCAGATGCAGATCGCCCTCGGTGTGCAGCCGGGCCGCCTCCAGCCGCGGTATCGCGCAGTCCACCAGCCGCAGCGTCGTGAACCGCGACTCCGGCAGCAGGATCTCCTTCTCGAAACGGCAGCCCTTCATCTCGACGTACGGCTCGACCGTGCCGCCCGCGAGATCGAGCGGGTCGACGATCTGCACCCCGGCCAGCTTGAGGGAGGCCACCCGGCCGTCCAGCGCGGGCGGGCCGTTCAGCAGCAGCCAGCACACGATCCTGGCCCGGACCGTGCGCTCCGGGCCCCAGGGATGGCCACCGTGCGGATCGTCGGCGGCGGTGTCCCCGGCCCGCAGGTCGTACACGCTGCCGTTGCGGAACGCCTGCCACATGCCGGCTTCGGCCGCGCTCAGGTCGTCGGGCAGTTCGCCGACGCGCAGGCCGGCCCCATCGGTCACGATTTTCTCTCACTCCTCAGTTACTCGCCGGTTCGTACAGCCGTCCCTGTGATGCCCGCTGAGTCGGCGCCTGAACGCCGAGAGTGACGATGGTTGCTCTCCGTGACTGACGGGGGCCGGATCCAGCCACCCGCCGTCCGCTGATCCGTGGCGCGTATCAGCGATTGATACAGCCGTCCGGCGCCCGACGGCCGTCTGAGAGAATTAGCTACGTGCTGCAACATTTCGCTATGGCCCGAATCGATCTGCGCGGCGACGCCCTCCCCGAGGGCCCCGCCCTGCGCGACCTGCTGCCCCGAGCCGACTTCGACGTCTCGGCCGCCCTGGAGAAGGTGCGTCCGATCTGCGAGGCCGTGCATCATCGGGGCGACGCGGCACTGATCGACTACGCGGAGAAGTTCGACGGCGTACGCCTGGAGTCCGTACGGGTCCCCGCGCAGGCCCTCACGGACGCGCTCGAACAGCTCGATCCGGCAGTGCGCGCGGCCCTGGAGGAGTCGATCCGCCGCGCCCGCATCGTCCACCGCGAGCAGCGCCGCACCACGCACACCACCCAGGTGGTCCCCGGCGGCTCGGTCACCGAGAAGTGGGTGCCCGTCGACCGCGTCGGGCTGTACGCGCCCGGCGGCCGGTCCGTCTACCCCTCGTCCGTGATCATGAACGTGGTCCCGGCGCAGGAGGCAGGTGTCGGGTCCATCGCGCTCGCCTCGCCCGCCCAGGCCGACTTCGGCGGCCTGCCGCACCCGACGATCCTGGCCGCCTGCGCGCTGCTCGGCGTCGACGAGGTGTACGCGGCCGGCGGCGCGACCGCCGTGGCGATGTTCGCGTACGGCACCGAGTCCTGCCCGCCCGCCAACATGGTCACCGGCCCCGGCAACATCTGGGTCGCCGCCGCCAAGCGCTACTTCGCGGGCCGGATCGGCATCGACGCCGAGGCGGGACCGACCGAGATCGCGATCCTCGCCGACGACGGCGCCGACCCCGTGCACGTCGCCTCCGACCTGATCAGCCAGGCCGAGCACGATCCGCTCGCCGCCGCCGTCCTCGTCACCGACTCCCTCGCGCTGGCCGACGCGGTCGCCAAGGAACTGGAACCGCAGGTCGCCGCCACCAAGCACATCGAGGACCGGATCGTCCCGGCACTCGGCGGCAGGCAGTCCGCGATCGTGCTGGTCGACGGGGTGGAAGAGGGACTGCGGGTCGTCAACGCCTACGGCGCCGAGCACCTGGAGATCCAGACGGCCGACGCGAGCGCGGTCGCCGACCGGGTCACCAACGCCGGCGCGGTCTTCGTCGGCCCCTGGGCGCCCGTCTCGCTCGGCGACTACGCGGCCGGCTCCAACCACGTCCTGCCGACCGGCGGCTGCGCCTGCCACTCCTCGGGCCTGTCCGTCCAGTCGTTCCTGCGCGGCATCCACATCGTCGACTACACCCGCGACGCGCTGGCCGAGGTCGCCCACCACGTCGTGACGCTCGCCGAGGCGGAGGACCTCCCCGCCCACGGCGCGGCGGTCAAGGCCCGGTTCGGCTGGAAGGTTCCCGGCAAGTGAGTACCCACGGCGGTTCCTCCGACAGCTCGATCGGCATAGACGATCTGCCGATCCGCGACGAGCTGCGCGGCAAGTCCCCGTACGGCGCCCCGCAGCTCGACGTGCCCGTACGGCTCAACACCAACGAGAATCCGTACCCGCTGCCCGAACCGCTCGTCGAGCGGATCGCCGAGCGGGTGCGCGAGGCCGCGCGCCACCTCAACCGCTACCCCGACCGGGACGCGGTGGAGCTGCGCACCGAGCTGGCCGCCTATCTGACGAAGACCGGCCGGCACGTGGTCGGCGTCGAGAACGTGTGGGCGGCCAACGGGTCGAACGAGGTCATCCAGCAGCTGCTGCAGACCTTCGGCGGGCCCGGCCGCACCGCGATCGGCTTCGAGCCCTCGTACTCGATGCACGGGCTCATCGCACGCGGCACCGGCACCGGATGGATCTCCGGTCCCCGCAACGACGACTTCACGATCGACGTGAGCGCGGCGGAGCAGGCCATCGCCGAGCACCGGCCCGACGTCGTGTTCATCACCACCCCCAACAACCCCACGGGCAACGCGGTTCCGTCCACCACGGTCCTCGCGCTGTACGAGGCGGCGCAGGCGGCCAGGGCCGGGAGCGCCGGCGCGATGGTCGTCGTCGACGAGGCCTACGTCGAGTTCAGTCACGGTGAGTCACTGCTGCCGCTGCTCGAAGATCGGCCGAATCTCGTCGTCTCGCGCACCATGTCGAAGGCGTTCGGCGCGGCCGGGCTGCGCCTCGGCTACCTCGCCGCCCACCCGGCGGTCGTGGACGCCGTCCAGCTCGTACGGCTGCCGTACCACCTGTCGGCCGTCACCCAGGCGACCGCGCTGGCCGCCCTGGAGCACACCGACACCCTGCTCGGTTACGTCGAGCAGCTGAAGACGGAGCGTGACCGGCTGGTGGCCGAGCTGCGCGCGCTGGGCTTCGAGGTGACCGAGTCCGACGCCAACTTCGTCCAGTTCGGGCGGTTCGACGGCGCGGCCGGCTCGCACGAGGCCTGGCGGCTGATCCTCGACCGGGGCGTCCTGGTCCGGGACAACGGCGTACCGGGATGGCTGCGGGTCACCGCCGGCACCCCCGCCGAGAACGACGCGTTCCTCGCCGCGGTCCGTGCACTGCCGCGCGATTTGCAGACATCCGTGCCCGCGGGGGACACCCCCGCACCCCCGAAGGAGCAGAGCGCATGAGCCGCGTAGGCCGTGTCGAACGGAACACCAAGGAGACCTCCGTCGTCGTCGAGATCGATCTCGACGGCAGCGGGAAGGTCGATGTGTCGACAGGCGTCGGCTTCTACGACCACATGCTCGACCAGCTCGGCCGGCACGGTCTGTTCGACCTGACCGTGAAGACCGAGGGCGACCTGCACATCGACTCGCACCACACCATCGAGGACACCGCCCTCGCCCTGGGCGGCGCCTTCAAGCAGGCGCTCGGCGACAAGGTCGGCATCTACCGCTTCGGCAACTGCACCGTCCCGCTGGACGAGTCGCTCGCCCAGGTCACCGTCGACCTCTCCGGCCGCCCCTACCTCGTGCACACCGAGCCCGAGAAGATGGCGCCGATGATCGGCGAGTACGACACGACGATGACCCGGCACATCCTGGAGTCCTTCGTCGCCCAGGCGCAGATCGCCCTGCACGTGCACGTGCCGTACGGGCGCAACGCCCACCACATCGTGGAGTGCCAGTTCAAGGCGCTCGCCCGGGCCCTGCGGTACGCCTCCGAGCGCGACCCGCGCGCGGCGGGCATCCTTCCCTCCACGAAGGGCGCGCTGTAAGCCATGAGCGGCCTCTCCACCGTCCTCATCGTCGTCGGGCTCTTCCTGCTCGGCGGCGTCTACTCCTTCGTCAAGCAGCAGATGCCCAAGAGCCTGATCATCCTGCTGTCCATCGGCGCGGCCATGTGCCTCGTCGCCGGTGTCGTCCGCCTGGAGGTGTGGAATTGAGTACCCCCGACACCCCTTCGGGCACGTCTTCGGGCACGTCTTCGAGCACCCCTTCGAAGCGAGTGGTCGTCTTTGACTACGGCTTCGGGAACGTCAGGTCCGCCGAACGCGCCCTCGCGCGCGCGGGCGCCGACGTCGAGATCACCCGTGACTACGACAAGGCCATGGCCGCGGACGGGCTGCTGGTGCCGGGAGTCGGCGCCTTCGCCGCCTGCATGAAGGGCCTGCGGGAGGCGCGCGGAGACTGGATCGTCGGCCGCCGCCTCGCTGGCGGCCGCCCGGTCCTCGGCATCTGCGTCGGCATGCAGATCCTCTTCGAGCGCGGCATCGAACACGGCGTCGAGACCGAGGGCCTCGACGAGTGGCCCGGCTCGGTCGAGCCGCTCCAGGCCGACATCGTGCCCCACATGGGCTGGAACACCGTCGAGGCACCGGCCGGCACGAAGCTCTTCGCCGGTCTCGACACCGACGCGCGCTTCTACTTCGTGCACTCGTACGCCGTCCACGACTGGTCCCTGGAGACCGCGAACCCGGCGATGCGCTCACCGCTCGTCACCTGGTCCACGCACGGCAAGCCCTTCGTGGCGGCCGTCGAGAACGGCGCCCTGTGGGCCACCCAGTTCCACCCCGAGAAGTCCGGCGACGCCGGAGCCCAGCTGCTCACCAACTGGATCGGAACCCTGTAGACCATGGCCAAGCTCGAACTCCTCCCCGCCGTCGACGTCCGCGACGGCCAGGCCGTCCGGCTCGTGCACGGCGAGTCCGGCACGGAGACCTCGTACGGTTCCCCGCTCGACGCCGCCCTCGCCTGGCAGCGGTCCGGCGCCGAGTGGCTGCACCTGGTGGACCTGGACGCCGCGTTCGGCACGGGCGACAACCGCGCGCTGATCGCCGAGGTCGCCCGCGCCATGGACATCAAGGTGGAGCTGTCCGGCGGCATCCGCGACGACGACACCCTCGCCGCGGCCCTCGCCACCGGCTGCACCCGCGTGAACCTCGGCACCGCCGCCCTGGAGACCCCCGAGTGGGTCGCCAAGGTCATCGCCGAGCACGGCGACCAGATCGCGGTCGGCCTCGACGTCCGCGGCACCACCCTGCGCGGCCGCGGCTGGACCCGCGACGGCGGCGACCTCTACGAGACGCTGGAGCGCCTCGACAAGGAGGGCTGCGCGCGGTACGTCGTCACCGACATCGCCAAGGACGGCACCCTCCAGGGCCCCAACCTGGAGCTCCTGAAGAACGTCTGCGCGGCCACCGACCGGCCCGTCGTCGCCTCCGGCGGCGTGTCCTCGCTGGACGACCTGCGCGCCATCGCCGACCTCGTCCCCCTCGGCGTCGAGGGCGCGATCGTCGGAAAGGCCCTGTACGCCAAGGCCTTCACCCTGGAAGAGGCTCTCGCGGCGGTGGCCGGATGAGCGACCTGCGACGCGTCACGACCGGCGCCCCCTGGGAGGAGGCCTTCGGCTACTCCCGCGCGGTGGAACTGCCCAACGGCCTCGTCCTGGTCTCCGGCTGCACCTCCGTGGTGGACGGCCAGATCGCCGGCGGCGACCCGTACGAGCAGGCCGTCAACTCCTTCAAGGTGGCCCTCTCCGCCCTGGAACAGCTCGGCCTCGGCGCCGAGCACGTCGTCCGTACGCGCATGTACCTCACGCACGCCCGGGACGTGGAGGACATCGGCCGCGCCCACAAGGAGTTCTTCGACGCGGTCCGGCCGGCCGCCTCGATGATCATCGTCTCCGGTTTCGTCGATCCCGGCCTGGTGGTCGAGATCGAGGTGGAGGCGTACCGCGGGGCGGCCCCGGGGGAGGGGTCCGCGTCATGACCCTCGCCGTACGTGTCATCCCCTGCCTGGACGTCGACAACGGCCGGGTCGTCAAGGGCGTCAACTTCCAGAACCTGCGCGACGCGGGCGACCCCGTCGAGATGGCCAAGGTGTACGACGCCGAGGGCGCCGACGAGCTGACGTTCCTGGACATCACCGCGTCCTCCGGCAACCGCGAGACCACCTACGACGTGGTGCGCCGCACCGCCGAGCAGGTGTTCATCCCGCTCACGGTGGGCGGCGGCGTACGCACCGCCGAGGACGTCGACAAGCTGCTGCGGGCGGGCGCGGACAAGGTCGGCGTCAACACGGCCGCCATCGCCCGTCCCGACCTGATCCGCGAGATCGCGGAGCGCTTCGGACGCCAGGTGCTGGTCCTGTCGGTGGACGCCCGCAGGACGGCCGCCGGCACCTTCGAGGTGACCACCCACGGCGGCCGCGAGGGCACCGGCATCGACGCCGTCGAATGGGCGCACCGGGCCGCCGAACTGGGCGCGGGCGAGATCCTGCTCAACTCCATGGACGCCGACGGCACCAAGGACGGCTACGACCTGGAGATGATCGGCGCGGTGCGCAAGCACGTCACGGTCCCGGTCATCGCCTCCGGCGGCGCGGGCGGCCTCGCCGACTTCCCCCCGGCCGTCACCGCGGGCGCCGACGCGGTGCTCGCCGCGTCGGTCTTCCACTTCGGCGACCTGCGCATCGGCCAGGTGAAACAGACACTGCGGGAGGCGGGCCACCCCGTGCGGTGACGCTGCTGCAGACGCCGTACCGATGGGAGCCCCGGCCGCCGAGCGGCCGGGGCTCTCGTCCGTCCTGAGCCGTGCGGACGGGGCGTCCGCCGCACGCCCGCTCTACAGGCCCAGTTGCTTCGTCTCCTGGAGTTTGGCTATCGCGTCCTTGTCGCCGTCGACCTCCACGTCGGCCACGCTCTGGCGGCCGTGGGCGAAGAGGACCAGTTCTGCGGGGTCGCCGGTGACCGTGACCACGGGGGTGCCCTTGTGGGCGACGACCGTCTGGCCGTCCGGGCGGCGCAGGACCAGGCCGGTGGGGGCGCCCCGGCCCATCATCCTGGCGATGCGTTCGAGGCGGGACCACAGGGCGTCCTGGAAGACCGGGTCGAGCACCCGCGGCACCCAGTCGGGCCGGGCCCGGCGTACGTCCTCGGTGTGGACGTAGAACTCGATCGCGTTCGACGCCTCGTCGATCTGCTTCAGGTTGAACGGCGAGAAACGCGGCGGCCCCGTACGGATCAGCTGGATGAGTTCCTCGTACGGCTTCGCGGTGAACTCCGCCATCACCCGGTCGAGCCGTGACGCGAGCTGCTTGATCAGGATGCCGCCGGCGGCGTCCGGGCGGCGCTCGCGCACCACGACATGGGCGGCGAGATCGCGGGTGTTCCAGCCCTCGCACAGAGTGGGGGCGTCCGGTCCCTCTGCCTCCAACAGATCGGCGAGGAGAAGTCGTTCACGCTTCGCATGGGTCGACATGCCTGCCAGCCTACGACCGCCCCGGCGGTCCGCCCACTTCTGCGGGCCACCGATCTCGGCTCTCAGCCAGTGGACGCCGTCCGGGCGCCTGCGGCCGGCGCGGCACAATGGTCGGCATGACCAGCACGCCCACGCCCAGCAGGCCCAGCGGCCTGGACCCCGAGATCGCCGCACGCCTCAGGCGCAGCGCCGACGGGCTCGTACCCGCCATCGCCCAGCAGTACGACACCGGTGAGGTGCTGATGCTCGGCTGGATGGACGACGAGGCGCTGCATCGCACGCTGACGACCGGCCGGTGCACGTACTGGTCGCGCAGCCGCCAGGAGTACTGGGTCAAGGGCGACACCTCCGGGCACTTCCAGTGGGTCAGGTCCGTCGCGCTCGACTGCGACGCCGACACCGTGCTGGTCAAGGTCGACCAGGTGGGCGCCGCCTGCCACACCGGCGACCGCACCTGCTTCGACGCCGACGTGCTCCTCAAGGACGCCGGGAGCGCCGGGGATGCCGGGGACGCGGATTCCGGCGTACCCGCCGTGGATCAGTAAGGTCAGCGGCCATGGACCTCGACACCTTCCGCAAGCTGGCCACCGACCGGCGTGTCATCCCCGTCAGCCGCAAGCTCCTCGCGGACGGCGACACCCCCGTCGCGCTCTACCGCAAGCTCGCCGCCGAACGCCCCGGCACCTTCCTCCTGGAGTCCGCGGAGAACGGCCGCACGTGGTCCCGCTACTCCTTCGTGGGGGTCCGCTCGGCCGCCACCCTCACCGAGCGCGACGGACAGGCGCACTGGCTGGGCACCCCGCCCGTCGGGGTCCCCGCCGACGGCGACCCCCTCGCCGCCCTGCGCGCCACCATCGAGACCCTGCACACCCCGCACGACCTCGCCGGCGGCCACGCGCTTCCGCCGTTCACCGGCGGCATGGTCGGCTATCTCGGCTACGACATCGTGCGCCGCCTGGAGAAGATCGGCCCCGGCGAGCGCGACGACCTCAAGCTGCCCGAGCTGACCATGCTCCTCACCAGCGACCTCGCGGTCCTCGACCACTGGGACGGCTCGGTCCTGCTGATCGCCAACGCGATCAACCACAACGACCTCGACTCGGGCGTCGACGAGGCCTATCACGACGCCGTGGCCCGCCTCGACGCCATGGAGGCAGACCTCTCGCGGCCCGTCTCGCAGCCGCCGGCCGCGCTCCCGCCGTCCGAACTCCCCGAGTACACCGCGCTGTGGGGCGGCCCCGACTACCAGGTCGCCGTCGACGACATCAAGGAACGCATCCGGGCCGGCGAGGCCTTCCAGGTCGTCCCCTCCCAGCGCTTCGAGACGGCGTGCACGGCGAGCGCGCTGGACGTCTACCGGGTCCTGCGGGCGACCAACCCCTCCCCGTACATGTACCTCTTCCGCTTCGACGGCTTCGACGTCGTGGGCTCCTCCCCGGAGGCCCTCGTCAAGGTCGAGGACGGGCAGGCGATGGTCCACCCCATCGCGGGCACCCGGCCGCGCGGCGCCACCGTCCAGGAGGACCAGGCCCTCGCCGACGAACTGATCTCCGACCCCAAGGAACGCGCCGAGCACCTGATGCTCGTCGACCTGGGCCGCAACGACCTGGGCCGGGTCTGCGAGCCCGGCTCCGTGGAGGTCGTCGACTTCATGTCCATCGAGCGCTACTCCCACGTCATGCACATCGTCTCGACCGTCACCGGCAAGGTCGCCGAGGGGCGTACGGCCTTCGACGTACTCACCGCCTGCTTCCCCGCCGGCACCCTCTCCGGCGCCCCCAAGCCCCGCGCGATGCAGATCATCGACGAACTGGAGCCCTCGCGGCGCGGTCTGTACGGCGGCTGCGTCGGCTACCTCGACTTCGCGGGCGACTCCGACACCGCGATCGCCATCCGTACGGCCCTGCTGCGGGACGGCACGGCGTACGTGCAGGCGGGCGCCGGGGTCGTCGCCGACTCGGACCCCGTCGCCGAGGACACCGAGTGCCGCAACAAGGCGGCGGCGGTCCTGCGCGCGGTCCACACGGCCAACCGGCTCTCCTGACGGGCGCCCTGCATGACAGGGTCGACAAGGAGACATTCGCGGGCAGTGCGACGCGGCTCACGTGTCCTCGGGTGACGGTTCGCCCGGAGTTCAGGCGATAGTGGGGTACGTGACTGCTGTACCGCACCCCCGATCCGAAGCCCCCGGACCCGCCCGCTCCGGCCGCCGGAGCCTCGCCGTCGCCCTGTTGTCGGGCGCGCTCGGCGCGGCCCTCGTGCTGCTCGCCACCCGGCGCGGCTGGTCGGGCGGCACGGCGACCGTGGCCGGCGGCGACTTCCCGCTGAGCGCCTCGGGCAGTGACGTCACCGGCGTCCCCGCCTCGCTGGCGATCGTCGGACTCGCCTCCCTCGTCGCCGTCTTCGCCGTCCGCCGGGCCGGGCGCTTCCTGGTCGCCGGACTCCTCGCGCTCTCCGGCGCGGGCACGATCGCCTCCGCGCTCCTCGGTCTCTCCGACAGCTCCGCGCTGGACGAGAAGGCCGCGGAGGCGACCGGGGACACCGCCGCGACGGTGGACACGATGACGCACACGGGGTGGCCGTACGTGGCCGCGGCGGGTGGGTTGCTGCTGCTGCTCGCGGGGCTGCTGGCGCTGCGGTACGGGCGGCTGTGGCCGACCATGTCGGGGCGCTACGAGCGGGACGGGACGCCTCGGCCGCGGCGGGTTCGGGCGCCGGTCGATCCCGATCGGCCCGAGGAGATCTGGAAGGCGCTCGACCGGGGCGAGGACCCTACCGGGGCTTGACCGTTCGAGGGGGCGCGTTCTCGGCTGCGGGCCGGTGGGGGCCGTTCGCGCAGTTCCCCGCGCCCCTAGGGGGCTGGGGCGTAGCCCCGGTTTTTAGGGGCGCGGGGAACTGCGCGACAAGCCCCCACCGGGCCGCACTCGTCCACCGGCCCGTGGGCCCCGGGCGTCACCACGGACCCCCGCTCAACCCACACTCACCCGTGCGGGACAATAGGGCGCGAGCGTCCGGCTCATACACGTACAGCAACGAGGAGCAAGTCATGGCGGGCAGCAGCCACGGCCACACCCCGGCCGCCTGGACCGGTGTCATCATCGCCTTCATCGGTTTCTGCGTCTCCGGCGCCTTCATGGTGCTGGCCAGCCCGCTGGGCTTCTGGGCCGGCATGGTCATCGTCGTCCTCGGCGGCGTGGTCGGCATGGCCATGCGCGCGGCGGGCCTCGGCCAGCCGAAGAACTCGCACCCCACCCACCAGGTCGCGTCGGCCGAGAGCTGACCGCGGCGCGCTGCCCAGGAGGCGGGTTCGGCTCGTCGAGCGCCGGGACCGCCTCCCGCCATGTGCGGCCGGCCCCCGGGCCCGGCAGAATGCGACGCGTGAACGCCGAATCCCAGAGGGTGACGCCCGCTCCAGGATCCGCTCCCGCGTCCGCGGCCGGGACCGGAGCCGCGGTACGCCGGCTCGCCGTACCCGGCGGGATCCTCGTGGCCGTCGCCGCCGCCTTCGCGTACGTGGGAACCGTCGACCCGAACGAACCCGGCCACTACCCCGCCTGCCCCCTGCTCCGCTACACGGGCCTGTACTGCCCCGGCTGCGGAGGGCTGCGCAGCGCCCACGCCGTCGCGCACGGGGATCTCGGGACGGCCCTGGGTGCCAACGCGCTCGCCGTGACCGGCTATCTGGTCTTCGCCGTGCTGTGGACCGTCTGGGTGGTCCGCACGGCCCGGGGCCGCCCGATGAACATCGATCCCGGGCCGCCCCTGCTGTGGAGCCTGGGCGCGTTGTCGCTGGTCTTCACCGTTGTCCGGAACCTGCCGTTCGGTGGCTGGCTGCATCCTTGATCAATCAGGGAACGTCCAGGTAGTGGGACCGGCGTCAACCGGATGTGAGACCCACGCCCTCCTGCGGATACCATCGCAGTGACCACCGGTTTCGTCCGATGCGACAAAGCCCCGGTCGACAGCGGAACCGCTTCACCCGCCCGACCGCTTCAACCGTTCACCGTCTGGAAGGGGGCCGCTCGCGTGAGTGTGCTCGACGAGATCATCGACGGAGTCCGTGCCGACCTCGCGGAACGGCAGGCGCGCGTCAGCCTCGACGAGCTCAAGGAGCGCGCCGCGAAGGCTCAGCCTGCCAAGGACGGTGTCGCGGCCCTGCGCGGCGACGGCGTCAAGGTCATCTGCGAGGTCAAGCGCTCCAGCCCGTCCAAGGGCGCCCTCGCCGCGATCGCCGACCCCGCGGCCCTCGCCGCGGACTACGAGGCCGGCGGCGCGGCCGTCATCTCCGTGCTCACCGAACAGCGCCGCTTCGGCGGCTCGCTCGCCGACCTGGAGGCCGTCCGCGCCCGGGTCGACATCCCGGTGCTGCGCAAGGACTTCATCGTCACGTCGTACCAGCTGTGGGAGGCCCGGGCGTACGGGGCCGACCTCGCGCTGCTCATCGTGGCCGCCCTCGACCAGCCCGCCCTGGAGTCCCTCATCGAGCGCGCCGAGTCCATCGGGCTCACCCCGCTCGTCGAGGTGCACGACGAGGACGAGATCGACCGGGCGGTGGACGCCGGGGCGAAGGTCATCGGCGTCAACGCGCGCAACCTCAAGGACCTGAAGGTCGACCGCGGCACCTTCGAGCGCATCGCGCCCGAGATCCCCGCGCACATCGTGAAGATCGCCGAGTCCGGTGTCCGCGGCCCGCACGACCTCATCGCCTACGCCAACGCGGGCGCCGACGCCGTCCTGGTCGGCGAGTCCCTGGTCACCGGCCGGGACCCGAAGACGGCCGTCTCGGACCTGGTCGCCGCGGGCGCGCACCCCGCGCTGCGGCACGGGCGGGGCTGACCTCTCCCGATGAGCGCCGGCCGCACCCCCGCCGCGACCACCCGTCCGGGCTCCCGCCCCGACGGTGGCCCGGCGCGCGTCCGGTCCGTCGCCGCAGGGCTCTCGGCGGCTCCCGGCCCCTACGCGCGGCCAGGGGGTGTTGTGAAAGTCCCGCACAGCACCCACGGCGCCCGGCACGCGCCCTCGCCGCACCGGACGAAGACCCAAGTACGTCCAGTACGAGAGCCTTCGTCCGGCGCACCGAGGACACGCACCGAACACCGCGGGCACCGCACAGGACTTTCACAACACCCCCTGGCCCGCGGCTGCCGTCCGCGCGGCTGCCGGGCGCCCGCGCGGCGCGTGCACGGGCGTCGGGTGCGGTATGTCATCGGTGACGAGCCGGGGCAGGTGAACGGCATGCGATGGCGTCAGCGCGTGTCACCTGCGGTGGGCTGAGCCACGTCCTTGCGTTCCGCCGGAAGCCCGCTGTGAATCCGCGGGCCGGTGGGGGCTGGGCGCGCAGTTCCCCGCGCCCCTTTCGGGGCGCTGCCGAACCGCAGATGAGTCGAGAGCTGCTCATCGAACTCATCGAAGGTGACATGCGATCCACGTGACCCCATTCCGACCTATCCCGGGGCCGACGCCCCTGTGAGGTGTCCGCATGTCCAGCGAGTTCTTCATTCCCGACCCCGAGGGTCGGATCCCCAGCGCCGAGGGCTACTTCGGCGCGTTCGGCGGCAAGTTCATCCCGGAGGCGCTGGTCGCCGCCGTGGACGAGGTCGCCGTCGAGTACGACAAGGCCAGGTCCGACCCCGAGTTCGCCCGGGAACTGGACGACCTGCTCGTCCACTACACCGGCCGGCCCAGCTCCCTCACCGAGGTCGAGCGGTTCGCCGAGCACGCCGGAGGCGCCCGGATCTTCCTCAAGAGGGAAGACCTCAACCACACCGGCTCCCACAAGATCAACAACGTGCTCGGCCAGGCCCTGCTCACCAAGCGCATGGGCAAGACCCGCGTCATCGCCGAGACCGGCGCGGGCCAGCACGGCGTCGCCACGGCCACCGCCTGCGCGCTGTTCGGCCTCGAATGCACCATCTACATGGGCGAGATCGACACCCAGCGCCAGGCCCTGAACGTGGCCCGGATGCGCATGCTCGGCGCCGAGGTCATCGCCGTGAAGTCCGGCAGCCGCACGCTGAAGGACGCCATCAACGAGGCCTTCCGCGACTGGGTCGCCAACGTCGACCGCACCCACTACCTGTTCGGCACGGTCGCCGGACCGCATCCCTTCCCGGCGATGGTCCGCGACTTCCACCGCGTCATCGGCGTCGAGGCCCGCCGCCAGATCCTGGAGCGCGCGGGCCGCCTCCCCGACGCGGCGATCGCGTGCGTCGGCGGCGGCTCGAACGCCATCGGCCTCTTCCACGCCTTCATCCCCGACGCGGACGTACGCCTCATCGGCTGCGAGCCCGCCGGACACGGCATCGAGACCGGTGAGCACGCGGCCACCCTGACGGCCGGCGAACCGGGCATCCTGCACGGCTCCCGCAGTTACGTCCTCCAGGACGAGGAGGGCCAGATCACCGAGCCCTACTCGATCTCGGCCGGGCTCGACTACCCGGGCATCGGCCCCGAGCACGCCTACCTCAAGGACAGCGGCCGGGGCGAGTACCGCGCCGTCACCGACGACGCGGCCATGCAGGCACTGCGCCTGCTGTCCCGCACCGAGGGCATCATCCCGGCCATCGAGAGCGCGCACGCGCTCGCCGGGGCGCTGGAGGTCGGCAGGGAACTCGGCCCGGACGGGCTGATCGTCGTCAACCTCTCGGGCCGCGGCGACAAGGACATGGACACGGCCGCGCGCTACTTCGGCCTGTACGACGAGGGCGCCGACGCCGTCGTCGAGGCGGACGCCGACGGCGACACCGCGGAGATCGAGGGGGACGCCAAGTGAGCGGCAACGTACAGCTGTTGAGTGACACCCTCGCCGGGGCGAAGGAGGAGGGCCGGTCCGCGCTGATCGCGTACCTGCCGGCCGGCTTCCCGACCGTGGACGGCGGCATCGCGGCGATCAAGGCCGTCTTCGACGGCGGCGCGGACGTCGTCGAGGTCGGGCTGCCGCACAGCGACCCCGTCCTGGACGGACCCGTCATCCAGACCGCCGACGACATCGCCCTGCGCGGCGGCGTCAAGATCGCCGACGTGATGCGCACGGTCCGCGAGGCGCACGAGGCGACCGGCAAGCCCGTCCTCGTGATGACGTACTGGAATCCCATCGACCGCTACGGCGTGGAGCGCTTCACCGCCGAGCTGGCCGAGGCGGGCGGCGCCGGGTGCATCCTGCCGGACCTCCCCGTCCAGGAGTCGGGGCTGTGGAGGGAGCACGCGGAGAAGCACGGCCTCGGGACCGTCTTCGTCGTCGCGCCCAGCAGCAAGGACGCCCGGCTCGCCGAGATCACCGCGGCCGGTTCCGGCTTCGTGTACGCGGCCTCGCTGATGGGCGTCACCGGCACCCGCGCGTCCGTGGGCGCCCAGGCGCAGGAACTCGTCCGGCGCACCAAGGCCACCACCGACCTGCCGGTCTGTGTCGGCCTCGGCGTCTCGAACGCCGTACAGGCGCGCGAGGTGGCCGGCTTCGCCGACGGCGTCATCGTCGGTTCGGCGTTCGTGAAGCTGATGCTGGACGCTCCCGACGAGGCCGCGGGCCTGGAGGGCGTGCGCGCCCTCGCGGCCGACCTCGCCGAAGGCGTGCGCGGCGCGGTGTAGTCACACGATGTGGTGATGAACGGTTCACTCACTCGAACGGGTGGACCTGGGGCCGGGGAGGCGCGGTGCGCCTCCCCGGTTCGTTCTGCGGGATGTGAGCGAGAAGAACCGTGAGGGAAAGCGCACCGCCCGCGAGCGGCTGGCGGAAGAGCGAGACAAGCAGAAGAAGTCCGACAAGCGCCGCCGGGTGCTGGTCGTGGGCGGCGCGATCGTCTGCGTACTGGCGCTGGCCGGGGTGATCGGCGTTCTCGCCGCGAACTCGGGCGGCGGCAAGGCGGACACCGAGGCGGGCCCGCTGACGGCTCCCTCGGGGGCCAACGGCGACGACAGCCTCGCCATCCCCGTCGGCAAGGAGAGCGCGAAGTCGACCCTCACCGTGTGGGAGGACTTCCGCTGCCCGGCCTGCAAGAGCTTCGAGGACGGGTACCGCTCGACGGTCCATGAGCTGACGGAGTCCGGACAGCTGAAGGTGGAGTACCACCTGGCGACCCTGATCGACGGGAACATGCGCGGCAGCGGCTCCCTGCGCGCCGCCAACGCCGCCGCGTGCGCCCAGGACGCCGGGAAGTTCCCCGCGTACCACGACGTGCTGTTCGAGAACCAGCCCGCCGAGACGGACGACGCGTACGCGCAGAACAGCAAGCTGATCGAGCTGGCCGGCAAGGTCGACGGACTGACCACCGCCCCGTTCAAGAAGTGCGTCGAGGACGGTACGCACGACAGCTGGGTCGCCAAGTCCCACCAGGCCTTCCAGGGCGGCGGCTTCAGCGGCACCCCGACGGTCCTGCTGAACGGGAAGAACATCTACCAGGACCAGTCGATGACCCCGGCCAAGCTGAAGCAGCTGGTGCAGCAGGCCGACAAGGCGTGAGCCCGGAGCGGGGCCCTCCGATCGGCAGGGTCCCGCCCGGTCTCGTTATGGACCCGTAGCCCGGGCGGGTTGCCCGACGTGCCGCCCGGCAGGGTAGCGTCGACCCCGCCATGGAATTTGCCTATATCCCCAGTCCTTCGCGCGGTGTGCTGCACCTCGGCCCCATTCCGCTGCGTGGCTACGCGTTCTGCATCATCATCGGCGTCTTCGTAGCCGTCTGGCTCGGCAACAAACGCTGGGTCGCGCGCGGGGGCCGGCCAGGCACCGTGGCGGACATCGCCGTGTGGGCCGTGCCGTTCGGCCTCGTCGGCGGGCGGCTGTACCACGTCGTGACCGACTACCAGCTGTACTTCAGCGAGGGTCAGGACTGGGTCGACGCCTTCAAGATCTGGGAGGGCGGCCTCGGTATCTGGGGGGCCATCGCGCTCGGCGCGGTCGGCGCCTGGATCGGCTGCCGCCGCCGTGGCATCCCGCTGCCGGCCTGGGCCGACGCCCTCGCCCCCGGCATCGCCCTCGCGCAGGCCATCGGCCGCTGGGGCAACTGGTTCAACCAGGAGCTGTACGGGCGCGAGACCGATCTGCCCTGGGCGCTGCACATCACGTCCGTGACGGACGGCCGCGAGCCCGGCTACTACCACCCGACGTTCCTGTACGAGTCGCTGTGGTGCATCGGTGTCGCGGTCCTCGTCATCTGGGCGGACCGCCGCTTCAAGCTCGGCCACGGCCGCGCCTTCGCGCTGTACGTCGCCGCGTACTGCGTAGGCCGCTTCTGGATCGAGTACATGCGTGTCGACGAGGCCCACCACTTCCTGGGGCTCCGTCTGAACGGCTGGACCTCGATCGTCGTCTTCCTCCTCGCCGTGCTCTACATCGTGCTGTCGGCGCGCAGCAGGCCGGGCCGTGAGGAGATCGTCGAGCCGGGCGCCCCGGACGACGACACGGACGGGGACGGCGCCGCGGCTGACCTGGACAAGAAGCCCGAGGACGAGAAGTCCGGGGACAAGAAGTCCGAGGACGACACCGGGGCAGAGGCCGCGGACTCCGATTCTGATTCCGACTCCGTCGAGGAGAAGGAAAAGACCAAGACGGAGACCAAGACGGAGATCAAGGCGGAGACCAAGGCAGGGACCAAGGCGGAAGCCACGGAAGACGCCGAGGTGACGGACAAGGTGGAGGAGAAGGACGAGGCCGGTTCGGCCAAGAAGTCCTGACCTCCGCGGTTACGTGGAAGGGGGCGCCCCGGGTTCCGGGGGCGCCCCCTTCCACGTAACCGGTCCTCTTCAGAGGCGGCGGGCCAGCGCCAGCGTGCGGTGCGCCCCCGCCACCACCGCCGTGTCGATGAAGCGGCCGTCGGGGAGGGCCTGGGCGCCGGGGTGGCCGGCCGCCGCACCGAGGATCGTCTCGGCCGTCTCGATCTCCTCCGGAGTCGGCAGATAGGCGGCCTCGATCACCGGGAGCTGACGGGGATGGATGGCCGCGCGGCCGAAGAAGCCCAGGTCACGGCCGTGGGCGCAGGATGCCGCCAGCCCTGCGAGGTCGCGTACGTCGGGGTGGACGGACTGGGGCGGTGGGGCGAGGCCCGCCGCGCGGGCGGCCACGACCACGCGGGAGCGCGGCCAGTCGAGGCCCGCGTCGGAGCGTACGCCCAGGTCGGCCCGTAGATCGGCCTCGCCGAGCGCGATGCCGTGCAGGGCGGGATGGGCCGTGGCGATGGCGAAGGCGTGCTCGACGGCCAGGGCCGATTCCAGGAGGGCGTACAGGGGGAGGCCCGGGACGAGTTCCGTCGTCCGCAGGATCTCGGCGGGGGAGGAGACCTTCGGCAGACGCAGGCCCGCGAGCGTGCCGAGCGCGGCCGGGGTGCGGAGGGCGTGCAGGTCGGCGATGGACTCCGGGTCGTCCAGGGCGTTGACGCGGACGTGCACCGGGACCGGGGGCCGCTCGGTGAGGAGTTCGGCGGTGGCGGCGCGGGCGTACTCCTTGCGGTCGGGGGCGACCGCGTCCTCCAGGTCGACGACGACCACGTCGGCACCTGCGGCCAGTGCCTTCGCCACCACCTCGGGGCGGTCGCCGGGGACGTACAGCCAGGTGAGCTGAGCCCCCGTCCTGACCTGGGTGGTTTGGGTGGTCACAGGGCGCCCTCCGCCCGGAGCTTGCCGATCTCGTCGTCCGTCAGGCCGAGTTCGGTGAGGACCGCGTCCGTGTCGGCGCCGTGCGGGCGGCCGGCCCAGCGGATCTCGCCGGGGGTGTCGGTGAGGCGGAAGAGGACGTTCTGCATGCGCAGCGGGCCGAGTTCGGGATCGTCGACGGTGGTGATCGAGTCGAGGGCCGCGTACTGCGGGTCCTCCATGACATCGCGTACGTCCTGGACGGGGGCCACCGCCGCCTCCGCCTTCTCGAAGGCGTCGATGACGTCGGCGCGGGTGTGCCGGGCGATCCACGAGCCGACCGCCTCGTCGAGGACGTCGGTGTGGCGGGCCCGCTCCGCGCCCGTGGCGAACCACGGCTCGGTGATCAGCTCGGGGCGGCCGACCAGGCACATCACGCGTTCGGCGACCGACTGGGCCGAGGTCGAGACGGCGACCCAGGTGCCGTCGGCGGTGCGGTAGGTGTTGCGCGGCGCGTTGTTCTGGGAGCGGTTGCCGGTACGGGCCTGGACATGGCCCAACTGGTCGTACCAGAGCGGCTGCGGGCCCAGCACCGTGAGGATCGGCTCGATGATCGCCATGTCCACGACCTGCCCCCGGCCCGTGCGGTCGCGCGCGGCCAGGGCCGTCATCACCGCGTACGCCGTGGCCAGGCCCGCGATCGAGTCGGCGAGGCCGAAGGGCGGCAGGACCGGCGGGGCGTCCGGCTCACCGGTGATCGCGGCGAACCCGCTCATCGCCTCGGCGAGCGTGCCGAATCCGGGGCGGCGCGCGTACGGGCCGAACTGGCCGAAGCCGGTGACCCGGGCCAGTACCAGTCGGGGGTTCGCGGCCGACAGCTCCTCCCAGCCGAGGTCCCACTTCTCCAGCGTGCCCGGCCGGAAGTTCTCGATGATCACGTCGGCGGAGGCGGCCAGGCGCAGCAGGGTGTCGCGTCCGCCGTACGTCGAGAGGTCCAGGGTCATCGTGCGTTTGTTGCGGCCGAGGAGTTTCCACCACAGGCCGATGCCGTCCTTCGACGGGCCGTGGCCGCGGGAGGGGTCCGGTCTGCGGGGGTGCTCGACCTTGACGACCTCCGCGCCGAAGTCGCCGAGCATCGTGGCGGCGAGGGGTCCGGCGAAGAGCGTCGCGAGGTCGAGGACGCGAAGGCCGTCGAGGGGGGCCGGGGCGGGGGTGGCGGTCATGGGTGCGGGGCCTCCGGGGGGATCGGGTGCGGGGCCGGCTGTGTGTCCGGGCGCGTGGTCAGCCGGGCGGTCAGTTCGGCGAGGGTGTCGAAGCCTGTTCCGTCGAAGTCGCCGACGGTCGTGGCCAGGCGGTTCTTGAGGGGGGTCGTCCAGCGGGACGGGAGCGCTTCGGGACTGCCCGCGAGCAGGCCCGCGATCGAACCGGCCGTCGCGCCGTTCGAGTCGGTGTCCCAACCGCCCGACACCGCACGGCAGATGGAGGCCGTGAAGTCGCCGTCCGCGTGGGTGAGGGCGGCGGCGAGCAGGGCCGTGTTGGGGACGGCGTGGACCCAGTGGTACGAGGAGTGGGCGGCGTGCAGTTCGTCCACGACCCGGTCGAAGTCCTGGTGCCGTTCGGCGAGTTGGACGGCTTGATGGATCGCCAGAGCCAGGCGTGACTCCGGGGGGACGACCGTGAGGCCCGTACGCAGGCACGTGTGGATGTCGCTCGTGCCGGTGGCCGCCTCCGCGATGACGGCCGCCGTGAACATCGCCGCGTAGACGCCGTTGGCCGTGTGGGTGAGCACGGCGTCCCGGTGCGCCTGTTCCGCGGCGGCCGCGGGGGCGCCCGGGTTGGTCCAGCCGTGGACGTCCGCGCGGATCAGGGCGCCGATCCACTCGCGGAACGGGTTGCGGTGGCGGGCCGTGTGCGGGGGTTCGACGCCGTCGAGGAGGTTGCGGTAGGCGACCCGTTCCGCCGTGAACGTACGGCCCGCGGGGAGTTCGTCCAGCCAGAGGCGGGCCACGTCCGTGGTGGTGAAGTCCCTGCCGTGGCGTTGGATCAGGAGGAGGTTCAGGAGCGGGTAGTTGAGGTCGTCGTCCTCCGGCATGCCGTCGATGTTCTCGGCGAGGGAGGTGGGGGCGGAGCGGCGGTTCCAGGGGTACTCGGCTTTGAGCTCGGGGGGCAGGCCGCGTTCGGTGAACCAGGTGGTGAGGGGCCAGTTGCCGGTGGCGCCGGCGAGTTGGCGGATGGCCGTGAGGGGGAGCTTCTCCACCGGTTTGCCCAGGAGGCAGCCGGCGGCTCTGCCGAGCCAGGCTGCTTGCAGGGCTGTCTCTTCCCCTGACCCGCCCCTTCCCGAAAGCGGGGGCTGCGCCCCCACGCCCCCCGGAGTGCGGCTGGTGGGCCAGTTCGGGCACAGGGACTTGACCTCGTAGAGGTCTGTCGGCTCGTTGTCCGCCAACGTGCTCGGCAGGTCCGCCAGTTCGTCCAGGAGGTCCTGGGACAGGGCGCGTAGGTACGGGGAGGCCGGGTGGGGAGAAGCGCCTGCTCTTCGGGGCGCGCGGGGGCCGCCCGCTCTGTGCCAGCGGGTCGCGATCGCCTCGGGGCGGCGGCCGTCCTCCTCCGCCTGGCGCAGTTCGTGGCCCAGGAGGTCTTCCGGCTGGACCCAGGTCAGACGCAGGGGGGACGTCATGACAGCTCCGCGTACGCCGTCTCGTGGGCGCGGCGGCGGGTGACGTCCCGGGCGAAGATCTCCTGGGTCACCTCGGTGAGGGTGCGCGCGGGGGCCTTCAGGTCCAGGCGGCTGGCCTCCGCCACCGTCTTGGCCCAGTCGGACGGGATCTCCGCGCCCAGGGCGCCCGCGAGAGCGCCGGACATCGTCGCGATGGAGTCGCAGTCGCGGCCGTAGTTCACCGAACCCAGCACCGCGTGCCGGTAGTCGCCGCCGGAGACCAGCAACATCGCGAGGGCCACCGGCAGTTCCTCGATCGCGTGGACGCGGGAGGGGCGGCGGGCGCCCAGGGACGGGCTGCGGTAGTCCGGGCCGACCGTGTCGTACGGGGCGACCGTCTCCCGCAGCGGACGCAGCGCCGACTCGAAGTCCGAGTACCGCGAGGCCGTGTCGCAGACCGTCTCGATCGCGGCCCGCGTGCCGTCCTTCGCCACGGCGAGACAGGCCTCGACCACCGACTCCGGGGTCGCGCCGGGTGTGCAGGCCGCCGCCACGGCCGCCGCGAAGACACCCGCCGCCTCGCGCCCGTACGACGACTGGTGGGCGCCCGCGACGTCGAGGGCCTCGGCGTACGCGCCCGCCGGGTTCGCCGCGTTGACCAGGCCGACCGGGGCCATGTACATCGCGGCACCGCAGTTGACGATGTTGCCGGTGCCGGCCTCGCGCGGGTCCACGTGGCCGTAGTGGATCCGGGCCACCAGCCACTTCTCGGCGAGGAAGATCCGCTGGAGGGGCAGGGCGTCGGCTTCGAGCTCCGGGATCCAGCGGGGCGTCGTCATCAGGTCGGGCACCAGGTGTCCGGCGACGGCGTACGCGTCCAGGTGGTCGCGGACCGTCGCGTACACCCGTACCAGCGCGTGCGTCATCAAGGTGTCGTCGGTGACGTGTCCGTCGCCCTTGTGGTACGGGGCGACGGGGCGTGCCGTGCGCCAGTCGTCGCCGTGCCAGGGGCCGACGATGCCGTGGACGCGTCCGCCGTGCCGTTCGACGATCTGCTCGGGGGAGTAGCCCTCCACGGGGCCGCCGAGCGCGTCGCCGACGGCGGCTCCGACGAGGGCGCCGGTGATCCGGTCTTCCAGGGTTCCTGTTTCCTCAGTCCCCTTTTCTTCACCTCTGTTCGCTCTGTTTACTTTTTTGTCGTTTTTTGTCTTCATGCCCGGATCATGCACCCGGGAGGGTCAGTTCCGTCGCTTCCAGGAGATCGGCGAGTCCGATGAGGTCCGTGCCGGTCAGGCGCGGCAGCGTGCAGCCGGAGAGGGTGCGGCAGGCGTCGCGCCAGGCGGCGGGGATCGCCGTCCCGCCGCCGAGTGCGCCGGTCAGCGCGCCGGCGAGGGCCGGGGCCGAGTCTGCGACCCGGGACAGACACGCCGCGGCCGGTACCGCCTCCGCGATCCGGCCGCGGGCGGCGACCGCCAGGGCGAGGGCGACCGGGACGGTCTCGGCGGCGGCGATGCCGTAGCTGTACACGTGGTCGACGATCTGGTGTTCCAGGAGGGGGACGAGGCCGAAGGCGCCGTCTCCGTTCGCGTGGGCGTCGTCGGCGAGGGCCAGGGCGTGGCGGGCGTTGCGGCCGATCTCCGTGGCGTCCGGGAGTTCGGCCAGCGCCGCTTCCGCGCAGGCGTCCACGTCGGCGCCGCTCAGCGCGAGTGCGACGGCCGCGGCCATCGCGCGGGCGCCGTGCACGCCGTCGCCGTCCTGGGTGTAGCGGGCGTCGAACTCGGCCAGTTCCGCGGCGGACCGGGGGTCTCCGGGGTGGGCGACCGCCAGGACGCAGGCCCGTACGCAGGCCGCGTCGTCGAAGTAGTGGGGGTTGTCGTGGCCCGAGGCGGGTGGGCGCAGACCGTTGGCGAGGTTGCCGAGGCCTGCTCGTACGGAGATGCGGGCGCGCAGGGGGAGTACCGCCGACTCGACCTCGGGGGCCCGGTCCGCGGCGGCGGCGACCTCGCTGGCGATCGTGTTCCAGGAGAGGTCGATCGCCGCGCGCATGCGGCGGGCTCGGCCGAGGTCGCCCAGTGCGGCGGCGTCCGCGGCCCGCAGGACCGCCTCCGCGGCGAAGGCCGCCCACTCCGCGTCGTCCGAGGGGCCCAGGCGCAGGGGTTCGGGGGGTTGGTTGAGGGCGATGGGGACGGGGAGGGTGGTGGTGGCGTTCTGTTCGGCGAAGGTGTCCAGTTCGCGGGTGAGGCGTCTGGTCCATTCGGGCATGCGGGTTGCTCTGTGCCTTGCTGCCGGCCAACCCGCGGCGTCGCCGGCCGCCAGGCCGAGTAGGAGGCCTTCGATTCGGCGGGGTGGGTTTGTCGGGTGCGGGTTCGTTGTGGCTTGTTGCGCAGTTCCCCGCGCCCCTGAAGGGGTGGGGGGTGCGGGGTCGTGTGTCGGGTGCGGGTTCGTTGTGGCTGGTCGCGCAGTTCCCCGCGCCCCTGAAAGGCGTGCCTCTGGCGGCGTTTCTTGCGCCGTTCCCCGCGCCCCTGAGAAGCGCGTCGCTGAAAGGTGCGCCCTTGACGGGTGTGCCTCTGGAAGGTGGGGCTCTGGGGAGTGTGCGGGTGTCATTGGGATTCCTCTGGTGGGGTCAGTAGGTCTGCTACGTCCAGGACGTGGTGGCCCTGCATCGAGGGGAGGCAGCTGCCTTTCGCGGGGCCGATCGCCGACGCCCAGGCCGGTGGGATCGCGGCGGTGCCGCGCGTGGCGCCGGCCAGGGCGCCCGCCACCGCCGCCGTCGTGTCGGCGTCGCGGCCCATGTTGACCGCCGTGAGGACGGCCTCCTCGAAGTCGCCGTCGGCCGCCGCGTACGCGCCGAAGGCCAGGGCGACGGCCTCGGGGGCCAGGTCCGTCCAGGGGTAGCCGCCGATGACGACCGCCGAACGGACCGCGCGTTCGCCGCGATGCGCGCAGGCCACCGCCCTGCGCAGGGAGCGCGCCGTCCAGGAGTCGTCGGGGACGACCGCGAGGGCGGAGGCGACGACGGCGATCGTGGGGGCGCCCGCCATCGCCGCGGCGACGCCCGCCGCGACGGCCTGCCCGCCGTAGATGCCCTCGCCGTCATGGCTCACCGAACCGTCGATCGCCACCAGCCGGGCCGCCTCCGCGGGGCGGCCCGCCGCGAAGACCCCGAAGGGCGCCGCCCGCATGGCGAGGCCGTCGCTCCAGGCGTGCCGGTGCTGGGCGGAGATGGGGGCGGCGAGCCCCCGGCGCAGGTTCTCCAGCGTGCCCCGTTCACTGAAACCCGCGCCCCGGAACGGCCCCTCGTCGCGGTCCGCGATCCACTGGTGCCAGGCCGCCTCCACATGGGCGACCGTGAGCGCCGAGCCGTGCCGGGCCAGCAGCAGGCCCGAGAAGATCGCGTACTCCGTGTCGTCCGTACCGGCCGGCTGCTCGGCCACGTATCCCGTGATGCGGCCCCAGCGCGCGCGGATCTCGGACGGTTTCATGTTCTCGGCCGGTGCCCCCAGCGCGTCCCCTACGGCGAGACCCAGCAGTGCGCCGCGCGCACGGTCGCGGAGGGCGGTGGCGCCCCCGTCCCCGGGCGCCGGTACCGGCGGAACGCAGGCGATCGATGCCATGGCGGCCCCTCTCCTTCGCGGGGTCCCGGGCGATCGGAAGCCAGTCGCAGGCCGGCCGGGAGCCCCTTTGCGGATGTGTCCCCCGGGGAGGGTCCGCCGGAGCCTCACGAGCCCCAGAGTCACCCGGTCGACATATGTGCGAAGGTCGCCACGGATGAGCGGAAGGGGGTGAAAGCGCAGGTAAGTACGGCCTTCCTTGCTGGCGGGGGCGGAATTTCAGGCGTAGGTTCGCAGTTGTCCAAAAGTAGAAGCAGTCCAAACAAGCAGTGAACGAACACTTGGGGGACCCCCGCATGGCCATCATCGAGACCGAGGCCGCACTGCACGAGGCGCACCGCGACAACCACACCCACCGGGATGTCAACGGCGGGTGGCTGCGCCCGGCCGTCTTCGGCGCGATGGACGGTCTCGTCTCCAACCTGGCGCTGATGACCGGTGTGGCCGGCGGAGCCGTCTCCCATCGGACCGTCGTCATCACCGGGCTCGCGGGACTGGCCGCGGGCGCCTTCTCCATGGCGGCCGGCGAGTACACCTCCGTGGCCTCGCAGCGCGAACTCGTCGAGGCCGAACTCGACGTGGAGCGGCGGGAGTTGAGGAGGCACCCGCAGGACGAGGAGCATGAGCTGGCGCTGCTGTACGAGGCCCGCGGGGTGGAGCCCGCGCTCGCCGGTGAGGTCGCCCGGCAGCTGTCCCGCGACCCCGAGCAGGCGCTGGAGATCCACGCCCGGGAGGAGCTGGGCATCGATCCCGGCGACCTGCCCTCGCCCGTCGTCGCCGCCGTGTCGAGCTTCGGCGCGTTCGCCCTGGGCGCCCTCCTCCCCGTCCTGCCGTACCTGCTGGGGGCCGCCACCCTCTGGCCCGCCCTGCTGCTCGCCGCGCTCGGACTCTTCGCCTGCGGGGCGATCGTCGCCCAGGTGACCGCCAGGTCGTGGTGGTTCAGCGGGCTGCGGCAGCTCGCCCTGGGCGGGGCCGCCGCCGGTGTGACGTACGCCCTGGGCAGTTTCTTCGGAACGGCCGTAGGATGACCGGCACCGCTTGATCGCGCACCTATGCACGGGACTGCATAAGTAGCCGTTACTCGGCGGTTTCGAACGCTTAACCATTGGGCATGAGCCGTAAGCGCCGCGGGCAATGACGACCGCGCCGCACCACACGCACATCATCAGCAGCAGGTGACGTTGCCTGCCGTGATCGGGCCGACGGTCATTGATCTGACCGAAAAGGCCCCCTTTTTCAGCCGCCACGAGCGGCGCCTCGCCGCGACCCGTGGCGTCCGCATGATGGAACGCGGTATCCGGTTCACGAGAACCGCTCCATCATGTAACCTGCACGAAATTTTGCACTCTCGCTAAGGGCCAACGTCGTCCCTCGGCACTTGCCCCCAGAGCCTCAAGGCCTGGGAGGTGCCCCCCAGACACGACGACGACGGGAGAGCCGATGCGTACGCCGCGCCAGCCGTCCCAGCACTCCGAGAATGGCCAGAACTGGTCCTTCATGGATGCTCGCCCTGCCGCGCAGGGAATGTACGACCCGCGCAACGAGCACGACGCCTGCGGCGTCGGCTTCGTGGCGACCCTCACCGGTGAGGCGAGCCACGCGCTGGTCGAACAGGCGCTGACCGTGCTCCGCAACCTGGAGCACCGCGGCGCGACCGGCTCGGAACCCGACTCCGGTGACGGCGCGGGCATCCTGTCCCAGGTCCCCGACGCCTTCTTCCGCGAGGTGGCCGAATTCGAGCTGCCCGAGGCCGGCTCGTACGCGGTCGGCATCGCCTTCCTGCCCGAGGACGGCACCGCCGACGCCGTCTCACGGATCGAGACGATCGCCGCCGAGGAGAACCTCACGGTGCTCGGCTGGCGCGAGGTCCCGGTCGCCCCCGGACTCCTCGGCGCCACCGCCCGCTCGACGATGCCCGCCTTCCGGCAGGTGTTCGTGGGGGACGGATCCAGCCAGGGCATCGACCTCGACCGCAAGGCGTTCGCGCTGCGCAAGCGTGCCGAGCGCGAGGCCGGCGTGTACTTCCCGTCGCTCTCCGCCCGCACCATCGTCTACAAGGGCATGCTGACCACCGGCCAGCTGGAGCCCTTCTTCCCGGACCTGTCCGACCGCCGCTTCGCCTCCGCGATCGCGCTCGTGCACTCCCGGTTCTCCACCAACACCTTCCCGAGCTGGCCGCTCGCCCACCCGTACCGCTTCGTCGCGCACAACGGCGAGATCAACACGGTCAAGGGCAACCGCAACTGGATGGTCGCCCGCGAGTCCCAGCTCGGCTCGGACCTCTTCGGCACCGACAAGGCCCTCGACCGGATCTTCCCGGTCTGTACGCCCGACGCGTCCGACTCCGCCTCCTTCGACGAGGTCCTGGAGCTGCTGCACCTCGGCGGCCGGTCCCTCCCGCACTCCGTGCTGATGATGATCCCGGAGGCCTGGGAGAACCACGCCTCCATGGACCCGGCCCGCCGCGCCTTCTACCAGTTCCACTCCACGATGATGGAGCCCTGGGACGGCCCGGCCTGCGTCACCTTCACCGACGGCACCCAGGTCGGCGCGGTCCTCGACCGCAACGGCCTGCGCCCCGGCCGCTACTGGGTCACCGACGACGGCCTCGTCGTCCTCGGCTCCGAGGTCGGCGTCCTCGACATCGACCCCGCGAAGGTCGTCCGCAAGGGCCGCCTGCAGCCCGGCCGCATGTTCCTCGTGGACACCGCCGAGCACCGGATCATCGAGGACGACGAGATCAAGGCCGGCCTCGCCGCCGAGAACCCGTACGCGGAGTGGCTGGAAGCCGGCGAGATCGAGCTCTCCGACCTGCCCGAGCGCGAGCACATCGTGCACACCCACGCCTCGGTCACCCGCCGCCAGCAGACCTTCGGCTACACCGAGGAAGAGCTGCGCGTCATCCTCGCCCCGATGGCCAAGACCGCCGGCGAGCCGCTCGGCTCCATGGGCACGGACTCGCCGATCGCGGCCCTGTCCGAGCGCCCCCGGCTGCTCTTCGACTACTTCACCCAGCTGTTCGCGCAGGTCACCAACCCGCCGCTGGACGCCATCCGCGAAGAGCTCGTCACCTCGCTGCGCTCCTCGCTGGGCCCCGCGGGCAACCTCCTCGAACCGACCGCCGCGTCCTGTCGAAGCGTCACCCTGCCCTTCCCGGTGATCGACAACGACGAGCTGGCCAAGCTCATCCACATCAACGCCGACGGCGACATGCCCGGCATGAAGGCCGCGACCCTCTCCGGCCTGTACCGCGTCTCCGGCGGCGGCGACTCTCTCGCCGCCCGCATCGCGGAGATCTGCACCGAGGCCGACGCCGCCATCGAGAACGGCGCCCGGCTGATCGTCCTCTCGGACCGGCACTCCGACGCCGAGCACGCGCCGATCCCCTCGCTGCTGCTCACCGCCGCCGTCCACCACCACCTCATCCGCACCAAGCAGCGCACCCAGGTGGGCCTGCTGGTCGAGGCGGGCGACGTCCGCGAGGTCCACCACGTGGCCCTCCTCATCGGCTTCGGCGCCGCGGCCGTCAACCCGTACCTCGCGATGGAGTCCGTCGAGGACCTGGTCAGGGCCGGTACGTTCCTGCCGGGCATGGAGCCCGAGCAGGCCATCCGCAACCTGATCTACGCGCTCGGCAAGGGCGTCCTCAAGGTCATGTCCAAGATGGGCATCTCCACCGTCGCCTCCTACCGCGGCGCCCAGGTCTTCGAGGCCGTCGGCCTCGACGCGGCCTTCGTGCAGAAGTACTTCAGCGGCACCGCCACCAAGATCGGCGGCGTCGGCATCGACGTCGTCGCCAAGGAGGTCGCCGCCCGCCACGCGAAGGCGTACCCGGCCAGCGGCATCGCGCCCGCGCACCGCGCCCTCGACATAGGCGGCGAGTACCAGTGGCGCCGCGAGGGCGAGCCCCACCTGTTCGACCCCGAGACGGTCTTCCGCCTCCAGCACTCGGCGCGCAGCAACCGCTACGACATCTTCAAGAAGTACACGGACCGCGTGAACGAGCAGTCCGAGCGCCTCATGACGCTGCGCGGCCTGTTCGGCTTCGACTCGGGCCGCGAGCCGATCTCCCTCGACGAGGTCGAGCCGGTCAGCGAGATCGTCAAGCGCTTCTCCACCGGCGCCATGTCGTACGGCTCCATCTCCAAGGAAGCCCACGAGACGCTCGCCATCGCCATGAACCAGCTGGGCGCCAAGTCCAACACCGGTGAGGGCGGCGAGGACCCGGACCGCCTCTACGACCCGGCGCGCCGCTCGTCCATCAAGCAGGTCGCCTCCGGCCGCTTCGGCGTCACCTCCGAGTACCTGGTCAACGCCGACGACATCCAGATCAAGATGGCCCAGGGCGCCAAGCCCGGCGAGGGCGGCCAGCTGCCCGGCCACAAGGTCTACCCGTGGGTCGCCAAGACCCGGCACAGCACCCCGGGCGTGGGCCTCATCTCCCCGCCCCCGCACCACGACATCTACTCCATCGAAGACCTCGCCCAGCTGATCCACGACCTGAAGAACGCGAACCCGCAGGCGCGGATCCACGTGAAGCTGGTCTCCGAGGTCGGCGTCGGCACGGTCGCCGCGGGTGTCTCCAAGGCCCACGCGGACGTCGTCCTCATCTCCGGCCACGACGGCGGAACGGGCGCCTCCCCGCTCACCTCGCTCAAGCACGCGGGCGGCCCCTGGGAGCTCGGCCTCGCCGAGACCCAGCAGACGCTGCTCCTCAACGGCCTGCGCGACCGCATCGTCGTGCAGACCGACGGGCAGCTCAAGACCGGCCGTGACGTCGTCATCGCCGCGCTCCTCGGCGCCGAGGAGTTCGGTTTCGCGACCGCGCCGCTCGTCGTCTCCGGCTGCGTCATGATGCGCGTCTGCCACCTCGACACCTGCCCGGTCGGCATCGCCACCCAGAACCCCGTCCTGCGCGACCGGTTCACGGGCAAGGCCGAGTACATCGTCAACTTCTTCAAGTTCATCGCCGAAGAGGTCCGCGAGATCCTCGCCGAGCTGGGCTTCCGCACCATCGAGGAGGCCGTCGGCCACGCCGAGGCGCTCGACGTGGCCCGCGCGGTCGACCACTGGAAGGCGCAGGGCCTGGACCTGGCCCCGCTCTTCCACGTGCCCGAGCTGCCCGAGGGCGCGGCCCTGCACCAGACCATCGAGCAGGACCACGGCCTGGAGAAGGCGCTCGACAACGAGCTGATCAAGCTCGCCGCCGACGCCCTCAACGCGACCGGCGCCACCGACGCCCAGCCGGTCCGCGCCCAGGTCGCCATCCGCAACATCAACCGCACGGTCGGCACCATGCTCGGCCACGAGGTGACGAAGAAGTTCGGCGGCGCGGGCCTGCCCGACGACACCGTCGACATCACCTTCACCGGCAGCGCGGGCCAGTCCTTCGGCGCGTTCCTGCCGCGCGGTGTGACGCTGCGCCTGGAGGGCGACGCCAACGACTACGTCGGCAAGGGCCTCTCCGGCGGCCGCGTGATCGTCCGTCCCGACCGGGGCGCCGACCACCTCGCCGAGTTCTCCACGATCGCCGGCAACACCATCGCGTACGGCGCGACGGGCGGCGAGCTGTTCCTGCGCGGCCGTACCGGCGAGCGCTTCTGCGTCCGCAACTCCGGCGCGACCGTCGTCGCCGAGGGCGTGGGCGACCACGGCTGCGAGTACATGACCGGTGGCCACGCCGTCGTCATCGGCGAGACGGGCCGCAACTTCGCGGCCGGCATGTCGGGCGGCATCGCGTACGTCATCGACCTGGACCGCGACAACGTCAACGCCGGGAACCTCGGCGCCGTCGAGGCACTGGACGACACGGACAAGCAGTGGCTGCACGACGTCGTGCGCCGGCACCAGGAGGAGACGGGCTCCACCGTCGCCGAGAAGCTCCTGGCCGAGTGGGACACCGCGGTGGACCGCTTCAGCAAGATCATCCCCAGCACGTACAAGGCAGTGCTCGCCGCCAAGGACGCCGCCGAGCGAGCCGGACTCGACGAGTCCGCGATCACCGAGAAGATGATGGAGGCGGCGACCAATGGCTGATCCCAAGGGCTTTCTGAACCACGGCCGAGAGGTCGCCAGGACCCGCCCCGTCCAGGAGCGCGTCAGGGACTGGAACGAGGTCTACGTCCCGGGCTCCCTCCTGCCCATCATCCCCACGCAGGCCTCGCGCTGCATGGACTGCGGCATCCCCTTCTGCCACAACGGCTGTCCGCTCGGGAACCTCATCCCCGAGTGGAACGACTTCGCGTACCGCGAGGACTGGTCCGCGGCCTCCGAGCGGCTGCACGCCACGAACAACTTCCCGGAGTTCACCGGCCGCCTGTGCCCCGCGCCCTGCGAGTCGGCGTGCGTGCTGGGCATCAACCAGCCCGCCGTGACCATCAAGAACGTCGAGGTCTCGATCATCGACAAGGCGTGGGACAGCGGCGACGTCGCCCCCCAGGCCCCCGAGCGCCTCTCCGGCAAGACGGTCGCGGTCATCGGCTCCGGCCCCGCGGGCCTCGCCGCCGCACAGCAGCTCACCCGCGCCGGCCACACGGTCGCCGTCTACGAGCGCGCCGACCGCGTCGGCGGCCTCCTGCGCTACGGCATCCCCGAGTTCAAGATGGAGAAGCGGCACATCAACCGCCGCATCGAGCAGATGCGCGCGGAGGGCACCCGCTTCCGTACGGGCATCGAGATCGGCCGCGACCTCAAGGCCACCGACCTGCGCAAGCGGTACGACGCCGTCGTCATCGCCGCCGGCGCCACCGTCTCCCGCGACCTGCCGGTCCCCGGCCGCGAGCTGAACGGCATCCACTTCGCCATGGAGTACCTGCCGCTCGCCAACAAGGTGCAGGAGGGCGACTTCGTGGCGCCCCCCATCACCGCCGAGGGCAAGCACGTCGTCGTCATCGGCGGCGGCGACACCGGCGCGGACTGCGTGGGCACCGCCCACCGCCAGGGCGCGGCCTCCGTCACCCAACTGGAGATCATGCCCCAGCCGGGCGAGGACCGCGCTCCGCACCAGCCGTGGCCGACGTTCCCCATGCTCTACAAGGTCACCTCCGCGCACGAGGAGGGCGGCGAGCGGGTCTACGCCGTCTCCACCACCCACTTCGAGGGCGACGAGGACGGCAACGTCCAGTGGCTGCACCTCGGCGAGGTCGAGTTCATCGACGGCAAGCTCACCCCGAAGCCGGGCACGGAGCGCAAGATCCCCGCCCAGCTCGTCACCCTCGCCATGGGCTTCACCGGCACCGACCAGGAGAACGGACTGGTCTCCCAGTTCGCCCTCGACCTCGACGAGCGCGGCAACATCGCCCGCGACCGCGACTACGCGACCAACGTGCCCGGCGTGTTCGTCGCCGGTGACGCCGGGCGCGGCCAGTCCCTCATCGTGTGGGCCATCGCGGAGGGCCGCTCGGCCGCCCGCGGGGTCGACCGCTTCCTGACGGGCGTCAGCGAGCTGCCGGCGCCGGTCCGCCCCACAGACCGCTCCCTGATGGTCTGACGCTCCACCCCCAAAGACGTCCCGTACAACGGTGTACGGAACTGAGCGCGGCGCCTGCCCTCGTCCCCGACCGGACCTGGTGGGCGCCGTGGTGCGTCCGCACGGGTTCGCGTCTGCGGGTTCGGTGGGGGCGGGCCTCAACGATTGCGCAGTTCCCCGCGCCCCCAGGTACCTGGGGGCGCGGGGAACTGCGCAAACGGGGGCTAGGGGGCGCAGCCCCCATGCGGTTACGGGGTGGGCAGGGCTACTTCACTTCGTACGGCTGGCCGTAGACCTTCCATTTTAGGGGCGTGTCCAGGTCCAGATTGCCGTCGTACAGGAACCGCCGCTGAGCCGTGTCCACACGAGACGTGTCCCCGCGCCCCTCGTCCTCCATCGTCTTCTTCCGCATGTCCAGGAAGATGTCGAGATACGCGGTCTCCTTGCCACCCTCCGCAGGAGTGTCCGCCTCCGCCATCGCCCGCTTACGGATGCCGAAGAAACCGGGATCGCTCCCGGGCCCGTGCATCACCATGGCGTCGTAGTAGATGAACTGACCCAGCACACCGAGCCCGTCACGCTTCGCGATCCGTACCGCGGGGTCGAAATACACCCGGTCCCGCTCGGAATCCTGGGCCCGCTGGAACGCGACTTTCCCCGCCTCCGCCTTCCAGGCAGCCACGAACCCGTCGCCCAACCCCTCATGCGACTCCGACCCGTCGACCTTCCGCAGGGCGGGCAGATAACGCGCCAGCGCATTCCCCGGATGCGCCTTCGTATAGCGCTCGACCAGGACGAGCAGATCATGCGTGCCGGTGGTGAAACCGATGATCCCCGCCGTGTACCCACGGCCGTCGTCGATGTCCTCGATGTAGTCGTACTGCGCACGCCAGTCCAGGCTGGAGTTCTCGGCGCTGGACACGATCCGCTGCGCCAGGTCCTTCTTCTCCGGCGCGTCCAGCCCGGCCGCACGCGCGTCGGGAGTGGCGCTCCGGCTGTCCGAACGTCCGCCGTCGTCACCGTGGCCGGGCACGACGAAGCAGGCGGCCACTGCGAACAGAGGGGCGACGACGAACAGCAGACGGCCAGCGCGTTTCATGAGCAAAGAGTACGATCGGCGCAGGGTGCCGTGCCGCACCGGGTGGATTTTCCGTGTACGCCGGGGGAGGTTCTGTGAGCGTGGAGGAACTGGCGCTGCTGCGGGCGGAGTTGGATGTTCCCCTACCGGACGGCTTCACGGAACTGGACGGCCCGCAGGCCCTGTTGCTCGCCCAGGCACTGCGCAGGGCCCGTGAGCGCCGAGCCTCCGGACTGCACGAGTCCGTCGAGGACGCCCTCACCCTCGTACCGGCCCTGACCAGGGAACCTGTCCGCCGGATGTTCTTCCGCTGAGGGGAATCCGCATGGACACACTGCGCGGCAGAGCCGAGACCCTGAAGCTCGCCCGGCTGCTGGACGTCGAGCCACAGCGACTGGCGTTCCTCGAAGAGCTGCCCGCCGACGACGTACGCCTCTTCCGCGAACACGCCGTCGCCGCGCTCTTCGGCGAGGACCCCGTCCTGCTCGACCGTATCGCCGGCATGACGAAACTGCTGCCCGCCGCCGTCGCCGCGGGCATCGCCCAGAAGGCACTGGGCCCGCGCCTGGCCGCCGCGCTCGCCGGCCGACTCGAACCGGCCCGCGCGGCCGACATCATCGACAGGCTCCCCGTCGACTTCACGGCCCGCTGCTGCCACCACGTCGACCCGCGCCGGATCGCCGGGATCATGGGCAGGCTGGACGACGACATCGTCGTACGCATCGCCCTGGTCCTCGCCGAACGCGGCGACCACCTCACGATGGGCCGGTTCGTCGGCCATCTGCGGGACTCGGCGCTGAAGAGCATCCTGCCGCAGCTCGCGGAAACGACTCTGCTGCGTACGGGGTTCGTCATCGACCATCCCGAGCGGCTCGGACACATCGTCGAACTGCTCGACGACCAACGGATCTCCGCGGTCATCGCGGCCGCCGCCGAGCACGATCTGTGGCCCGAGGCCATTGCCGTCGCGGGCATGGCAGCCGGGGAGCAGCGGGCCCGGATCGCGTCGCTGACCGCCGCGCAGCCGGAGGGGCGGCTCGACTCCCTGATACGCGCCACGGCCGAGCAGGGCCTGTGGGAGTCGCTGCTGCCGATCGTGTCGCTGCTGAGCGAGAACGAACTGCGGGCCGTCGCCGCGCTGCCCGCGCTGCGGGACCCCGCGGTGTTGGACGGACTCGTCCACGGAGTGGTGGCGACCGGGCTCTGGGGGGATTTTCTGCCGCTGGTGGGGGTGTTGCCGCCCAGTGCGCGGCGGGTGGTGGCGGGGGTTGCGGGGGCGCTCGACGACGCGGGCCTCGACGCGTTGGCCCGCGGGGTGGACAAGGAGGACCTCTGGGATCTGGTCCTCCCGCTCATCGAGCTGATGTCTGACTCGGTGCGGGAGCGGGTGCTTGCTGTGCGTGCGTTCCAGGAACGGTCGGCCGGGTAGCGGGGCCGGGCCCCTCCGGGGCGGGGTCTCGTCCCTACGGTGCGGCCCGGTGAGGGCTGGCCCAAAAGATCGCGCAGTTCCCCGCGCCCCTGAGGGGGGTGGGGGTGTGGCTTGAGGGTTGCGTCCGGGCCGGTGGGGGTGGGCCTAAAAGATTGCGCAGTTCCCCGCGCCCCTGAGCGGGTGGGGGTGGGCCTTGAGGATTGCGCAGTTCCCCGCGCCCCTGAGCGGGTGGGGGTGGGCCTTGAGGATTGCGCAGTTCCCCGCGCCCCTGAAGGGGTGGGAGCGAAAGAGCTTCGCGCTCCCTCCGGGAGGAGGGACCGCAAGTGTTGCCGGGGGGTGATGGCCCTCCGGCGTGGAGGGGGTGTGTCGGGATGTGTGGGCGCCGCGGCAACACGGCTTGACCCGACTTTGCGAGAGCGGCGACCGGACGTCCCGGCGCACCCCCGCCCCACCACGCACCTCAGGGGCGCGGGGAACTGCGCGACAAGCCCCCACCGGCGGTCAGCCAAGACACCGTCCGAACAACCCCTTCGCCTTCGCGGAACTCCGTGCCACTCTGAACGGCGAGCGACGAGCGGAGCCAACGGGGAGGCCACCTATGGACGCGCGAAGCGCGAAACGACCCGCGGACGCACCCCGCGGCGAACGCGTAGCCGACTGGGCAGACGGCCGCCTCGGCATCTACACCCTCGCCAAGACCCAGATGCGCAAGGTGTTCCCGGACCACTGGTCCTTCATGCTCGGCGAGATCTGCCTCTACAGCTTCCTCATCCTCATCCTCACCGGCGTCTACCTCACCCTCTTCTTCGAACCCAGCGGCGTGGAAGTGGTCTACAACGGCTCGTACGAACCCCTCAACGGCATCATCATGACGAGGGCGTACGAGTCCACCCTCGACATCAGCTTCGACGTCCGCGGCGGACTCCTCATCCGCCAGATCCACCACTGGGCAGCACTCGTCTTCGTCGCCGGAATGCTCGTCCACATGATGCGCGTGTTCTTCACCGGCGCGTTCCGCAAACCGCGCGAGCTGAACTGGGCCTTCGGCTGGACCCTGCTGTTCCTCGGCATCCTCACCGGCCTGACCGGCTACTCGCTCCCCGACGACCTGCTCTCAGGCACCGGCATCCGCTTCTCCCAGGGAGCGATCCTGGCCGTACCCGTCATCGGCACGTACCTCTCCTTCTTCCTCTTCGGCGGAGAGTTCCCGGGCCACGACATCATCTCCAGGCTCTTCCCGATCCACGTCCTCCTCCTGCCCGGGATCATGCTCGGCCTGGTCGTCGCCCATCTGATTTTGGTCTTCTACCACAAGCACACGCAGTACCCCGGCCCCGGCCGCGACCAGAAATCAGTGGTCGGCATGCCGTTCATGCCGGTCTACATGGCCAAGGCGGGCGGCTTCTTCTTCCTGGTCTTCGGCGTCCTGTCGATGATGGGCGCGATCGCCACGATCAACCCCGTGTGGGCGTTCGGCCCCTACCGCGCGGACCTCGTCACCACCGGCGCCCAGCCCGACTGGTACCTGGGCTTCTCCGAGGGCCTGATCCGGGTGATGCCGGGATGGGAGATCGACGCCTGGGGCCACACCCTGCAACTGGGCGTCTTCATCCCCTTCACCCTCTTCCCGCTGATCCTTCTCGCCATCGGCGTCTACCCGTTCATCGAAGCGTGGATCACCGGCGACAAACGCGAGCACCACATCCTCGACCGCCCCCGCAACGTCCCCACCCGCACCGCACTCGGCGTGTCCTGGCTGAGCCTGTACGCCGTACTCCTCATCGGCGGCGGCAACGACATCGTCGCCACCCACCTGCACCTGTCGATCAACGCGATCACCTGGTCCGTACGGATCGCCGTCATCCTCGTACCGCTCCTCGCCTTCGTCATCACCAAGCGGGTCTGCCTCGGCCTCCAGCGCCGCGACCGGGACAAGGTGCTGCACGGCAGGGAGTCCGGCAAGATCACACGGCTGCCGCACGGCGAGTACGTCGAGGTGCACGAACCCCTCACCCAGGGCCAGCGGTTCACGCTCACCCAGCACGACCAGCTCCCGCCCTACGACGTGGGCCCGCTCGTCGACGCGAACGGCGTGGAACGCAAGGCCAAACCGACCCGACGCCTGCGGGCCCGCCTCGCCCACGCCATGTACGGCCAGAACGCGCACATCCCCAAGCCGACCCCCGAGGAGTACCGCGAACTCACGAGCAGCGAAGACCACCACTGAGGTCAGCCGAACTTGTCACCTGCACCGAAATCCGCACCGGAATGTGCAATCCCACCCCCACCCAGCACCACCCCCCGGCACTCCCCAGGACTGCCCCAGGCGGACCGCAGCGCCCGCGCCTTGGTCAGCCACAGCGACAGGTCGTACTCCGCGGTGTAACCGATCGCGCCGTGCAACTGCAGGGCCGTACGGGCCGTCGTGTACGCCGCCTCGCAGGCCGCGACCTTGGCGGCGGCGACGTCGGCCGGGTCCATCGTCAGCGCGGCGCCGAAGACCAGCGGGCGCGCGAACTCCAGCGCGATCTTCGCGTCGGCCAGTCGGTGCCGGACCGCCTGGAAGGAGCCGACGGGCACACCGAACTGACTGCGCTGCTTCACGTACGCCACGGTCCTGTCGAGCAGGGTGAGCCCCACTCCGAGGGCCTGCGCGGCAGTCGCGAGCCGCGCCCAGCACAAGGCGTCGGCGGCCCCCGCGACGACCTGCGGCCCGGCCGCCAGGACTTGACCCCCCGGGCGGGGGAGGACAAGACGCCGTGCAGGATCAAGGGACCGGCGCACCCGCGAACGCAGCCCGGCACGATCCCCACCCCCCTGCACCACCCACAACTCCCCGCCCCCATCCCTGCAAACGCTCAACTCCACATCCGCCACATCCCCGTCCAGGACGTACGGCCCCCCACCCGGCAGAGCCACCGTCACGACCGTCTCCCCCGAGGCCACCCCCGGCAAGAACCTCTTCGCGAGGTGCGCGAACCCCGGCCCGGAGAGCAGCGCACCCGCCGCCACCGTCTCCACCACCGGCCCCGGCACCCCATGCCTCCCCAACTCCACGAAGGCGACGGCGAGTTCGACGGGCCGCGCCCCGACCCCCTCGTACGCCTCGGGTACCGCCAACGCGAACACGCCCAGCTCGGCGATCCGCGACCACAGCGCCCGCCCGGCCGCGTGGTCGCCGGCGCCCCAGGCCCGTACGACCGCGGGCGTGTCCGCGGCCGTCAGCAGGGCGTCCAACGAGCGCGCGAAGGCGGTCTGTTCGTCGTCCAGGAGGAAACGCATCAGCGACGCCCCCTCGGCAGGCCGAGAAGCCGCTCGGCGATGATGTCGCGCTGGATCTCGTTCGTGCCCGCGTAGATGGGCCCCGCGAGCGAGAAGACGTACCCTTCGCCCCACCCGCCTTCGGCGTCCGTCAACTCCCCCTCCCCACCCAGCAGATCGAGCGCCGTCTCGTGCAGGGCGATGTCGTACTCGGACCAGAAGACCTTGTTCAGGCTGGACTCCGGGCCGAGGGGCTCGCCGTCGAGGAAGCGGGACGCCGCCGCGTACGTGAACAGCTGGTACGCGCGGGCGCCGATCACCGCGTCGGCCACCCGGTCGCGCGTGTACGGGTCCCGGCCGCGCTCGTGCCACAGCGCGGCCAGCCGCTGCGCCGACGCCAGGAAACGGCCGGGGGAGCGGAGCGTCAGTCCGCGTTCGTTGCCCGCCGTCGACATCGCCACCCGCCACCCCTGGCCGGGCTCGCCGATCACGTCCTCGTCCGGCACGAACACCTCGTCCAGGAAGAGCTCGGCGAAGGCAGGCTTCCCGTCCAGCCGGCCGATCGGGCGGACGGTCACGCCCTGCGCCCGCAGGTCGAACATCAGATAGGTGAGGCCCTGATGGGGCTTCGGCATGTCCGGCTCGCTGCGGAACAGGCCGAACGCGCGGTCGGCGAACGCGGCCCGCGACGACCATGTCTTCTGCCCGCTCAGCAGCCACCCGCCGTCCGTACGCACCGCCCTGGACCTGAGCGAGGCGAGGTCGGACCCGGCCTCCGGCTCGGACCAGGCCTGCGCCCAGACGACCTCGCCGCGGGCCATCGGCGGCAGGACCCGCGCGCGCTGCTCCTCGGTGCCGTGGTCGAAGAGGGTCGGTGCGAGAAGGCTGACGCCGTTCTGCCCGACCCGGCCCGGAGCGCCCGCCGCCCAGTACTCCTCCTCGAAGACCAGCCACCGCGTCAGCCCGCAGTCCCGCCCGCCGTACGCGACCGGCCAGGACACCACCGACCAGCCGTCCGCGGCGAGTTCGGCCTCCCAGGCGCGGTGGACCGCGAAGCCCTCCTCGGTCTCCAGGGAGGGCAGCGGACCGGCCGGTACGTGCGCGTCGAGCCAGGCCCGGGCCTCGGCGCGGAACGCCTGATCGGCGGGGGAATACGTGAGATCCACGGTCACCTTCCTCGTGCTCGACCTGCTCGACCTGCTCGACCTGCTCGACCTGCTCGACCTGCTCGACCTGCTCGGACTGGTTCCCTAACAAGTGTTTGGTAGGTTAGCGTGGCCCTATGACAGACGTCGAGGGTCCGGTGTACGAGCCCGGGCACGGGCTGCTGAAAGGACGCACCGCCGTCATCACGGCCGCCGCCGGCGCGGGCATCGGCGGTGCCACGGCCCGCCGCTTCCTGGAGGAGGGCGCACGCGTGCTGATCAGCGACGCGCACGAGCGGCGGCTCAAGGAGTACGAGGCGGAGTTGGCGGCGGAGTTCGAGGGGGTCGCGGCGCTCGCCTGCGACGTCACCGACGAGGCCCAGGTGCAGACGCTCTTCGGCGCGGCCCTGCGGCTGCACGGGCGGCTCGACATCGTGGTCAACAACGCCGGTCTCGGCGGTACTTCGTCCCTCGTCGACATGAGCGACGAACAGTGGTCGCGGGTGCTCGACGTGACACTGAACGGCACGTTCCGGTGCACGCGCGCGGCCCTGCGAGCCTTCCGCGAAGGCGGCGACGGCGGCGAAGGCGACGGCGGGGGCGGCCAGGGCGGTCACGGCGGTGTGATCGTCAACAACGCCTCCGTGGTCGGCTGGCGCGCCCAGGCCGGCCAGGCGCACTACGCGGCGGCGAAAGCGGGCGTGATGGCGCTGACCAGGTGCGCGGCGGTGGAGGCGGCCGAATTCGGCGTACGGGTCAACGCCGTCTCACCGAGCCTCGCCATGCACCCGCATCTGGTGAAGGTGACGACCCCCGAACTGCTGGCGGAACTGACGGCCCGTGAGGCGTTCGGGCGGTACGCGGAGCCGTGGGAGGTGGCCAATGTGATCGTGTTCCTGGCGTCCGGGTACTCCTCGTATCTGACGGGTGAGGTGGTCTCGGTGAGCAGCCAGCATGCGTGAGCGCTCCGCTGGGGTTGGCCGTGGGTTTGGAGGTGTTGGCGTGGTGGTGTGTCTGCGGGGCCGTGGGGGTCGCCCCCAACGACTGCGCAGTTCCCCGCGCCCCTTGCGGGGTGGGGGCTGCGCCCCGCGGCCCTTGAGAGGCCCACGGCTCACAATGGGGGCGTGCCTACCAAGAAGAAGCCCCAGGTGACCGCCTCGCCCGAGCGGCGCCGTGAACTCCTCGGCACCGCCGCCGAGGTCTTCGCCGAGCAGGGCTACAACGCCACCACCGTACGCAAGATCGCGGACCACGCGGGCATGCTCGCGGGCAGCCTCTACTACCACTTCGACTCCAAGGAATCGATGCTGGAGGAGATCCTGCGGACCTTCCTCGACGAGCTGTGGGACGGCTACGACACCGTCCTCGACGCCGAACTGGGCCCGCGCGAGACGCTGGAGGCCCTGGTCACCGAGTCGTTCCGGGAGATCGACCGGCACCGCGCGGCCGTCGCGATCTACCAGAAGGAGTCCAAGCAGCTCGTCGCGCAGGAGCGCTTCGCGTTCCTCGCCGAGTCGCAGCGCAAGTTCGAGAAGGCGTGGCTCGCCACGCTGGAGCGGGGCGTGGCCGGCGAGGTCTTCCGGGACGACCTCGACATCCGGCTCACCTACCGGTTCGTGCGCGACACCGTGTGGGTCGCCGCGTCCTGGTACCGGCCCGGCGGACAGCACAGCCCGGACGAGATCGCCCGGCAGTACCTGTCGATGGTGCTGGACGGAATCGCCGTACGCAGTTGATCGCACCCGAACACAGCTGATCCAGGGGAGTTGGCATGGCCGAGGCCTACATCGTCGAAGCGGTCCGTACACCCGTGGGGCGTCGCAAGGGCGGCCTGAGCGGGGTCCACCCGGCCGACCTGGGAGCGCATGTGCTGAAGGCACTGGTCGCGCGCTCCGGAGTCGATCCGGCCGCCGTCGAGGACGTCGTCTTCGGATGCCTGGACGCCGTGGGACCGCAGGCCGGTGACATCGCCCGCACGTCCTGGCTGGCGGCCGGACTGCCCGAGGAGGTCCCGGGGGTGACGATCGACCGGCAGTGCGGCTCCTCGCAGCAGGCCCTGCACTTCGCCGCGCAGGGCGTCCTCTCCGGTACCCAGGACCTCGTGGTCGCGGGCGGTGTCCAGAACATGACGCAGATCCCCATCGCCTTCGCCTCCCGGCAGGCCGCCGAGCCGCTGGGCCTCACCCAGGGGCCGTTCGCGGGCAGCGAGGGATGGCGGGCCCGGTACGGGGACCGGCCCGTCAACCAGTTCCTCGGCGCCGAGTCCATCGCGGCCAAGTGGGGGATCGGCCGACGGGACCAGGAGGAGTTCGCCCTGCGGTCCCACCGGCGGGCGCTCCGCGCGATCGACGAGGGCCGCTTCGAGCGGGAGACCGTGCCGTTCGGCGACGTCACGGTCGACGAGGGGCCGCGCCGGGACACCTCGCTGGAGAAGATGGCGGGCCTGCGACCGGTCGTCGAGGGCGGCACCATCACCGCCGCCTGCTCCTCACAGGTGTCCGACGGGGCCGCCGCGATGCTGCTCGCCTCGGAACGGGCCGTCCGCGAGCACGGGCTCACCCCCCGGGCGCGCGTGCACCACCTCTCCGTGCGGGGGGAGGATCCGATACGGATGCTGTCGGCGCCGATTCCCGCCACCGCGTACGCCCTGAAGAAGGCCGGGATGTCCATCGGGGAGATCGATCTCGTCGAGATCAACGAGGCGTTCGCGCCCGTCGTCCTCGCCTGGCTGAAGGAGACCGGGGCGGATCCCGACCGGGTCAACGTCAACGGGGGTGCGATCGCGCTGGGACATCCCCTGGGGGCCACGGGGGTGAAGCTGATGACGACCCTGCTGCATGAACTGGAGCGGGTCGGGGGGCGGTTCGGGCTGCAGACGATGTGTGAGGGTGGGGGACAGGCGAACGTGACCATCGTCGAGCGGCTTTAGGTCTCGTTGTCGGCTGCGGGGCCGGTGGGGGCTTGTCGCGCAGTTCCCCGCGCCCCTGAAGGGCGCCCCGAGGGGCGCTCACGGTGGCCCCGGTTCGGGAAGCGCACGCAGTACCTCCCGGGCTTCGGCCATCACCCTCCCCACCAGGTCCGCGCACGACGGCAAGTCGTCGATCACGCCCGCCACCTGGCCCGACGCCATCACCCCGAGGTCCGTGCGGCCTTCCACCATGGACGCCCGCAGGAGCATGGGCGTGTTGGCGGCCAGCAGGACCTGGCTCCAGGTCAGGTCCTTGCCGTGCTTCATCGCCAGGCCGTCGCGGATCAGCTGTGGCCAGCCGAGACCCGAGAGCTTCCTGAAACCGGCGGCCCTGCGCACCGCCCGGGTCAGCGTCCTCGTACGGCCCGCTCCCTCCAGGGAGTCGACCAGTTCCGTACGGAGCATGCGGTGCGGCAGGCCGTCCACGGCGGTCGTCACCGTGACGTCCTTGACCGTCGCCGCGAGATACCGGGCCTTCACCGCGTCCGGCACCGTCGAGTCCGAGGTGAGGAGGAACCGGGTGCCCATGGCGACACCCGCCGCGCCGTAGGCGAGCGCCGCGACCAGGCCCCGGCCGTCGAAGAAGCCGCCCGCGGCGACGACGGGTATGCCGACCGCGTCCACGACCTGGGGCAGGAGCACGCTGGTCGCCACCTCGCCGGTGTGGCCGCCGCCCTCGCCGCCCTGCACGATCACCGCGTCCGCTCCCCATGCCGCCACCTTCTCGGCATGCCGGCGGGCCCCGATCGAGGGGACGACGACCACGCCCGCGTCCTTCAGTTCGGCGATCAGCTCACGGGACGGCGCGAGCGCGAACGAGGCGACCTTCACGCCCTCCTCCACGATGATCCGGACACGGTCGCGGGCGTCCCCCGCGTCCGCGCGGAGGTTCACCCCGAACGGCGCCTCCGTACGGGAGCGGACCTCGCGGATCGCCGCCCGCAGCTGATCCGGTGTCATCGTCGCGGAGGCGAGGATGCCCAGCGCGCCCGCGTTCGCCGTCGCGGAGACCAGGCGCGGGCCCGCCACCCAGCCCATCCCCGTCTGCACGATCGGATGCCGGACACCGACGAGCCGTGTGAGGGCGGTCTCCATCAGCCCTTGACCTCGCGGTCGCGCAGGCCCTTCGGGTCCAGGTCCTCGCGGATCGACCGCAGTTCCGCCGGTGACGGTTCACGCGTGTACGGGACGTCGTCCGGGACGGTCAGCTCGAAGCCCGTCGCCGCGGCCACCTCCTCGACCGTCACCCCCGGATGCAGCGAGGCGAGCCGCATCGAACGGTCCCCGGTCGCGAAGTCGAACACCCCGAGGTTCGACACCACCCGCGGGATGCGGTGGAAACGGGTCGCCGTGGGCCCCGCCGCCGCGGCACTGTCGTACCCCACCCCGCCGATCATGTCGACCTTCGGCACGAAGACCCGCGCCGAGTGCCTGGGCACCCAGTAACTGACCGGGTTGTTCAACGTGTTGACGGGACCGCCCCGCACCCCGAGCAACTGCCGGGTGGGCCGCTCCCAGTCGCCCACGCAGGAGATGTTCTGGTTGCCGAAGCGGTCGATCTGGCTCGCGCCCATCATCACGTGCCGGCGCCCGCCGGTCACCAGGGCCAGATGCTGCCGGTACGGCAACCAGCCCTCCGGAGTGCCGTCCGGACCGATCAGCAGCGCCTCGCCGTCGGTCAGCAGCAGGTCGGGCGAGAAGGTGCGCCGGGCCAGGCGGGCCCCTATCGACGGGATCAGGCCCATCGGGCTGGCCAGCACCTCGCCGTCGCCCCGCCACGCCTCCGCACAGGCGATCACGCAGTACTCGGCGCGGGTCACACCACTTCGGGTCACACCACTCCGGGGCGCGCCCGGGGCCGCGCCTGAGGTCGCACCCGGGTTCGCGCCCGGCACCGCGCTCATGTCTGCTCCTCGTGCCACGCCTCGACGGCGGTCCGGTAGGCCTGTTCGTCGCCCGCGAGGAACCTCCCGGCGAACTCGGGCCACGGCATGGACGCGTACAGCCGCTGGAAGGCCTCGTCCCGGTCGTGGTCGGGCGCGCACGACGTGAAGTGCGCGCCGCCCGGCGCCTCCACCACACCGCTCACGTTCAGCCGTTTGATCAGCAGGGTCTGGGGCGGTGCCGCCTTCGTCAGCTCCGCCGTGTCGACGATCCGCTCACAGGACACGTACGCCGTGCGGGCCGCCTCGCAGAACAGGTCGTCGAAGTACGGATCGGGGCCCAGATACCGGCCGTTGCCCGCGCGGTCGGCGCGGTTCACATGGACCAGTGCCGCGTCCAGCCGCAGGGCGGGCATGGCCACGAAGGTCTCGTACCCGCCCGTCGACTCGTCCTCGTACGGCGAAGTGACCGTACGCAGGCCGGGGTTGACCCGCATCACGTCCGAGCCGATGCCTGCCCGCACCGGCAGGAACGGGAGCCGGTTGGCCGCCGCCCGCAGCCCCCACATGAACATCGCCTCGTCGATCTCCATCAGTTCGAGCGAGCCGCTCTCCCGGGCCGCCCGGAAGTGCGGTTCGAGCGGGATCGAGTCGAGCGTCGCGAAAGGGGCGACCAGTTTCCGGATCCGCCCGGCCGCCGCCAGCATGCCGACGTCCGGGCCGCCGTACGAGACGACCGTGAGATCGGTGATCGTGGAGCGCAGCAGCGCCCGGACCAGAGCCATCGGTTTGCGGCGGGAGCCCCAGCCTCCGATACCGAGGGTCATCCCGCTCTCCAGCCGGGAGACGGCCTCGTCTGCGGTCATCGTCTTGTCGCCCATCCCTACCCGCCCTCCTTTCCGACGGTGTCCCGGACCCCGCGTGCGTCCCGGGCCCCGAACGTGTTCCGGACGCGCTCGCCCGTGCCGCCGAGGGCCGCCTCGAACGTGAAGCCCTGCTCGAAGCGGTAGCTGCGGCGCACGTCGACCGGGTCGATGCCGTTGATCGCGGCCTTGGCGAGCCGGATCAGCCGGCCGTCCTTGCCCGCGATCTCCCGGGCCAGCTCCAGCACGGCCGGGCGCAGCCGGTCGCGCGCCACGACCCGCCACACCGAGCCGTGCCCGTGCAGCTCCGCCGCGGTCGCCGTGCGCGAGGTGTAGTACAGCGCCCGCATCAGGTGCTGCGGCACCAGCCGGGACAGATGGGTGGCCGCGCCCAGCGCGCCCCGGTCCAGCTCGGGCAGCCCGAACGTGGCGTCGTCGCTCGCCACGATCGCGTCCGCGTTCCCCACCAGGCCTATCCCGCCGCCCAGACAGAAGCCGTGCACCTCCGCCACCACCGGCACCTCGCACTCGTACACCGCCGCGAAGGCCTCGGCGCAGCCGCGGTTGGCGCCCAGCAGGGCGCTGTCGCCCTCGGCCTGTATCTCCTTGATGTCCACGCCCGCGTTGAACCCCCGCCCCTCGGCGGCCAGCACCACACAGCGGTTCCCGGCGTCGCGGCCCGCCGCGCGCACGGCGTCGGCCAGCTCCGACCAGCCGCTCACCGGCAGCGCGTTCACCGGCGGGAAGTCGACCGTGACGACGGAAATCCCTTTTTCCGGGGACGAGGTGGAGACACCCATGGACGCATCAGCTACCTTTCCACCAAACGTTTGTTAGGTTCGATCCGATGTCGAAGGTAACAGCGAATGCCGACGGGCGGGAGGCCCTGTGGACAACTGGCCGGGCGGGCGATCGGAGGGGGTGCCCGGCGGGCGGTCGGGCAAGCGGCTCGTGGTGGTCACGGGCGGGACCAGGGGCGTCGGCGCCGGGATCGCTGAGGCGTTCGCCGAGGCGGGTGACGAGGTCGTGGTCTGTGCGCGCAGACCACCGCGAGCACCGCTCGACGGCGTCGGGTTCGTCCCCCTCGACCTGCGGGACCCGTCGGCGGTCCAAGCCTTCTTCGGGCGGCTGCCCCGGCTCGACGTCCTCGTCAACAACGCGGGCGGCGCCCCCTACCGGCTGCTCGCCGGGACGGAGGCCGAGCGGCACGCGCGCGTGATCGACCTCAACCTCGTCGCACCCCTCACGGCCTCCCTGGCGGCGTACGACCTGCTGAAGCGGGCCCGGGGTTCCATCGTGATGATCGGCAGCGTCAGCGGGACCCGGCCCTCGCCCGGCACGGCGGCCTACGGGGCCGCGAAGGCCGGACTGGAGAACCTGGCCCGCTCGATGGCCGCGGAGTGGGCACCGGAGGTGCGGGTCAACACGCTCGTCGTCGGGATGGTCCGCACCGAGCTTTCCCACCTCCACTACGGGGGCGAGGACGGCATCGAGGCCGTCTCCCGCACCGTCCCGCTGGGGCGGCTCGCCGTGCCCACGGACATCGGCAGGGCGGCCGTCTTCCTCGCGTCGGACGCCGCCGCGTACATCACCGGGGCCGGTCTCCTCGTCCACGGCGGCGGCGAACGGCCCGCCTTCCTGGACGCCGCGACCGTCAACAAGACCGACAGGGAGCACTGACATGACCTCAGGCACAGGCGTCGGCGCCGGTCTCTGCGACGGGCGGGTGGTGGTCGTCACGGGCGCCGGGCGCGGGCTCGGACGGGCCCACGCGCTCGCCTTCGCGGCCGAAGGAGCACGCGTCGTCGTCAACGACCTGGGCGTCGGACTCGACGGCTCCCCGGGGGCCGGCACCCCGGGGGTCGGCATCCCGGCCCGGCAGGTCGTCGAGGAGATCCGGGCGGCGGGCGGCGAGGCCGTCGCACACGCCGGGGACATCGCCACGACCGAGGGCGCCGCGTCCCTCGTGGAGACGGCGCTCGACGCCTTCGGAGGGCTCGACACCCTCGTGAACAACGCCGGGTTCCTGCGCGACCGTATGCTGGTCAATCTTGACGAGGACGACTGGGACGCCGTCATGCGCGTCCACCTGAAGGGCCACTTCCTGCCGCTGAAGCACGCCGCCGCGCACTGGCGGGCGCAGGCGAAAACAGGGCTCGTGCCCGAGGCCCGGGTCGTCAACACCAGCTCCGGAGCGGGCCTTTCCGGATCCGTCGGACAGGGCAACTACAGCGCGGCCAAGGCCGGCATCATCGGGCTCACCCTGGTCGCCGCCGCCGAGATGGGGCGCTACGGAGTACAGGTCAACGCCATCGCGCCGGCCGCGCGGACCCGGATGACCGAGGCTGCCTTCGCCCAGGCCATGGCGGCACCGGACAGCGGTTTCGACGCGATGGCCCCCGAGAACGTGTCACCGCTCGTCGTCTGGCTCGGCTCGGCCGCGAGCGCCGGGGTCACCGGGCGGGTCTTCGAGACCGAGGGCGGCCGGATCACCGTCATGGACGGCTGGCGGCCCGGTCCCGGCGTCGACAAGGGGGCCCGGTGGAGCCCCGCCGAGGCCGGGGACACCGCACGGGAGCTCCTCGCACGGGCCCAGGCCCCGACCGCGGTCCACGGGACGCAGTAAGCAGCCGCGGCGCACGGGACGCAGTAAGTACAGGACGCGGTGAGCAGCAGTAAGTAATGGGCCAGAACGGGAAAGGCCGGGGAACGCTGGACCCCGTACCCCTCGCTCGCGAGGATGCCCAGCAGGGCGGGGCGGGCGGAGGTGGGGCTCGGTGGAGTTCGTCGGACGGTCGGACAGCCTCGCGCTCCTCGCGGCGGCCCGCGAGCGCGCCCGTGCGGGACAGCCCCAGCGCGTCCTCGTCGAAGGCCCGGCGGGCATCGGCAAGACGGCCCTCGTACGCCGCTTCCTGCGCGACGACACCCGTGCGCCGGAAGGTACGCGTGTGCAGGCGGGCACGCGTGTGCTGTACGGGGCGGGGGAGGAGGCGGAGTCGCAGCTGGCGTTCGGCGTGCTGGAACAGTTGCTGGGCCGCGGCGGTGGCGTTGGAGGTCGAGGCGGAGGTGGCGAGGGTTCCACCGCCGGTCGTCGCCCCGACGCGCACACCGCCGGGGCGGAACTGCTGGAGGCGCTGGACGAGGCCCAAGGAGCGGACGGGCCCGAAACCTCCGCCCCCGAAACCCCAGCCCCAGCCCCCGCCCCCGTCACCCCAGCCCGCGACACCCCCGTCGTCGCCCTCGTCCTGGACGACGCCCAATGGGCCGATCACCCCTCGCTCCAGGCGCTCGCCTTCGCCGTGCGCCGGTTGCGCGCCGACCGGGTGATCGTCCTCGTCGTCGTGCGCGAGGCACAGGACCCGCGGCTGCCCGAGGGGCTGCGCAGGCTGTTCACGTCCGACGACACCGTGCGCGTACGCCTCCACGGACTCGGCCCCGCCGAACTGACCGAACTCGGCGACGAGGCGGGCGCGCCGAGACTCACCGCACGAGCGGCCACGCGGCTGCACGCGCACACCGGCGGAAACCCCCTGCACGTCAAGGCACTGCTGGAACAGGAAGGCACGAGCCTGCTGGAGGCGCTCGGCGAGCCCGACGTGACACCGCCCGCGCCCAAGTCGTTCACGGCACTCGTCCTCGCGAAGCTCGCCGCCTGCTCACCGGCCGCCGACGCCCTGGTCTGCGCGGCGGCCGTCCTGGGCACCCACTGCGCGCAGGCCGACGCCTGGGAGGTCGCCGACGAGGACCTCCTCGCCGAGGAGCGCAGCGGCGCCGACCTGCTCACAGCGCTCGAAGAGGCCGTCCACGCGGGCCTGCTGACCGAGACGCCCGGCGACCCCGTGGTCCGCTTCCCGCACCCCCTCGTGCACGCCGCCGTCTACCACCAGCTCGGCCCCTCCCGCCGGGCCGCCCTGCACCTGCGCGCCGCCCGCACGGTCCGGGACCAGGCACAGCGGTTACGGCACCGGGCCCTCGCCGCGACCGGCCCCGACCAGGAACTCGCCGCCGAACTCGCCGCGCTGGGGCGGAGCTTCGTCGCCGAAGGAGCCTGGGCGAACGCCGCGAACCAACTGGCCGCCGCCGCCCGGCTCGACGCGGACCGGTCAGCGTACGAGCAGTACACCCTGGAGTCCGTCGAATGCGCCCTGCTCGCCGGGGACGTGCCGGACATGGGCGAGGCCGCCCAGCGGATCGCGCGGTTCACGCCCGGCGGCTGGCGCAGCTATCTCCTCGGCCGACTGAGCCTGTACGACCTGGACCGGGCCGAGGCGCTGCTCACCGACGCCTGGCACCGCTGCGACCCCGCGGCGGACCCGGTCCTCGGCGCCCGGATCGCGGGCCAGTTCGCCGCCCTGCACGGCAGCATGGCGCACGGCGCCGAGATGGCCGAGTGGGCGGACCTCGCACTGCGCCTCGCCCCGGACGACACCGCACCCGACGACACCGCCACCGACATGATCCGCGTCCTGCGCCTCAACGGCCTCGCCATGAGCGGCCGGGCCCCGGAGGCCCTCGCCGGCCTTGGCCCGCTGCCCGACCCGGCGCTCGCCGGCCCCGCCCAACTGGAGGAACTCCTCGGCCGGGGCACCCTGCGCGAGTGGACCGGCGACCTCACCGGCGCCCTCCGGGACCTGAGCGGCGTGTTCGGCGCATGCCACGGCCGCGCGGCTTCCTTCCGGGTGCTCGCCGCGACCGCGCTGGCCTCCGCCGAGTACCGCGCCGGCCGCTGGGACGACGCGATCGTCCACACCGACCTCGCCCTCTCCCTGGCAGCCGACACCGACCAGCCGCACATCGCCCTGTACTGCCGGATGCTCGCCACCCAGGTGCACGCGGTGCGCGGCGCGTTCGGCAGAGCACAGGCACACGCGCGCGTGGCCCGCGTCTACGCGGGCGCCGGCCATCTCAACCCCGGCCTGTGGGCCGCGCTCGCCGAAGCGCACCTCGCCCGCGTCCAGGGGCGGCCCGAGGACGTCGTCACCGCCCTGGAACCGCTGCTCGCGCTCGCCCCGCGCGGCGACCTGGAGGAGCCGGGCACCGTCTCCTGGGCCGACCTGCTGGCCGAGGCGTGGGCCGCCCTCGGCGACGAGAAACGCGCCGCACAGGCCCTGGCCCCCTACGAGGTCCTCGCCACCCGGCGCGGCCACCACACCGCCCTCCTGGCCGCCGCCCGGGCCCGCGGAACCCTGGAGGCCGCACGCGGCGACACGGTGGCCGCCGAGCGGGCCTTCCGCTCCGGACTCAAGCACGCCGGGCAGGTCGAAGCACCCCTGGACCGCGCGCTGCTGCACCTCGCGTACGGCGGTTTCCTGCGCCGTACCGGCCGCCGCACCAAGGCGGGCGAGCGGCTGCGCACCGCCCGCGACCTGCTCGTACGCCTCGACGCACCGCCCGATCTGGAGCGCTGCGAGCGGGAGCTGGCGGCCTGCGGGCTCGCGTCCGGCGAGCGGCGGCCACGGAACCGGGGAGCGGCCCTGCTCACACCGCAGGAACTCGCCGTCGCCCGGCTGGTCGCCTCCGGGCTCACCAACCGGCAGGTGGCGCGGGAACTCGTCATCAGCGTCAAGACCGTCGAGTACCACCTCGGCCGGATCTTCCCCAAGCTGGGCGTGGACTCCCGGACGCGTCTCGCGGCCCTGCTCGCCGCCGAGGACGCAGGCACCTAGGGATTTCCCCGGGGCGCACCCGGGGGCGCCCGCGCCCTCTTCTCCGTAGCGTCGGTCGCACCTCCACGGAGACAACGGAGACAACGGAGAACGGAAAGCGGAAGCAGCCGTGGAGGAGCGGTAGCGACGGGGGACGGACAGCAATGCCGGAGAACACTCATCGCGTGGTCACCGACGTCCCGCACGCCAAGGTGCGGGACGTCACCGAACGCGTCGTCCAGGAACTCATCCTCGCGGCCGACAAAGTGGCCGCGCATCACGTCGAACCCGCCAAGTACCCGCTGCCCGCGGACAGGGCCGCAGCCGAGCACCTGTTCCTGCGGCGCTTCGACACCCTCGGCGACGACAGGAAGAAGAAGGCGGGGGTCACGGTCCTGGCCGACGTGCGGACCGGCGCCGTACGCAGCAGGCGTCTCGGGGACCTCGCGCGCGTGGACCTGCGGTCACCCGCCTCGGTGGACACCCAGGTCAAACGCCTCGGCTTTCCCGAACGGCTGCGGTTCCCCGCGGACGGACTGCGCAGGCCACCGGCCTCCCTCGTCCCCGGCCTCCTCCCGGACGAGCCGGCTCCGTCGCGTCCGACGGCCGTACCGAACGCCCTGCACAGGCTGGAACTGCGCATCCGGCGGGTGAAGTGCCTGAACGGGACCTTCGCATGGGGCTCCGACGAGATCCGCCTCGCGGGGACCGGGGTGGACGGCAGCGGCGAGCCCCGGCAGATCCGCCCGTTCAAGGTACGCGGCTTCGACGACGGCGACGTCAGGCTGTACGACCCGCCCCGGCGCTTCCACTGGTTCGGCCTCGACGAGGGCACCGGACACCCGAAGTCGTACTTCGTCACGCTGGTGCTCACCGAGGACGACGGGGGCGGCTTGGCGGAGTACGTCGACACCCTGCTCGAACTCGTCAGGAAGAAGGTCACCGCCCATCTCGCCGCAGCCGCGGGCAGCGCGGCCGACCCCTCGGGCGGCACTTCGGTCGCCCCCTCGGTCGGCTTCTCGGGCGGACCCGTCGGGATCCTCGTCGGGATGGCCATCGCAACGGCGGTCGACCGGGTCTTCGACCGGCTCGCGGACCTGTACGGGGACGAGGCATTCAAGCCCGTCACCGTCTGCGCGGTCGTCCCGGCGCTCACCGGCCGCTGGGCGGGACGCCCGGTCACGGCACCCGCGGTCGCCGACTTCCACGGGCACGGCGGGCACTACCGGCTGACGTACGACTGGCGCATGTACGACTGACGGGCAGCGCGCGCATGCTCACCCACCTCGGGGGATGCGGGGGATACGGGGGTGCGGGGGAGCGGGGGAGGCAGGCCGGAAGGCCGCCGTCCGTCCACGGGACAGCCGGACGGCGGCCTTCCACTGCCGCGCCCGCGCTTTTTTTGGGGGCGCGGGGAACTGCGCGCCCGGCCCCGACGCACCCACGACCCCGGCAACCGCCCCGCCCACGCCAGTGCTACGTGTCGCACTCCAGCACAGTGCGACAGAGCCCGCACCGCGCCCGCACCCGCCCCCGGACCGGCACCCGGATCCGCTGACGACAGGTCGGACAGGGGAACGACACCCGCAACGGCCCGCGCCCGTCCGGCGCGAAGGAGTACGACGCGCCCCCGCCCGCGCCCCCGCTTGCGGCCGTGGACGTGGAGCCGGGCGCAGCGCCGGACACGGTCCCGACGACGCGGCCCTGCGCGTGCCGGCGGTCCTTCGCATAGCGGCGCCGCCCCGCCCACCCCGCCGCGGTCAGGGGCGGCTGCCGCTCGTCCTCCCGGGCCTGCGCCAGGCCGCGCGTGTACGCGGTGTACGCCTGCGGGCTGGTGAACCAGGTCGCGGGATCCTCACCGAACACCAGGGACCGCTTGGCCAGCACGTACCCGAACTCCTCCGGCGTCAGATAGCCGAGCTTCTGCGAGGACGACGCGTCCTCCCGGTACGCGTCCAGCAGCAGCCAGCCCGCACCGAGATACGTCGTCGCCGTGTCCGTGAGGATCTCGTTGTCCCGGGTGCCGGGGAACGACAGGTCCAGGCGGTGCAGATAGACGTGCATCACCTCGTGCGCCAGCGCGGCACCGATGTCCCGCCGATGCGTACGGAAGCGGTCGTTCAGCTCGATGAAGTACTCCGGGCCCGCGGCCAGCTCGACACTCGCCGCGTGCTCCATCTCCCGGAAGCTCACGATCATGCGCGCGTCCGGCAGCCGGAAGTGGCGCACCAGCTCGCGCGCCACCCGCTGCGCGCCCAGATACAGGTCGTCCGTGTCGCAGAACGCCACGTCGGCGGGGGCCACGCTGGCGGCGAACGTGTGGACGGTGTCGTACGAGAGCCGCTTGTACAGCGCGGTGACCGCCGCGCGCACCGTCTCCAGGTGCGGGTAGCCGTGCTTGACCGGACCGCCGTTCGCCACGCCCGAACCCCCAAAGCCCCGAACAGGCCCCGAACCTCGTTCCACCTTAAGGGGACGCGAGCGAATTCTCGCGGGTTGGGTTGCCCGACGTGTAGGTGACATCCACCCTTGCCTCACATGCCGCATGATCTTCATACTTCTGTGCACTCTTCTGTGCGCTCAACCCCCCACGAAAGGGAACAAGTTGACCAATAGAATGCTCGGTCTCCTCAGGAGATCCGCCGTTCGGCGGGCCGCGGCGATCGGTGCCGTCGCTCTTGCGACCGCCAGCCTGCAGCCCGTCGCCGCGCACGCCGCGCCCACCCCGATAGTCGGCGGCGCGCCGGCCGAGCAGGGTGAGTTCCCGTTCATGGTCAGCCTGTCCATGGGCTGCGGCGGGTCGCTCTACAAGAAGGACGTCGTCCTGACCGCCGCGCACTGCGTGGACGGCTCGGGCAACACCACCCGCATCACCGCGACCGCGGGGGTCGCCAACCTCGGCGCGTCCGGTGCGATCAAGGTCAGGTCGACCAAGGTCGTCCAGGCGCCGGGCTACAACGGCAACGGCAAGGACTGGGCGCTCGTCAAGCTCGCCCGGCCCATCGACCTGCCGACGCTGAAGATCGCGACGACCACCCGGTACAACAGGGGGACGTTCACCATCGCCGGGTGGGGTGACACCGCGGAGAACGCGAACACCGGCTCGGTGAAGCTGCTCAAGGCCAAGGTGCCGTTCGTGTCCGACCCGAAGTGCAAGCGGCACTACGGGGGGCGGTTGATCGCCTCGCAGGAGATCTGTGCGGGGTTCCCTCGTGGTGGGGTCGACACCTGTCAGGGGGACTCCGGGGGGCCGATGTTCCGTAAGGACGACGCGGGCAAGTGGATTCAGGTGGGGATCGTCAGCTGGGGTGACGGGTGTGCGCGGCCCATGGTGCCGGGGGTTTACACCGAGGTGTCCACGTTTGCCTCTGCGATAGCTCGGGCTGCGTCTTCGCTTTAGCGGGTACTTTCAGGGGGGCGTTCCCGGTTTGTGTTGTGCCGGGGGCGCCCGTTCTTTGTCTGCGGGTGCGTTGTGGCTGGTCGCGCAGTTCCCCGCGCCCCTAAAAGCAAAAGACAAAAGATTGCGCCGTTCCCCGCGCCCCTAGAAGCCCGCGCCCCTGGAAGCCTGCGGCCTTGGGAGCCTGCGGGGCTACGGGGCGATGGGTGAGAGCGTTGGTGGGGGTGCTGAGTTTTCCAGTTCCAGTAGCCAGATCTCGTTGCGGCCCTGTTTCAGGGTCGGGCCCGGGATGTGGAGGGTCGGCTGGGGGCCCGTCGACCAGTAGCGGCCCAGGTTGAAGCCGTTCAGCCAGACGAAACCCCTGGTCCAGCCGGGGAGTTCCAGGCGGGCGTCCCCGGGGGCGGACACCGTGACCGTGCCCCGGTAGAGGCCGGGGGCGGGAGCCTCGGGCAGTGGCCCGAACGGCACCCCCGCCACCCCCGCGTCGAACGCGTCCAGCCGCAGCGCCCGCGCCCGCACCCCGTGCAGATACTGCCGTTCGTGCAGCACACCCCCCGTGATGCCCTTCGGCTCACCGGTCCGCGGCCCGTAGTTGACCCGCCCCAGCGACTCCACCCACAGGTCCACCCGCGCGGGGCCCGCGACCGGCTCCTTCAGCTCCGGCTCGTGCTCGGTGACCACCCCGGCCCGTACCCCGTCGACGTACACGACCGCCAGATCCCGCAGCCCCCGTACCGTCAGCGGATACGGGCGGCGCGGCCCCGGCACGTCGACGGTGTAGCGCACGAGCCCCCGGTCCACGTCCAGTTCCTCGAACGTGGGCGGTACGGGGGTCTCCGTCTCGGGGCTGCCGAGCGCGTCGAGTACGCCCTCAAGGGGCGCCCAGCCCGTCAGGTCCACGGTGGCGGGCGAGCCCAACGCGGGCGGCGCGGGCGGCAGTTCGGGGAGCAGGCCGTCCGCGTACGCGGCCAGGAGCGTGCGGAACCGCCAGAACTTCTCCGTGGGGCGGCCCGCCTCGTCGATCGGCGCGTCGTAGTCGTACGACGTCACGTCCGGCTCCAGGACCCCGTCGTGCAGCGCGCCGCCGCCCCGGTTGGCACCCGCCCAGCCCGCGAAACTCGTACCGCCGTGCGCCATGTACAGGTTCACCGACGCCCCGCACTCCAGGATCTCCCGCAACGCCTCGGCCGCGTCCAGCGGATCACGTACCGCGTGCTCACCGCCCCAGTGGTCGAACCAGCCGCACCAGAACTCCATGCACATCAACGGCCCCGAAGGCCGGTGCCGGCGCAGCGCCCCGAAGGCCTCGCGTGCCTGCGAACCGAAGTTCACCGTCGCCAGTACGCCGTCCAGGGAGCCGCCCGTCAGCATGTGGTCCTCGGGGCCGTCCGACGTGAACAGCGGCACCCGTACGCCCTGCGCGCGCAGCAGTTCGGCGAGGCGGCGCAGATACACCCGGTCCGAGCCGTAACTGCCGTACTCGTTCTCCACCTGCACCATCACCACCGGGCCGCCGCGGTCGAACTGCCGGGGCACGATCTGCGGCAGCACCCGCGCGAACCACCGCTCCACCGGACCAAGGAACCCCTCGTCCCGCGTCCGTATCCGCGCGCCCGGCCCCCCGGTCACCCAGTGCGGCAGCCCGCCGTTCTCCCACTCGGCACAGATGTACGGGCCCGGCCGCACGATCGCCCACAGCCCGGCCGCGTGCGCCGCGTCCAGGAACCTGCCCAGCGCGTCCACGTCCCGGAACACGCCAGGCGCCGGCTCGTGCAGATTCCACGGGACGTACGTCTCCACACAGTTGAGGCCCATCGCCCGCAGCATCGCCAGCCGGTGCCCCCACTGCCCCTCGTGCACCCGGAAGTAGTGCAGCGCCCCCGACAGCAGCCGCACCGGCCGCCCGTCCACCAGGAAATCGGTGTCCCCCACCGTGAACTCGCTCATGCCCACCACCCTCAGCCCTGGCGGCGGCCCCGGTCCATGGACAAAGATCGGCACCGGTTGGACGCAGTTCCGGACGGCACCGACGGTGCCGTCGGGGCAGCCCGTGGGAGGGAGACAGCGGATGTACCACACCTGGATGCGGTTCTTCACCCCCGGGCCCGCCCACCACCGACTCGGGCTCGTCTGCCTCGGCGTCGGGCTCCAGCACGGGACACTGCCCACCGTCGGACCCCGCACCCTCGACCACCACGTCGCCGTCGTCGTCAGCACCGGCCGCGGCTGGTTCCGTACCCCCGACGGACGGCGCACCGCGGTCACCGCGCCCGCCCTGCTCTGGCTCACCCCCGGCGTACCGCACCACTACGGGCCCGACCCCGACACCGGCTGGGACGAGGCCTTCGTCGACTTCACCGGACCCACCGCCGACACCTACACCGAACTCGGCTACATCGAACCGCACCGGCCCGTCGTCGCCCTCTCCGACGCCGGCGCCGCCCGCGCCACCGTCGGCCGCATCGTGCGCGCCGCCCGCCGCGGCAACCCCCTCCTCGAAGTCGAGACCAGCGCCGCCGTCCACGAACTCCTCGTCACCCTGCGCCGCGCCCGCGCCGACACCGCCCCCGACGGCGAACAGGTCCTCCAGGCCCTCGCCCGTGACGCCTGCAAACCCCTCACCGTCGCCGACCACGCCACCCGGCACGGCATGACCCCCGCCGAACTGCGCACCGCCGTCCGCCGCGGCGCAGGCTGCAGCCCCAAGGACTACCTCCTCGGCATCCGCCTGGGCCGCGCCAAGGAACTCCTCGCCGCCACCGAACTCCCCGTCGCCGCCGTCGCCCGCCGCGTCGGCTACGACGACCCCGCCTACTTCTCCCGCCTGTTCACCCGCCGTGTCGGCATGGCACCCGTGCGCTTCCGGGAACAACAGGCCCACACGGTCCCCGGCGGCTGGAGCGACCAGGTCCCCGATCCCGCCGATCCCCCGATCATCGGGAGGACCCCCACCGGCTGAGGCACCCGACGTAGGGTTGGCCTCCATGACCACCAGCAACACCGACAACAGCAGCGGCGCGGGCAGCGACGACAGCGCGGGCGCAGGCAACAGCGCGGGCACCGACCGTGGCGCGGGCAACAGTGGCACCACCGGTGCCATCGACCCCGCCGTCCGCGCCGACCTCGACCGGCTGCGCGAGAGCATCGACAACATCGACGCCGCCGTCGTCCACATGCTCGCCGAGCGCTTCAAATGCACCCAGCAGGTCGGCCACCTCAAAGCGGCCCACCAACTGCCGCCCGCCGACCCCTCCCGCGAGGCCCAGCAGATCGCCAGACTCCGGCGACTGGCCGAAAACGCCAACCTCGACCCGGCGTTCGCGGAAAAACTGCTGAACTTCATCATCGCCGAGGTCATCCGCCATCACGAACGCATCGCGGAGGACACCAACACCCGCCCATGACCACTCCCGGCCCCCGGCGCGCACCCGTTCTCCGGCCGTTGTGAGCCCTGCCCCCTCGGCGTGCGCGCCGAAATGAGGCATCCTGCGCTCAGCACTCCCTGTCAGTCGGTTCGGACTTAAGCTGGTTGGTCCAAGCGAGGGGACTTCGCTCCATGCCGTCGGATGCCAAGATCCTCATAGTGGACGACCACGAGGACACGCTCTACGCCCTGGAAAGCGCCCTGGCCCCCCTCGGCTACCAGCTGACCCGGGCGACCAGCGGCGACGAAGCGCTGAAGGAAGTCCTGCGCGGCCAGGTCGGCCTGCTGCTGCTCGACGTGCACATGCCCGGCGTCAGCGGCCTCGACGTCGTCCGCTACATGCAGGGCGTCGAACAGACCCAGCTCATCCCGATCGTCCTCGTCACCGGATTCGGCCCCAGCACCGCACTCGCCTCCGCCGCGTTCCGCCTCGGCGTCGCCGACCTCGTCATGAAACCCATAGACCCCTGGACCCTGCGCACGAAAGTCCGCTACCTCTACGACTCCCACCAGCGGTACCGGTCCATGGAGAGGGAGGTCCGCGAACTGAGGGCCCTGGTGAAGGAACCCACCGCCCACTACGACCCCCCGATCACCGCCCAGCGCCCCGCTCCCCGCAGACAGGAACAGGGCCGCACGGCGTAGGCGCCCCGCACCCCGGCGCACAGCCGCCATACCGGGCCGCCCCTGTGCCGAGCCCCGCCCATCAGGCAGCATGGCACCCATGTCCGTACTGACGCGCGACGAAGCGCAGACCCGTGCCACACTCCTCGACGTCCACCGCTACGAGATCGCACTCGACCTGACGCGCGGCGACGAGACGTTCCACTCCCACACCACCATCACCTTCACGGTCCGCGGCGACCAGGGCGGGAAACACGATGGGGGCCACGGTGGCAGGGACACCTTCGTCGAGCTCAAGCCCGCCGAACTGCACTCCGTCACGCTCGACGGACACCCCCTCGACCCGGCGACGCTCCACGAGAACCGGCTCCCCCTCACCGGCCTCACCGCGGGCACCCACGAACTGACCGTCGACGCCGACATGCGCTACTCCCGCACCGGCGAAGGCATGCACCGCTTCACCGACCCCACCGACGGCGAGACCTACCTCTACACCCAGCTGTTCATGGAGGACGTCCAGCGCGTCTTCGCCGCCTTCGACCAGCCCGACCTCAAGTCGGTCTTCGAACTCACCGTCACGGCCCCCGACAACTGGACCGTCCTCACCAACAGCGTCACCACCCGCACCGACGACGGCACCTGGCAGGCCGCACCCACCCCGCTCATCTCCACCTACCTCGTCGCCGTCGCCGCCGGACCCTGGCACTCCGTACGCACCGAACACCGCGGCCTGCCCTTCGGCATCCACTGCCGCCGCTCCCTCGCCCCCCACCTCGAAGCCGACGCCGAGGAGATCCTCGACATCACCCGCGCCTGCTTCGACCGCTACCACGAGAAGTTCGAGGAGCCCTACCCCTTCGACTCCTACGACCAGGCGTTCGTCCCCGAATTCAACGCCGGCGCCATGGAGAACCCCGGACTCGTCACCTTCCGCGACGAATTCGTCTACCGCTCCGCCGTCACCGACACCGAACGCCAGACCCGCGCCATGGTCATCGCCCACGAGATGGCCCACATGTGGTTCGGCGACCTCGTCACCCTGCGCTGGTGGGACGACATCTGGCTCAACGAGTCCTTCGCCGAGTACATGGGCTACCAGACCCTCACCGAGGCCACCCGCTTCACCGGCACCTGGACCGACTTCGGCATCGTCCGCAAGGCCTGGGGCTACGACGCCGACCAGCGCCCCTCCACCCACCCCGTCGCCCCCGACCCCGAAGCCGTCCCCGACACCGCCTCCGCACTCCTCAACTTCGACGGCATCTCCTACGCCAAGGGCGCCTCCGCCCTGCGCCAACTCGTCGCCTGGCTCGGCGAGAAGGACTTCCTCACCGGCATCAACACCCACTTCGCCCGCCACAAGTTCGCCAACGCCACCCTCGCCGACTTCATCGAATCCCTCGCCGCCGCCACCGAACGCGACGTCCACGCCTGGGCCGAATCCTGGCTGCGCACCACCGGCGTCGACACCCTCACCGCGACCGTCACCGCCCAGCCGGGGGAGTGGACCCTCACCGTCGACCGGGCCGGCAGCCGCCCCCACCGCATCAACGTCGGCGTCTACGACCGCGACCTCGGCGGCGACCGCGCCCTCGTCCTGCGCGAACGCTACGAGACCGACATCCCGCACGACGGGCCGGCCGCGCCCCGCCCCGGCACCCGCCCCGCCCTCGTCGTCCCGAACGACCACGACCTCACCTACGCCAAGATCCGCCTCGACGACGACTCCGAGAAAACCGTCCTGCGCGGCATCTCCGGCGTCCCCGACGCCCTCACCCGGGCCGTCCTGTGGAACACCCTGCGCGACATGGTCCGCGACGGCGACCTCGACCCCGCCGCCTACCTGGACACCGTCCGCGCCCACCTCCCCGAGGAGACCGACCTCGCCATCGTCCAGGGCGTCCTCGCCTTCGCCGCCGGCCAGGTCGCCGACCGCTACCTCCCCGCCGACGACCGGCCCGCCGCCCTCACCACCCTCACCTCACTGGGCCGCGACCTGCTCCGCCGTACCGAGGACGGCGACCACCCGGGACTGCGCCTCCTCGCCGTACGCCACCTCATCGACGTCGCCGCCCAGCCCGACACCATCAGCGCCTGGCTCTCCGAGGGCATCGTCCCCGGCGGACCCGAACTCGACCCCGAACTGCGCTGGCGCATCCTCGGCCGCCTCGCCGTCCTCGGTGCCGTCGACGACGCCGTCATCGACGCCGAACTCGTCCAGGACCCCAGCGCCACCGGTCAGGAGGGCGCCGCCCGCTGCCGGGCCGCGCTGCCCGACCCGGCCGCCAAGCAGGCCGCGTGGGAGGCGATGTTCACCGGCGACGACCTGTCGAACTACCTGTTCACCGCCACCGCCCGCGGCTTCTGGCAGCCCGAACAGGCCGATCTGGTACGGGAGTTCGTGCCGCGGTACTTCGAGGACGCCGTCGCCGTCGCGGCGCGCCGGGGGCCGGCCATCGCCGACGCGGCGGGGCGGTGGGCGTTCCCCGCGTACGCCATCGACGCCGAGACCCTCGCCCTCGGTGAACGCTGCCTCGCCGAGGCGGGGCCGAGCCCGTCGCTGTCCCGCAAACTGACGGACCAACTGGACGACCTGGCCCGCGCGTTGCGCTCACGCGGGCGGTAGCGCGGCGCTAGCGGGCGCGGGGTTCGGAGCGCGTCCGTCTGCGGGCCGGTGGGGCGGGTCGCGCGCCTGTCCGTCTGCGGCCCGGTGGGGGCGGGTCGCGCAGTTCCCCGCGCCCCTGAAAGCGGGGCTGCGCCCCTGCTTTCAGCCGGCGACGCGGCCTTCTGCCTTCAGGGGCGCGGGGAACGGCGCAGTCTTTTGTCTTTGAGGGGCGCGGGGAACGGTCTTGCCTTCTGCCTTTAGGGGCGCGGGGAACGGCGCAGTCTTTTCGCCCTTTAGGGGCGCGGGGAACTGCGCGGCCAGCCCCCACCGGCCCGCACCCACCCACCGGCCGACGGGACCCCCCCGGGCCAAAAGCCACCACCACACTTTCGGGTACCGATCACCCAACTCCCTGCGCGCCGAGCGGAACGCGACAACGCTGAGAACCCCGTCCCGCGCCCCGGAGACCCCATGAGCACAACCCTCGCCTCAGGCCCCCAAGGCCCGGACAACCTGCGCCCCTTGCTCGACACCGTGCTCGACGCACTGAAGTCGGGCGCGGCCACCCGCACAGGCCCCCTCCCCACCGGCGGCCCCCCGGACGTCGCCGCCCGCCTCCGCGAAGCCCTGGGCGACCCCCTCCCCGAGCACGGCGACGACAACGCCCTCCACACCCTCGTACACGCCTTCACCGCGGGCGCCGCGGACCCCGCCCACCCCCTCTGCACGGCCCACCTCCACTGCCCGCCCCTCGCCGTCGCCACCGCCGCCGACCTCGCCGCCTCCGCCCTCAACCCCTCCCTCGACTCCTGGGACCAGGCCCCGGCCGCCTCCGAACTGGAAGCCCTCGTCACCCGGGCGCTGGCCGCCGAGGTCTATCCCTCCACCGAAACAGCCGTCACCCCCGACGCCCTCGTCACCACCGGCGGCACCGAATCCAACCAACTCGCCCTCCTCCTCGCCCGCGAGCAGCACGCCCACGTGCGACTCGTCCAGGCGGAGAACGCCCACCACTCCCTCCACCGCGCCACCTGGCTCCTCGGCCTCCCCGAACCGCTCACCGTGCCCGCCCCCGCCGGCACCATGGACCCCGCCGCCCTCGACCAGGCCCTCACCGCCCTCGGCGGCCCACCCGGCACCGTCCTCGTCGCCGCCACCGCGGGCACCACCGACGCCGGCCTCATCGACCCGCTCCCCGACATCGCCGGCATCTGCGAGACCCACGGCGCCCGCCTCCACATCGACGCCGCCTACGGCGGAGGCCTCCTCCTCAGCGACCGCCACCGCCCCAAACTCGACGGCCTCACCCGCGCCCACACCGTCACCCTCGACCTCCACAAACTCGGCTGGCAACCCGTCGCCGCAGGCCTCATCGCCGTCCGCGACCCCCACGACCTGCACGCACTCACTCACCACGCCGACTACCTCAACGCCGACGACGACACCGAAGCCGGCCTCCCCGACCTCCTCGGCCGCTCCCTGCGCACCACCCGCCGCGCCGACATCCTCAAGATCGCCGTCACCCTCAGGACCCTCGGCCGCCAAGGGCTCGGCGCACTCGTCGACCAGGTCTGCGCCCACGCCACCGCACTCGCCGAACTCATCGACGTACACCCGCACTTCGAGCTCTACGACCGGCCCACCATCAGCACCGTCCTCTTCCGCCCCACCCACGCCACCGACACCACCGTCGCCGACGCCCGCCGCACCCTCCTCACCCAGGGCCACGCCGTCCTCGGCCGCGCCCGCGTCGACAACCGCCTCTGGTTCAAAGCCACCCTGCTCAACCCGCACACCCGACGCGACGACCTCGCCGCGCTCCTGAAACTGGTGGAAGGACACACCGCCCGATGACGCCGCCCGCCACACCCCCCACGCACCACCAGCCCGAAGCCCCCCGCGACCTCGTCGGCATCGGCATCGGCCCCAGCAACCTCTCCCTCGCCGCCCTCGCCCACCCCCTCACCGAACTCGACACCGTCTTCTACGAACAACACCCCACCTTCGACTGGCACCCCGGCCTCCTCCTCGAAGGCGCCACCCTCCAAGTCCCCTTCCTCGCCGACCTCGTGACCCTCGCCGACCCCGCCAGCCCCTGGACCTTCCTCAACTACCTCAAGACCCGCGAACGCCTCTTCCCCTTCTACTTCTCCGAGCGCTTCCACATCCACCGCGCCGAATACGCCGCCTACTGCCGCTGGGTCAGCGACAGCCTCCCCGGACTCCACTTCGGCCACCAGGTCGACGCCGTCCGCTGGAACCCCGAACGCGACGTCTTCGAAGTCGACTTCACCCAACTCGACACCGACGGCGAAGCCGAAGCCCTCGGCCGCACCTACACCAGGAACATCGCCCTCGGCATCGGCACCGCCCCCCACATCCCCGAACCGATGCGCCCCCTCGCCGAAGCACCCGGCGTCCCCGTCATCCACGCCGCCGACTACCTCAAACACCGCGACGACTTCCTCACCGCCGACCACATCACCGTCATCGGATCAGGACAGTCCGGCGCCGAAGTCTTCCTCGACCTCCTCAGAAACCGCCCCGCAGGCCGCGAAAGAATCCACTGGCTCGCCCGCACCGAGGCCTTCGCACCCATGGAGTACTCGAAACTCGGACTCGAACACTTCACCCCCGACTACACGCGCTACTTCCACGCCCTGCCCGAACCCGTACGCGACCGGCTCGTCCCCGCCCAGTGGCAGCTCCACAAAGGCATCGACGCCGACACCATCGCCGCCATCCACGACGAGCTCTACCGCCGCACCCTCGACGGCGGCTGGCCCGACACCGTCCTCACCCCCGGCGTCCACGTCCGCACCGCGGGACGCATCGCCACCACCAAGATCGAACTGCACCTGGAACACACCCAGCAGGCCGGCCGCTCCCGCATCACCACCGACGCCGTCGTCCTCGCCACCGGCTACCGGGAACGCCCCCTCGACCGGCTCCTCGCCGGGCTCGACCCCTACATGCGCCGCGACGCCTCCGCCCGCCCCAGGATCGACGACCGGCACCGCCTCGTCCTCGACCCCTCCGTCACCGGATCCGTCTACGTCCAGAACGCCGAGACACACACCCACGGCGTGGGCGCCCCCGACCTCGGACTCACCGCCTGGCGCGGCGCGAGCATCCTCAACTCCCTCACCGGCAAGGACCCCTACCCCCTGCCCAGCCGCACCGCCTTCACCACCTTCGGACTCGCCCCACAACCCCAGATCCCGTCCGCCCGCCGACCCAAGACCCTCACACCACTGGTGGCCGACTGAGAATCAGCCGGCCACCAGTAAGAACACCCGCGCAAACCGTTCTAGAAGACCGGCGTGCCCTCACGCGTCAGCTTCCAGTCCACCGACGCGAACTCCTTCGGGTCCAGCGAACCCTTCGCCGTCACCCACTCCGCGATCCGCGTACGAATCTCCGTCGACTCCGCCCACAGCTCCTTGGCCGACGCGACGTGCGGGAACGCACCCCCACCGTTCGCCCGGTAGTTGTTCACCGCGAACACGAACTGCTGCGCGTCGTCCAACGCCGCACCGTCGAAGGAGAGATTCTTGATCCGCGACCCCGCCGCCTGCGCGATGTCGATGTCGTACGACAGCCCCGACACGTAGTCGTAGTTGTAGTCCGGCCGGTTGCCCGCGTTCGTCAGCTTCTCCACGTCGACCGCCGCACCGGCCGCCGTCTGCACGAAATACTCCGCCGAGAACTCCAGATACGCCCGCACCTGCGCACCCGTCAGCAACTTCGCGACCAACGTGTTGTCGTACACGTACAGACTCGACAGATCCCGGATCGTCACATCCCCCGCCGGAATCTCCGACGTCCGCGAGAACGGCGACGCCTGCGACAGCACCGGCAACGACGCGTACTCCGTACCCGCCAGCGCCGCCTTGACCACGTCCTCCTGGACCTTCGTGATCAGGTCGATGATCGGCGCGTCCTTGTACCGCGCCTCCACCGTCGTCAACGTCTCCGTCGCCGTACCCACCACCTGATTGACGTACGCCACGACCACGGCGTGCTCGTCCTTCAGCAACTTCGTGATCCTCGGGTCGTCCGCCACCGCATTCGAGTTACGGACCGACGCCGCCACCGACTCGACCGACCAGCGGCCCTTCTCGAAGACCAACTCGAAGTCGAACAGTGAAAGTCGCTCCGCGAACGCCAGCGGCTCCGACAGCACGACCGTCTTACCCGACTTCGTGTTCGGCACCTTCAGCTCGGGAATCTCCACATGCGCGTGCCCGACCAGAATCGCGTCGATCCCCGGCACCTGCTGCGCCACCAGAGCCGCCGAATTCTCCACGTACGGCAACTGGTCACCGTACGACGACGTACCGGACGACCCACTGTGCGCGGACACGACCACCACGTCCGCACCCATCGAACGCAGCTTCGGCACCCACTTCGCCGCCTGCTCCTCAAGACCGGGGAACACCAGCTTTCCCTGGACATACGCCTTGTCCCAGATCGCGATACCCGGATTCGTCAGCCCGAGAACCGCGACCTTGACCGGCGGAGCACCCTTCACATGGAACTTCTTCATGAAGTACGGAGGGAAAGCCGGCTTCAACGTCTTCGCGTCCAGCGCATTCGCACCCAGCAGCGGGAAACGGCACTGCTGCTCGAACTTCCGCAGCGTCTCGATACCGTAATTGAACTCGTGATTCCCCAGCGCCACCGCGTCATAACCGATCGCGTTCATCGCCTGCGCCATCGGATGCACCGGACCGCCCTTGGCGGTGATCGGGTCCACCTTCGCGTAGTAGTACGTCAGCGGCGTGCCCTGGATCGTGTCACCCGCGTCCAGGAGCAGCGTGTTCCCACGGCCCTTCTCCTTGCGCACCGCGTTCACCAGCGTCGAGATACGCGCCAGACCCTGCGCGTTGCCCGCCGCGTCCTTGTACTCCGCGTCCTTGAAGTAGTCCCAGTTGAAGACATGGCCGTGCAGGTCCGTCGTGCCCATCACCGTCAGCGAGTACCGCTTCGGCTTCGGCTTCCCGTGCCCCGCCGCCACCGCGGCCTCGGCGCTCGGCGCCGCGGCCGCACCGGCCAGAGCGACCCCGGCCCCGGTCACAGCGGACTTCTTCAGGAACTTCCGACGGTTCAACGGCATGACGGGCTACTCCTCGGAGGAACGATCAACGACGCGCGTAGATGTCGGGACGACTGGCGATCCCCACTTCAACAACGCGCGTAGATTCTGACCCGTTCACCCCACGCGGCAACACCCCCCGCAGGTTTCGATCTGATGACCGGCAGGCACCATGACCGGCCCGCCGGGGACAGACGCGACCGGCTCACCGGTGCCACAGTGGTACGCATGACCTCCGCACCCGAGCAACCAGGGCACCCCGGACCCGCCACCCCCTACGGCACCCCCGCGGCCCCCCGCATCGCCGTCCGCGGCGAAGCCCACCTCGAAGTCGACCCCGAGATCGCCCGCATCGGCATCACCGTCAGCGCCCGCGGCACCGACCGCACCGACGCCCTCACCGACCTCACCCGCCGCAACACCACGGCCCTCGACCTCATCAAGACCTACGGCGACGCCGTCGAAAAACTCGAAACCGGCGCCTTCTCCATCACCCCCGAACTCACCAGGCACGGCCGCGGCGAACGCATCCGCGCCTACCACGGACGCGTCCACATCACCGCCGAACTCACCGACTTCACCGCCCTCGGCGAACTCACCACCCGCCTCGCCGACCTCGACCTCACCAGCATCGACGGCCCCTGGTGGGCCCTGCGCCCCGACTCGCCCGCCCACCGCCAAGCCAGACAGCAAGCCGTACGCGAAGCGGTCCAGCGAGCCCGCGAATACGCCGAAGCCCTCGGCACCACCCTCGCCGCCCTCGTCGAACTCGCCGACATCGAAGCCGAGAACGCCCAGCCCTACGCCATGGCGGCCCCCCAGTTCGCCATGCGCTCCAAAGGCTTCGACGCCGGCGCCCCCGAACAAACCCCCGCACTCGACCTCGAACCCGAAAGGCAACACGTGTACGCACAGGTCAACGCCCGCTTCACCATGTCACCACCAGCACTCTGAAAGCCCTCCGAAGAACTCCCGAAATGCTCATCGGAGCGCCCCCGCGCACAATCCAACCCTTGTCAATATCCCTTCACGCAAAGGTTGTTGAGTAGTCATGCAGCGCCAATTCCCTACCCGCTGGTAAGCCCTAGGCTCACACCATGCGCCGAGCAAAGATCGTCTGTACATTGGGCCCCGCCACCGACTCCTACGACCAGATCAAAGCACTGGTCGAAGCCGGAATGGACGTAGCCCGCTTCAACCTCAGCCACGGCGGCTACGCCGACCACGAGGAGCGTTACCAGCACGTACGCAAGGCCTCCGACGAGACCGGCCGCAGCGTCGGCATCCTCGCCGACCTCCAGGGCCCCAAGATCCGACTCGGCCGCTTCACCGAAGGCCCCGTACTCCTCGAACGCGGCGACACCTTCACCATCACCGTCGAAGAGGGCGCCCAGGGCGACCGCCAGACCTGCGGAACCACGTACGCCGGACTCGCCGCCGACGTCACCACCGGCGAACGCATCCTCGTCGACGACGGAAAGGTCTGCCTCGAAGTCACCTCCGTCGACGGACCCCGCGTCCACACCACCGTCGTCGAAGGCGGCATGGTCTCCGACAACAAGGGCCTCAACCTCCCCGGCGTCGCCGTCTCCGTCCCCGCCCTCTCCGACAAGGACGAGAACGACCTCCGCTGGGCGCTGCGCACCGGCTGCGACGTCATCGCCCTCTCCTTCGTCCGCAGCGGACGCGACATCGAGGACGTCCACCGGATCATGGACGAGGAGGGCCGCCGCCTCCCCGTGATCGCCAAGGTCGAGAAACCGCAGGCCGTCGACAACATCGAGGACATCGTCGCCGCCTTCGACGGCATCATGGTCGCCCGGGGCGACCTCGGCGTCGAGATGCCCCTGGAGCAGGTCCCGATCGTCCAGAAGCGCGCGATCAAACTGGCCAAGCGCAACGCCAAGCCGGTGATCGTCGCCACCCAGATGCTCGACTCGATGATCGAGAACTCCCGCCCCACCAGGGCCGAGGCCTCGGACGTGGCCAACGCCGTCATCGACGGCACGGACGCGGTGATGCTGTCCGGCGAGACCAGCGTCGGCAAGTACCCCGTCGAGACGGTCGCCACGATGGCCCGGATCGTGGAGGCGGCGGAGGAGGACATCCTGGCCAAGGGCCTGCCGCCGCTGACCGACCGGAACAAGCCGCGCACGCAGGGCGGCGCGGTCGCCCGGGCCGCCGCCGAGATGGGCGACTTCCTGGGCGCGAAGTTCCTGGTCGCCTTCACGCAGTCCGGTGACACGGTCCGCCGGCTGTCGCGCTACCGCTCGCCGATCCCGCTCCTGGCCTTCACCCCGGACGAGGCGACGCGCTCGCAGCTGAACCTGACGTGGGGCGTCGAGACGCTGCTCGGGCCGCGCGTCGACTCGACGGACGCGATGGTCGACCAGGTCGACGAACTCCTCCTGAAGCACGGCCGCTGCCGCAAGGGCGACATCGTCGTCATCACGGCCGGCTCACCCCCCGGAGTCTCCGGCTCCACGAACCTGGTCCGAGTCCACCACATCGGAGAGGACGACAGCCCGAAGTAGGGGCGGGGGCTCAGTACTTGGGCCCTACGTGGAGGTCCATGAGGGCGACGGAGGCACGGCGGGCGACGGAGATGTTGCGTGAGTTCGCCTGCCTCCATTCGACACCGACTCTGTCGAGGGTATTCGTGAAGAGCCGCATGATGTCGCTCGACAAGTTGGTGAAGAAATACCGGGGATATTCGTAGAGTTTGGGCTCGCCTTTCACGAGGCGGGTGGTCCGGTTGGTGATGCGGCACCCGTCGGAGTGGATGAGCCCCCGGACGAACTCCCACGGGTGGGCATCGACGATCTCCTGCTGCCAGCGCTCCAGAGCGATGGTGCGCTCATGCTTCTTGCCCGGCCCGTGCTGGGGGAAGAGGCAGGGCCAGTGCTTGCTGGCGGCGGTGACCGCCACGCAGCCGTCCTTCTTCACGCGAGACACACTGTTGTCCGGACGAGCGGACCGGATCGCGGCCTCGCAGGCGTCGATGAGGCCGGGCCAGGCGTTGTCGCACACGATGCGGAGGTAGTACACGCCTCTGCGGTGAGCACTGACACAGCCGTCACCGAGATAGAGGCCGAGGAGATACGCGTACGCTCGCGGATCCTCGGGCGGCCCTGGCACACCTTGACAGCGGGGGCACGGCTTGCCGGCGTGTTTCAGCGGCTCGATGCGGGTCTGCCAGGAGCGCAGGGCCGCGCGTGAGACGCCTGTCTCATTGCTGACGGAGTTCAGGCTGTGGCCCTGGCCGACCAGTGCGAGCGCCCGCTTGCGTGTGCTCATGTCGTACATGTGGACACTCTGTGAGCGGGGGCCGAACGACACGCAGCAAAAAGCGGATGTTCACGAGAACGGGAACATCCGCTTTACTGTGCTGACCTTGGAATCAAAGGAAAAGTGCCCCAGGTGGGATTCGAACCCACACTGTCCGCTGTTTGAGAGCGGCCTCTCTAACCGATTGGAGTACTGGGGCCTTGGAAAAGAAGGGTTGCGACCACCCCTCGGCCCACTACCTTACCGCAGCTAGGTAGGCTCTTGGGAGCAGTACCTGCCCCATAAAGAGGAGCCCCCGTGACCGCCCCCGAGTCGCCCCAGCCCGTAGACGCGCCCGACGACGACAAGTCGCACGTGCCTCCGCTGACGACCCGTGTCGTCATCGCCGAGGACGAGGCGCTGATCCGTCTCGACCTCAAGGAGATGCTCGAAGAAGAGGGGTACTCGGTCGTCGGCGAGGCCGGTGACGGTGAGGAAGCCGTCGAGCTCGCCCGGGAGCACCGCCCTGACCTGGTCATCCTCGATGTGAAGATGCCGAAGCTCGACGGGATCTCCGCTGCGGAGAAGATCGCGGAGGAGTCCATCGCCCCCGTGCTGATGCTGACCGCGTTCTCGCAGCGCGACCTCGTCGAGCGGGCGAGGGACGCCGGCGCGATGGCGTACCTGGTGAAGCCGTTCAGCAAGAGTGACGTCGTTCCGGCCATCGAGATGGCCGTCTCACGGTTCACGGAGCTGAAGGCGCTGGAGAAGGAGATCGAGGATCTCACCCAGCGTCTGGAGACGCGGAAGCTGGTGGACCGCGCGAAGTCGGTGCTTCAGACGGAGTACGGCCTCACCGAGCCGGCGGCGTTCCGGTGGATCCAGAAGACGTCGATGGACCGCCGTATGTCGATGCAGCAGGTCGCCGAGGCGGTCATCCTGGACGCCGACGAGAAGAAGGCCGACAAGAAGGCCGCCAAGGGCTGATCGGCGGGAGTTCCCGTACGGCTGAGGCCCGCACCCCGGATTTCACGGGTGCGGGCCTCAGCCGTACGCAGGCAAGAGCCAGAGACCTCAGTCCTCGCCGAGGTACGCCTTGCGGACGGATTCGTCGGTGAGGAGGTCGCGGCCGGTGCCGGAGAGCACGATGGAGCCGACTTCCATGACGTGTCCGTGGTCGGCGAGGGAGAGCGCCGCCTGGGCGTTCTGCTCGACGAGGAGGATCGTCGTGCCCTGGGACTTCAGCTCCGCGATGGTCGCCATGATCTTCTGCATCATGATCGGCGAGAGGCCCATGGAGGGTTCGTCGAGCATGAGCAGTTTCGGCTGGGACATCAGGGCGCGGCCCATGGCGAGCATCTGCTGCTCACCGCCGGAGAGGGTGCCCGCGGCCTGCTTGCGGCGTTCGCCGAGGATGGCGAAGAGGTCGTAGGCGCGCTGGATGTCCTTCTCGATGCCTGCCTTGTCGTTGCGCAGGAAGGCGCCGAGGCGGAGGTTGTCCTCGATCGTCATGCGGGGGAAGATGTGCCGCCCCTCGGGGGAGTGCGCGAGTCCGAGGGAGACGATCTGGTGGGCCGGGATCTTCTTGAGCGACTTGCCCTGGAACTTGATCTGGCCGCCGATGGGCTTGAGGAGGCCGGAGAGGGTGCGCAGGGTGGTCGTTTTTCCGGCGCCGTTGGTGCCGATGAGGGTGACGACCTGGCCGGCGTCGACCTTGAAGGAGATGCCTTTGACGGCTTCGATCTTGCCGTAGGCGACCCGGAGGTCTTCGACTTCGAGGAGTGCGGTCATCGGTCGGTCTCCTTGCGGGGCGCGGCGTCGGCCTGTGCTTCGGCCGCTTCGACCTCCGCGACTTCGGCTTGGCCGGGTGCGTCTTCGTAGGGTTCGCCGAGGTAGGCGGCGACGACGCGTTCGTCTCCCTGGACGGTGGCGCTGTCGCCCTCGACGAGTTTTTCGCCTTGGACGAGGACGGCGACGCGGTCGCAGAGGTTGAAGATGAAGCGCATGTCGTGCTCGATGACGAGGACGGCGATGCCCATGTCGCGGATGGCGAAGACGAGTTCTTCGGTGGCGCGGGTTTCCTGGGGGTTCATTCCGGCGGTGGGCTCGTCGAGGAGCAGGAGGCCGGGTTCGCTGGCGAGTGCGCGGGCGATTTCGAGCTTGCGCTGTTCGCCGTAGGGGAGGTTCCTGGCGAGGTGGTCCCGCTTGCCGGCGAGGCCGATGAACTCCAGGAGTTCCATGGCGCGCTCTTCGGAGGCCTTTTCGGCTTTCTTGAAGCCGGGGCCGCGCAGGAGTGCGGACCAGAGGCCTTCTTTGGTGCGGGTGTGGCGGCCGACGAGGACGTTTTCCAGGACGGTCATGTTGGCGAAGAGCCGGATGTTCTGGAAGGTGCGGGCGACGCCGGCGGCGGTGACTTTGAAGGACTGGGAGGGGAGGACCTTGCCTTTGTAGCGGACCTCGCCCTCGGTGGGGATGTAGAGGCCGGTGAGGCAGTTGAAGAAGGTCGTCTTGCCGGCGCCGTTGGGGCCGATGAGTCCGACGATCTCTCCGCTGTTGACGGTCAGGTCGACGTTGCGTACGGCGGTGAGTCCGCCGAAGCGCATGGTGACGCCGCGTGCGTCGAGGACGGTCTCGCCGGGGGCGTTGGCGCCCGGGGCGGTGTCCTTGGTGGTGGTGTCGGTTGTCATCGTGGTCAGGCCCCTGCCTTGCTGAGGACTGTGGGCGCTTCTGCTTCCTCGTGGAATTCGAGCTGGCGCCGCCGGTTGGGGATGAGGCCCTCCGGGCGGAAGCGCATCAGGAGGACGAGCGCGAGGCCGAAGGCGAGGAGCTGGTAGTCGCCGAGGAACTGGAGCTTGGCGGGGATGAGGTAGAGCAGTGCGGCGCCGACGAGGGGGCCGCTGATGGTGCCCATGCCGCCGAGGACGACCGCTGCGAGCAGGAAGGCCGAGTTGGGCGGGACGACGTGGGCGAACTGGTACTGCTCGGGTGTCACGGTGTAGGTGACGTGTGCCTGTACGGATCCGGCGAGGCCGGCGAGTGCGGCGCCGAGGGCGAAGGCGATGAGCTTGACGCGGAAGCCGTTGATGCCCATGGCGAGTGCGGCGGTCTCGTCCTCGCGGATGGCGACCCAGGCGCGGCCGATGCGGGAGTCTCCGCTGCGGCGGAAGACGATCACGACGATGAGCGTGATGAGGAGCATCAGGAAGAAGTAGTTGGCGAATCGCGCGATGGTGAAGCCGGCGATGCTGTGTTCCTGGCCGAAGTCGAATCCGAGGATGTTGAGGTTCGGGATCGACGAGATGCCGTTGGAGCCGTTGGTGATGTCGGGTCCGCTGGTGCCGTCCATGTTGAGGACGGTGATGCGGAAGATCTCGCCGAAGCCGAGGGTGACGATGGCGAGGTAGTCGCCGCGCAGCCGCAGGGTCGGGGCGCCGATGAGGACGCCGAAGATCATGGCGACGGCGGCGCCGAGGAGGGCGGCGGCCCAGAACGGCAGGTGCACGTCGAAGGGTGAGGAGGGGGAGCCGGAGACCATGGCCGCGGTGTAGGCGCCGACGCCGAGGAAGGCGACGTATCCGAGGTCGAGGAGTCCGGCGAGGCCGACGACGATGTTGAGGCCGAGGGCGACGGTGGCGAAGATCAGGATGTAGACGCCGATGGTCGCGTACTGGTCGTCGGACTGGGTGAAGGGGAATGCGGCGGCGGCGACGAACGCGCCGAGCATGGTGATGTTGCGGTGTTTGGCGGTGAGGGCGGAGACGCGGTTGACGAGTCCTGCCTTGGCCGCCGCGGCGAAGCCGAAGCCCGCGGTGATGAGGAAGCCGACGAACTGTTCGTCGTACTCGGTGCCGATGCCGTAGGTGAAGACGATCAGGCCGAGGCTGAGCGCGGCGATGATGATCAGGATCTCGGCGTAGGCGGGGAGCTTGTGGGCCGGGGCCTTGGTGGTGCCGGAGGCGAAGGCGGCCTTGACGACGGTGCGGTTGTGCCTGGCCTTGTGGCGGAACTGCTCCCAGGCGGTGTCTTCGGGGTCGAAGGGGTCGGGAGCGGGGTGTTCGAAGGGCAGGGAGAGTGCGCCGATGAGGGCCGCGAGGGTGGCCACGGCCGCGACCCAGCCGCCGGGTTCGAGGTTGGCGAGGCCGCCGAGTTCGGAGCTGATCGCGACGACCGTGTACCAGGTGGTGGCGAACGCGGCGAGTGCGGCGAGCTTGATGGCGCTGTCGGCGCCGGCGGGTGTCAGCCAGCGCAGGCCCTTGATGCCGTAGGAGGCGAGGGCGAAGAGCGTGGTGAGGATGCCGCCGATGAGGACGAGGACCTGGAGGCCGCCGGGGTAGCCGTAGACGGTGAGGTCGCCGGGGAAGGCGGAGGTCCAGGTCCAGGCGAGGAACGTGGAGATGATGGTGAGGACGCCGCCGCCGGTGGCGAGGGCGCGCCCGATGTGGGGCGGGATGCCGATGAGTCCGGTGCCTTCGCCTGCGGGCTTTTTGGCGGGTGTCTCGGGCGTGTTGGTCTGTGTGGTCATCGGTGTCACGCCCTGTCCGCGACGCGCTCGCCGAGCAGGCCCTGTGGCCTGAAGAGGAGCACGAGGATGAGGAGTACGAAGGCCCAGACGTTGGCCCAGGACTGGCCGCCGAGCTGTTCCATGCCGGGGACGTCGGCGATGTAGGCGGTGGCGAGGGTCTCGGCGAGGCCGAGGACGAGGCCGCCGATCATGGCTCCGTAGATGTTGCCGATGCCGCCGAGGACGGCCGCGGTGAAGGCCTTGAGGCCGAGGATGAAGCCCATGCGGAACTGGACCTGGCCGTACTTGAGGCCGTAGGCGACGGCTCCGACGGCGGCGAAGACCGCGCCGAGGGCGAAGGCGACCACGATGATGCGGTCGGTGTTGATGCCCATGAGCTTGGCGGTGTCCGGGTCCTGCGCGGTGGCCTGCATGCCGCGGCCGGTGCGGGTCTTCATCACGAAGAAGGCGAGGATCGCCATGCTGATGGGGGCGGCGATGAGCAGGAAGATGTCACCGGTCTGGATGGTGACGTCACCGATCTTGAAGGGGCCGCCCTCGATCTCGGGGAAGTTGATGGACTGCTTCGCGTCGGGGTACCACGCCCACACGGCCTGCTGGAGGGCGAGGGAGAGGCCGATGGCGGTGATGAGCGGGGCGAGGCGTGGCGCGGTGCGCAGCGGCCGGTAGGCGAACCGTTCCGCTCCCACGGCGACGGTGGTCGCGGCGATGACGGCTCCGAGGAGCATCAGGGGCAGTGCGATCCACATGGTGGTGCCGTCGGGCAGTACGTACAGGTAGACCGTGAGTGCGCCGAAGCCTCCGATCATGAAGATCTCGCCGTGGGCGAAGTTGATGAGCTGGACGATGCCATAGACCATCGTGTAGCCGATGGCGACCAGCCCGTACATGGATCCCAGTAGCAGGCCGTTGACCAGCTGCTGCGGCAGTTCGTTCACCGCATGTCCTCCGAGACGTTCGGATAGTCGAGGGGTGTGACCGGATGTGAGTCCGCGCGGGGCGCTTGTACTGCGGCGCCCCGCGCGGCTCAGGTGGTGGTGCGGGTGTGGATCAGCCGGTGTAGGTGCCGGACTTGATGGCCTTCCAGTCGCCGCCCTCGACGGAGTAGACGGTGAGCTGCTTGTTGGTGGTGTCGCCGTATTCGTCGAAGGAGACCTTGCCGGTCACTCCGTCGAACGAGACGTTCTGGACGGCCTCGGTGATCTTGGCGCGGGCGTCGTCCGGGAGCTTGCCGTCGTTGTCCTCGACGACCTTCTTCACGGCTTCGATGATCGCCCAGCCGGAGTCGTAGGAGTAGCCGCCGTAGGCCTCGAAGGCCTCCTTGTAGCCGGCCGCCTTGTAGTTGGCGACGAACTCCTTGGCGGAGGGCAGCTCCTCGACGGGGGCGCCGACCGAGGTGGCGAGGTCTCCCTTGCCGCCGGCGCCGGCCAGCTTGATGAAGTCGGCGCTGTAGATGCCGTCACCGCCGACGAGCGGGATCTTGACGCCCGCGGCCTTGATCTGCTTGCTGAGCGGGCCGGCCTGCGGGTACTCGCCGCCGTAGTAGACGACGTCGGCGCCGGAGCTCTTCACCTGGGTGACGACGGCGGAGAAGTCCTTGGTCTCCGGGTCGATGTGCTGGGTTCCGACGACCTTGCCGCCGAGCTTCTTGAACTCGTCGGTGAAGGTGGCGGCCAGGCCGGCGCCGTAGGTCTTCTTGTCGTCGATGACATAGACCTTCTTCTTCTTCGCGTCGTTGTAGACGTACTGCGCGGCGAACGGGCCCTGGATGGCGTCCGTGGTCGCGGTGCGGAAGTACGACTTGTACGAGCGGACCTTCTTGGTCTGCCAGTCCGTGCCCTGGGTGAGGGTCGGGCCCGTGTTGGCGGGGGAGATCTCGACGAGCTTGGCGTCGTCGAAGACCTTCTGCATGGACTCGGCGACCGAGGAGTTCAGCGGGCCGACGACGCCGACGACGTCCTTGTCGGCGACGAACTTGACGGCGTTCTGCTGGCCCGAGGAGGGCTGCGCCTGGTCGTCGAGGGCTTCGACCTTGAAGGTGACGCCTTCGACGGTCTTCTCCTTGTTGGCCGTCTTGGCGGCGAGGTCCACGGAGTTCTTGATTCCGAGGCCCAGGGCGGAGAGGTCACCCGTCAGCGGGGCGTCGACACCGATGACGACGGTTTTGTTGCCGCTGCCGGAGTCCGAGCCGCCGTCGTCGTCGCGAGAGCCACAGGCGGTGAGGGTGAGTGCTCCCGCCGCCAGCGCGGCGGTGATGGCGATGAGCGAACGTTGACGCACGATCAGCAGTCCTTTCCCTGGCACGGCCGTTCCTCGTGGAACGGGCCGAGTCGAGCGCTGGGCCGAAAATTCTTCGAATCCGATGGCGCGGTGACTGGCCGTGACTCTAAGCGGGTGGAGGGAACGTGGAGGAGAGTCTGAAGAAGGATGTGACGCTCTTGTTATGACACGAGGTAATGCAGAGCGGTACTCAGTGGGTGGATGGGCGGAATTACGGCCGATTCGTCCGGTCCACATTGTGAGAACCCGCAGATCGTGCGGCGGTGATTTCAGCAGCGTTCTAGCGGTTTGCTAGTGACGGCGGGTCGTTGCTGCAGGCTACTTGCAGGGCGTCGGACAGGTCGTGTGCATACCGCTCACCCAGGATGTAGCTGTGGTCTTCTATTGCGCGCGTATTACGCAGAGTTACGTCCAGGAAAGGAAGTCCGGCGTTCCTCGGCGTATTCGCGCATTCCGTGACATTCATAGTGACAACGATCTTGTGGCTGAAACCCGTCCTTGTGCGGAACGGTGGCTTGGGCACCGATGTCAGATTGAGTCCGGCATAGGGCTGGGAGATCTCCACGACGGTGATGGTGGGGCCGGACCGCGCGGTGACCTGTACCGCGAAGGTGAAACTGCCCTTGGGCGCGTTCGCCGGCGATCCCTCCTGGCCCAGGTAGTCGATGTCGACGACCTGGGACGGGAACGGGCCGACGGCGGGCGGCGGTGGCTGCGGCCGGGTCGCGTAGAGGTAGCCGCCGCCCGCGAGGAGGACGGCGGTCGCCGCGGAGGCGAGCACCGCGCGGCGGTGGCGGGCGTAGTAGAGGGCCGCCGGGTGTCCCCGGGGCTGCCCGTGGTCGGCCGGCGGGGGAGGTTCGAGGTCGTCCCACGCGCGTGTTCCCTCACCCGGTTCGACCGGGCCGACGCCACTCAACTCCAGGGTCCTCCGGTCGGGTTGCCGTTGCGGTACCGCTCCTCGCAGCGCTCGCGCGCGGTGCGGTCGATCAGTTCTCCTGCCGCCCGTGAGCCCTCGCGCCGCTGCTCGGCCCGGGCGGCGTCCACGACGTCCATCAGGATCTCGTACTGCCCGTCGGACAGGCCCATCGACTGGTAGTCGCCGTAGGTGTCCTCGTCCAGGACCTTGCGCGACCAGTGCGCGACGAGACGCGCGCACAGGTCCTCGGGCTCGGTCGCCGGGGGCGACGACCGCGTGCCAGGGGCCGTGCGCGTGGCCTCCGGCACGCCGGTCGTGCCGCTCTGCGCGCCGGACCCGCCGCACCCGGTCGCGCCGACGGTCAGGGCGCCTGCCAGGAGCGCCAGTCCGAGCACCGGTCCCCGCCAGGGGGTTCCGCCCGTTCCCATGCCTCGACGCTAGGCCGCCGGGTGCCCGGGATCAACGCCCCGGCCGGACAACGGTTTTCGGACGGGCCCGGTCGGCGGTTCAGCCGGTGGCGCCGACCCGCTCCGCGTCGCTCGGCCGCACATCGCGCAGCAGACAGGTCAGCCGGGCGCTGCACACCCGCCTGCCGTCCTCGTCGCTGATCACGATCTCGTACGTGGCCGTCGAGCGGCCGCGGTGCAGGGGGGTGGCCACGGCGGTCACGAGGCCGGACGTGGCGCCCCGGTGGTGGGTGCAGTTGAGGTCGACGCCGACGGCGATCTTGGAGCTGCCGCCGTGCAGCATGGCGCCGACCGAGCCGAGGGTCTCGGCGAGCACGGCGGAGGCGCCGCCGTGCAGGAGCCCGTAGGGCTGGGTGTTGCCCTCGACCGGCATGGTGCCCACGACGCGGTCCGCGGAGGCCTCGATGATCTGGACGCCCATGCGGGTGCCGAGGTGTCCGGCGGAGAACATGGCGACCAGGTCCACGCCGAGTGCCGAGTACTCGTCGATGACCTCTTGCGGGAACTTCACGTGGTGCTGCTCGCCCATGGGTCCGTTTCCTTACGTCGTCGGTCGTGCGTCCGGAGCCCGTCTCCGGAATCCGCGTCTAAGCGAACGCTCAGTTGGTTGTCGATTGTTCCAGACGGACGACGACGGACTTGCTGGCGGGCGTGTTGCTGGTGTCGGCGGTGGAGTCCAGCGGCACCAGGACGTTCGTCTCCGGGTAGTAGGCGGCCGCGCAGCCGCGGGCCGTCGGGTAGTGCACGATCCGGAAACCGGCCGCGCGACGCTCCACCCCGTCCTTCCACTCGCTGACGAGGTCGGTGTACGAGCCGTCGGCGAGACCCAGCTCGCGGGCGTCCTCGGGGTTCACCAGGACGACCCGGCGGCCGTTCTTGATCCCCCGGTAGCGGTCGTCGAGGCCGTAGATCGTGGTGTTGTACTGGTCGTGCGAGCGCAGGGTCTGCAGGAGCAGGCGGCCCTCGGGGAGCTTCGGGTACTCGACGGGCGCGGCCGTGAAGTTGGCTTTGCCGGTGGCGGTCGGGAAGCGGCGCTCGTCGCGCGGGGCGTGCGGGAGGGCGAAACCCGCCGGATCGGCGACCCGGTTGTTGAAGTCGTCGAAGCCCGGCACGACGCGCGCGATGCGGTCGCGGACCGTCGCGTAGTCCTTCTCGAACTCCTCCCAGGGCGTGCGGGAGTCCTCGCCCAGGACGCGGCGGGCGAGCCGGCACACGATGGCCGGCTCGGACAGCAGCTGACCGCTCGCGGGCTCCAGACGGCCGCGGGAGGCGTGCACCATGCCCATGGAGTCCTCGACCGTCACGAACTGCTCGCCGCCGCCCTGGAGATCACGCTCGGTGCGGCCGAGGGTCGGCAGGATCAGGGCGCGCGCGCCGGTGACGGCGTGCGAGCGGTTGAGCTTCGTCGACACGTGCACGGTGAGGCGGGCGCGGCGCATCGCGGCCTCGGTGACCTCGGTGTCGGGGGAGGCCGACACGAAGTTGCCGCCCATCGCGAAGAAGACCTTGGCCTTGTCGTCGCGCATCGCGCGGATCGCCCGCACGACGTCGTAGCCGTGGCCGCGCGGCGGGGCGAAGCCGAACTCCTTCTCCAGGGCGTCCAGGAAGGCGGGCGCGGGGCGCTCGAAGATGCCCATCGTGCGGTCGCCCTGCACGTTCGAGTGACCGCGCACCGGGCACACGCCCGCGCCCGGCCGGCCGATGTTGCCGCGCAGCAGCAGGAAGTTGACGACCTCGCGGATCGTCGGCACGGAGTGCTTGTGCTGGGTCAGACCCATCGCCCAGCACACGATGGTGCGCTTCGAGGCGAGGACCATCGACAGCGCTTCGTCGATCTGCGCGCGCGTGAGGCCCGTCGCCGTGAGCGTCTCGTCCCAGTCGGCGGCGCGCGCGGCCTCGGCGAACTCCTCGTAGCCGTGGGTGTGTTCGCCGACGAACTCCTCGTCGACGGCTCCCTCCGTCTCCAGGACGAGCTTGTTCAGGAGACGGAAGAGGGCCTGGTCGCCGCCGATGCGGATCTGCAGGAACAGGTCGGTGAGGGCGGCGCCCTTGATCATTCCCTGGGGGGTCTGCGGGTTCTTGAAGCGCTCCATGCCCGCCTCGGGCAGCGGGTTCACCGTGATGATCCGCGCGCCGTTCGACTTCGCCTTCTCCAGGGCGGAGAGCATGCGCGGGTGGTTGGTGCCCGGGTTCTGCCCGGCCACGATGATCAGATCCGCCTGGTAGAGGTCGTCCAGCAGGACGCTGCCCTTGCCGATCCCTATCGTCTCGTTCAGCGCGGAGCCGGACGACTCGTGGCACATGTTCGAGCAGTCGGGGAGGTTGTTCGTGCCGTACTCGCGGGCGAACAGCTGGTAGAGGAACGCGGCCTCGTTGCTGGTGCGGCCCGAGGTGTAGAACAGCGCCTCGTCCGGGGAGTCGAGGCCGATGAGCTCCTCCGCGATGATGTCGAAGGCACGCTCCCACGGCACCGCCTCGTAGCGGTCGGCGCCCTCCGCGAGATACATGGGGTGCGTGAGGCGGCCCTGCTGGCCCAGCCAGTAGCCGCTGCGGGTCGCGAGGTCGGCGACCGGGTGCGCGGCGAAGAAGTCCGGGGTCACCCGGCGCAGGGTGGCCTCCTCCGCGACCGCCTTCGCGCCGTTCTCGCAGAACTCCGCCGTGTGCCGGTGCTCCGGCTCGGGCCAGGCGCAGCCCGGGCAGTCGAAGCCGTCCTTCTGATTGACCCGCAGCAGCGTCAGCGCCGTGCGCTTCACACCCATCTGCTGCTGGGCGATGCGCAGGGTGTGGCCGATGGCCGGCAGCCCGGCCGCAGCATGCTTCGGTTCCGCGACCTGCGGCGCGTCCTGAACCGGATCACTCTGGGGCGGCTTGCCGGCCATGTCGGCCTCCTCTTCGAGCACATGTGTGAGGTACGTCTCCGATCCTCCCACGTGGTAGTGACACGGATCGTGGCCCGGTCCGCACAACGGGGGAGAACCGGCGGCAGAACACCGCCGCGGGCGGCGGGGCGGGACCGACTGTCAGTGGGGCGTGGCAGGATCGGGGGTGTGGCAGAGACAGCATCGAAGAAGACCGAGAAGACCTCCGGCGGGGGACGCCCGCGGCTGATGCTCATGGACGGGCATTCGCTGGCGTACCGCGCGTTCTTCGCGCTGCCCGCGGAGAATTTCACGACGGCGACGGGCCAGCCGACGAACGCGATCTACGGCTTCGCGTCGATGCTCGCCAACACGCTGCGCGACGAGTCGCCCACGCACTTCGCGGTGGCGTTCGACGTGTCGCGCAAGACGTGGCGCTCCGAGGAGTTCACGGAGTACAAGGCGAACAGGTCGAAGACGCCCGACGAGTTCAAGGGCCAGGTCGAGCTGATCGGCGAGGTCCTGGACGCGATGAACGCCGAGCGGTTCGCCGTCGACGGCTTCGAGGCGGACGACATCATCGCCACGCTCGCCACGCAGGCCGAGGCCGAGGGCTTCGACGTGCTGATCGTCACCGGCGACCGCGACTCCTTCCAGCTGGTCTCCGAGCACACCACCGTGCTCTATCCGACCAAGGGCGTCTCCGAGCTGACCCGGTTCACTCCGGAGAAGGTCTTCGAGAAGTACGGGCTGACGCCGGCCCAGTACCCCGACTTCGCCGCGCTGCGCGGCGACCCGTCCGACAACCTGCCGGGCATCCCCGGTGTCGGTGAGAAGACCGCCGCGAAGTGGATCAACCAGTTCGGTTCGTTCGCGGAGCTGGTCGAGCGCGCCGAGGAGGTCAAGGGCAAGGCCGGGCAGAACTTCCGCGACCACCTGGAAGCGGTCAAGCTCAACCGCCGCCTCACCGAGATGGTGCGTGACGTCGAGCTGCCGAAGACGGTGCCCGACCTGGAGCGCGCCGCGTACGACCGCACGGCCCTCGCGATGGTCCTGGACACCCTGGAGATCCGTAACCCGTCGCTGCGCGAGCGGCTGCTGGCCGTCGACCCCGGGGCCGAGCAGGCCGAGGACGCGGCTCCGGCCGCCGCGGGCGTGGCCGTGGACGGCACCGTTCTCGACGCCGGCGAGCTGGGCCCCTGGCTCACCGAGCACGGCACGACGGTCCTGGGCGTCGCCACGGTCGACACCTGGGCGCTCGGTACGGGATCGGTCGCCGAGGTCGCCCTCGCCGCGGCCGGCGGAGCGGCGGCCTGGTTCGACCCGTCGCAGCTCGACGAGAGCGACGAGAACGCGTTCGCGCGCTGGCTCGCCGACGCCGACAGCCCCAAGGTGCTGCACAACGCCAAGGCGGCCATGCGGGTCTTCGCCGAGCACGGCTGGAGCGTCGCGGGCATCTCCATGGACACCGCGCTCGCCGCCTACCTCGTCAAGCCGGGCCGGCGCTCCTTCGACCTGGACGCGCTGTCCCTGGAGTACCTCGGCCGGGAGCTGGCGCCCGCCGCGACCGCCGACGGACAGCTCGCCTTCGGCGCGGACGAGGGCGCCGAGGCCGACGCGCTGATGGTGCAGGCCCGCGCCATCCTCGACCTGGGCGAGGCCTTCGGGGAGCGACTGCAGGAGGTCGGTGCGGCCGATCTCCTGCAGGACATGGAGCTGCCCACCTCCGAGCTGCTCGCCCGTCTGGAGCGGCACGGTATCGCGGCGGACAGGGCGCACCTGGAGGCCATGGAGCAGATGTTCGCGGGCGCGGTCCAGCAGGCCGTGAAGGAGGCGCACGCGGCGGCCGGGCACGAGTTCAACCTCGGCTCGCCCAAGCAGCTCCAGGAAGTCCTCTTCGGTGAACTGGGCCTGCCCAAGACGAAGAAGACGAAGACCGGCTACACGACGGACGCCGACGCGCTCGCCTGGCTCGCCGCCCAGACCGACAACGAACTGCCCGTCATCATGCTCCGCCACCGCGAGCAGGCGAAGCTTCGGGTCACCGTCGAGGGCCTGATCAAGACGATCGCCGCGGACGGCCGTATCCACACCACCTTCCACCAGACGGTCGCCGCGACGGGCCGCCTCTCGTCGCAGGACCCGAACCTCCAGAACATCCCGGTCCGCACCGAGGAGGGCCGCGCGATCCGCCGCGGCTTCGTGGTCGGCGAGGGCTTCGAGTCCCTCATGACCGCCGACTACAGCCAGATCGAACTGCGCGTGATGGCCCACCTGTCGGAGGACGAGGGCCTCCTGGCGGCCTTCACCTCCGGCGAGGACCTGCACACCACCGTCGCCTCCCAGGTGTTCTCCGTGGAGCGCGACGCCGTCGACGCGGAGATGCGCCGCAAGATCAAGGCGATGTCGTACGGGCTCGCGTACGGGCTGTCCGCGTTCGGGCTCTCCCAGCAGCTCAACATCGACGCGGGGGAGGCGCGTGGCCTGATGGACACGTACTTCGAGCGCTTCGGCGGGGTGCGGGACTATCTGCGCCGGGCGGTCGACGAGGCGCGGGCCACGGGGTACACGGCGACGCTCTTCGGGCGCCGCCGTTACCTCCCCGACCTCAACAGCGACAACCGGCAGCGGCGGGAGGCCGCGGAGCGGATGGCGTTGAACGCGCCGATCCAGGGCACGGCGGCGGACATCGTCAAGATCGCGATGCTGCATGTGGACAAGGCTCTGCGGGAGGCCGGGCTGGCGTCCCGGATGCTCCTCCAGGTCCACGACGAAATCGTCCTGGAGATCGCTCCCGGGGAGCGTGCGCGGGCGGAGGAACTGGTCCGCCGGGAGATGGCAGCGGCGGTGCGGTTGCGCGCCCCGCTGGACGTCTCGGTGGGCTCGGGCCCGGACTGGGAGTCGGCGGCGCACTAGCCCCACGGGGGCCGCGGGTGCTTCGCCTGCGGGTCCGGTGAGGGCCGGGGGGTTGTCTGCGGGTCCGCTGTGGTTGATCGCGCAGTTCCCCGCGCCCCTGAGGTGGCTTGGGCCGGGGGCGGGGGTTGTCTGCGGGTCCGTCGTGGCTGGTCGCGCAGTTCCCCGCGCCCCTGGGTGGGTGGGGGCGGCTGTGAGCTGTCGCGTGCACCCAGGGACGAAAGGCAGGGGCGCAGCCCCGCCTTTCAGGGGCGCGGGGAACGGCGCGGCTCGCCCCCGCCGGGCCCGCAGGTGGGGTGTTCAGGGGCGCGGGGAACGGCGCGGCTCGCCCCCGCCGGGCCCGCAGGTGGGGTGTTCAGGGGCGAGGGGAACTGCGCAATCTTTTGGGCTCGCCCCCGCCGGGCCCGCAGGTGGGGTGTTCAGGGGCGCGGGGAACGGCGCGGCTCGCCCCCGCCGGGCCCGCAGGTGGGGTGTTCAGGGGCGCGGGGAACGGCGCGGCTCGCCCCCGCCGGGCCCGCAGGTGAGGTGTTCAGGGGCGCGGGGAACGGCGCGGCCCGCCCCCACCGGGCCCGCGCCCGGCACACCGCGCCGCCGCACTCCGCCCGCCCCCGAAGGGCCTGTCACCCGCCTGGACCCCGACCAGGCGCCCCCCGCGGAGCCCCCCGCCAGGATGCGGGCATGGGTCCTCACATACGGCACATACGGAACACGCGGCGCACGCGATACGTACCGTGCGTACGAAACTGCCGCACCGTCCTGGCCACAGCCCTCGCCTCAACCCTCCTCCCCCCGGTCGCCGCCGTCTCGGCCACCGCCGCCAGCCCGAGATTCCCGGCCGGCACCTTCGACGGGCCCTGGCAGGCGGACGCCACCAGCCACCGCTTCCTGCCGGACGACCCTGACGACCCCGACGGCACCACCTGCCACGCCCCCCACACCGCGCCGTCGTCCAGGCGCGGCACCCTCTCCGTGGCCGTGCGCGACGACCTGGGCCTCGTCTGCGAGCTGGCGGGCGAGCGCCAGTACGACTCCGCGAGCATCGCCAAGGTGCTGATCATGGAGGGACTGCTGCGCCGGGCCGAGAGCCTGGGCCGTTCCCTCACCCGCTGACCGCGCGCTCTTCCCGGAGACACCGGAGGCGATGTTCAGCGAGGAATCGGACGGTTCGGCTCCGTACGAGCCGCTGCCGGGCTGGGACGAACCGGAGCCGGGCGCCACACCCTGACCGCCACGGCGTACGCGGCGAACCCGACGGCCAGCCCGGCCCCCGCCCCGAAGCACACGGTGGGAATCAGCTCCCACGGCTTGGCCCGCGACCCCCAGTAGTCCCACCAGCGCGTCGCCCGCTGCACGGCCGCCACCGCCGCGCAGCCGCCGATCAGAGCCCCCGCGAGCCACCGGTCGCGCACCGAGAGCACGGGCACCCCCACCGGTCCGGCATCGGGCTGCCGCCGCAAGGCCACCACCAGGAACACCGCGATCACCACCGCCGCGAGCGCCGAACCGCCGTACTGCAGATACCAGTACAGGGGCGAGCCCGCGATCTCCCGCCCGAGGACGGGCAGAACCCGCATGCCCCACCGGTCGAGATGCGTGAACGCGTCCCACACGACATGGGTGAGCGCCCCGGTCGCCGCCGACACGTACCACCACAGGGCGAGCGAGGGGCGCGGACGGGCGCGCGGCGCACCGCAGCGCAGGAAGGCGCCGACCCATCCCTGGTGGCCGCGCGGCAGCAGCGCCACCAGCGGCTCCCGCAGCACCAGCCAGGCGCCCACGAGCGCCCAGGCGACCAGGACGTCGAAGGTGAACACCCCGGTGAAGGAGTGCGTGAAATCGCCGAACTCCATTGCCTCCGGCAGCACACTCGCCGCGTAATAGGTCATGTCGGGCGCGAACGAACCGGCGACGAGCACGGCCGGAACCAGCCGGCCCCGCCCGGACCCGTCTGCGCGCACCGCAGGCAGGACGGCCGCGGCATGGCTGAGAGTGAACGGCAACGGGGCTCCAAACGAACAGTATTGACCGGACCCGAAGGCGCAGGGGCGACGACGATCCGGTACATCCCGGGCTGTCCGAGGGGCGGACGGTCCCGGCCGTCCCATGATCGGTGACGTCCAGTATGCGGAAACGGTTCCCGGATCCACGGCATGGCGAGGAGCCGCAGGGGAAGGACAAACGGGATATGGCCAACCGGTGAAGACCGGCTCCGAACAGGTGTCTGCGCGGCAGAAGTTGTCGTAGGGTCGCCTGGGCTGCCGTATGGGGGGCATACGGCCGCACGACCGGACAGCAGGGGAACGCGCGGAGCACGGACGGACGTCCACGGGAGGGGTTCACGCAATGGCGGCGCAATTCGGCAGGCGAGTCGTCAAGGGGGCGGCGACCACCGCCGTGGCCGCTCTCGCGGTCGCGGCTCTGTCCGCATCCCAGGCCCCGGGTGTCACGGACACCCCCCAGGGCAGGCAGAACGCCAACTCCCAGCCCTCGCCCGATGTGAACGCCGACGACAGCGCGACCGGCAACTCGCCCTATTACACGGACCTCCCGCCGCTCAACAGCCCCACGCCGTCACCCAGCGCGAGCAGTGACACCCCCGGTGCCGCGGGCGACGCCGAAGCGGGCATACCCGCGACCGTCCTCGACGCCTACAAGAAGGCCGAGACGTCGCTGGCCGGTTCCAAGCCCGGGTGCAACCTCCCCTGGCAACTCCTCGCGGCCATCGGCAAGGTCGAGTCCGGACAGGCCCGCGGCGGCAACGTCGACGCGAACGGCACCACGATCACCCCGATCCTCGGCCCGGTCCTCAACGGCGTCGGCTTCGCGCGGATCACCGACACCGACGGCGGCATGTACGACGGGGACACCACCCACGACCGTGCCGTGGGCCCCATGCAGTTCATCCCCTCCACCTGGGAATGGTCCGGCCGCGACGGCAACGGCGACGGCAAGAAGGACCCCAACAACATCTACGACGCGGCCCTCGCGGCCGGCCACTACCTGTGCCGGTTCAACTGGGACCTGTCCGACAGCGCCGACCTCAGGCGCGCCATCCTCAGCTACAACAACTCGACGGACTATCTGAACACCGTCCTGTCGTGGCTGGAGTACTACCGCAAGGGCACCCACGAGGTCCCGGACGGCACGGGCTCGCTGCCCTCCCACCGCAGCGACAACGGCACCGGCGGCGCGAGCCCCGGCCCGACGTCTCCGGCCTCCACCCCGCCCACCAGCCAGAGCCCGGGCGGCGGCACCACGAGCCCGAAGCCGCCGACCACGACCCCGCCCACGACGACCCCGCCCACCACGCCTCCGCCCACCACGACGCCTCCGACATCCCCGTCACCCACGCCCACCGAGACGGTGGACCACCTGGAGGACGCCGGCACCGGGAAGCTCACCGCGACCGCGGGCGACACCTTCGCCGAGAAGATCAGCGCCCGTACGGAGACCAAGGCCGGCAAGGCCGTCGCGAAGGTCCGGGTCCGGTTCACGATCACCGGCGACACCGACACGACGTTCACCGGCGGCGAGAGCGTCGCGACCGTCGTCACCAACTCCTCCGGTGTGGCGACCGCGCCCGCGCTCAAGGCCGGCGAGAAGACCGGCGCCTTCAAGGTGCGCGCCACCGTCGTCGGCCGCACGGTCTCGGGCCTCGACTACGCGGCGACGGTCACCGCCCGCCAGGCCGACGCGCTCGCCCGCACCGCCGACACCGCGCTGACCTGCGTCCCGGGCGCCGAGTTCGCGGACCTGGTCGAGGTGAAGGCCACGTACAAGGGCGCCGCCGCGGACGGTGTGGCCGCGACCGCCACGCTCATCAAGACGGCGGACGACGCCACCGAGAACGACAAGGGCCCCTACTTCAAGGACGCGGACGACAAGGCGGTACGCACTCTCACGGGCCTTGAGACGGACAAGGACGGCCTGTTGAAGCTGCCGAAGCTGTACGCGGACGACACGGAGGGCACGTACCTGCTGCGGATCACCACGACCGGCGGGGCGACCCTGACCGTCGAGCTGAAGGTGGCGGCAGCCGCCTCGTAGCCCCGAAGATCGCCGGCCGCGGCCCCCCCCCCGTCGGGGGGGGGGCCGCGGCCGTTGTCTGCGCAACGTGTTCTCATCTGGCCCGCCCGTTGCTACGGTGCCCGACCTGACGATGTATCAGTTCCATGGGGCCGGTTTTGCCCGGCTCCGCTCCATGTACTCGGTTCCGCCTGTGCCGGGAGGCCCGCATGCGCGCCCTGATCGCCGCCGCGACCGGTCTGGCCCTCGCGTTCGCGCTGGTCCTCCTCGTCACGGCCATGGGCTCGCCGTCGGGCGAGACCTCACCGAAGCCGCTGCTCACCACCGTCCCGAGCCACCCGTAGCGCACACACACCCGTGACGCACGCACCCGTGACGCACATCCCCAACGCACCGGGAGGGCCGCCGAGATGCGCCGCAAGGCCAGCCTGATCCTGCTCGCCCTCGCCGTGTTCTTCGCGGCGCTGTCCCCGCTGCTGCGCTGGTACGCCTTCCCGCGCGTGGCCAAGATCCCCGCCGACCAGTACCAGGACATGGTCCTGGAGGCGAAGGACGCGACCCTCCTCGACTACGGCTCGATGACCGCCAAGAAGGTCGACAAGGTCACCGTCGTCCAGACCCTCAAGGGCAACGTCGAGGCCTCCGAGAGGATCGAGCGGACCGCGAACCGCGACGTCGTCGTCTGGGACGGCCTCTCCTACGTCCAGGGCCCCGACGGCGAGATGGTCTCCCGCATCCCCGAGCGGTACATCTTCGACGCGCACACCCAGGAACCCGTCCACGCCACCGGCGAGAGCGTCGACGGCGATCCCGTCCGGCGCGAGGGCATCGAGTTCAAGTGGCCCTTCCTCACGGAGAAGAGGGACTACGAGTACTTCGACGCGCAGGCCCGGATCACCGAACCCATCCACTACAAGGGCACACAGAACTTCAGGGGCGTCGACGTCTACTACTTCGAGCAGACCATCCCCTGGACCAAGGTGCCCTTCCCGAAGGTCATGCCCGTCGAAGGCATCACTCCGGAGTCCGTCGCCAAGACGGGCACGACCCGCTGGTACACCACGGTCCGCAAGTTCTGGGTCGAACCCGTCACCGGAGCACCCGTCTACGGAGAGGAGATCCACCGGGAGGAACTGCGCGGCGGCACCCTCCTGGGCGACCGCGACAAGGTGACCGCCTTCGCCGGACACGTGAAGATGCGCGAGGACTACATCCGCTCGACCGTCGACCTGGTCAAGTCCCAGCGGCTCCTCGTCGCCCTGATGTCCTCGTACCTGCCCTGGGGTTTCCTGATCCTGGGCGTCGGACTCCTGGCGCTCTCCCTGTACCTGGAGGCCCGCAGCCGCCGCCCCGGCGATCCGTCCCCGACGCGGACCCGGGAACCGGAACCGCTCAGCGCCTGAGGCGGACTCGGCGCCGAGGCGGGTTCAGGGTCTGTTGCCGCGGGCGGTCGTGTGCCGGGTCGGCCGCGCGCCCGCCGGGTCCTCCGGCCAGGGGTGCTTCGGATACCGCCCGCGCAACTCCGCCCGTACGCTCCGGTAGCCGTCCTTCCAGAAGGACGCGAGGTCCGAGGTGACAGCGGCCGGGCGCCCCGCGGGCGACAGCAGATGCACCTGTACGGGCACTCCCGCGACCGTCGGCGACTCCTGCGCCCCGAACATCTCCTGCAGCTTCACGGCGAGCACCGGCCGCTCGGGGTCCGCGTAGTCGATCCGGATCCTGGACCCGCTCGGCACCTCGAACCGCTCCGGCGCCAGCTCGTCGAACCGGGCCGCCTCCCCGGACGCCCACGGCAGCAGCCGGCCCAGCGCCTGCCCGGCCTGGACGCGCTCCAGATCGGCTCGCCGCCGGGCCCGGCCCAGCTCCGGTTCCAGCCACTCGTCCACGCGCGCGTGGAGCGCGTCGTCCGACACGTCGGGCCAGGGAGCGCCGACCTGCCGGTGCAGGAAAGCGAGCCGCTGCCGCAGCACCTCGGCGTCCCGCGACCACCGCAGCAGCCCGAACCCCTCCGCCCTCAGCCCTTCGAGCAACGCCTCCCGTACGAGTACGGGGTCGGCGTCGCGCAACGGCCGTACCGCCAGCTCCACGGCTCCCAGCCGCCTGACCCGCCGCGCGACGACGTCCCCGCCGTCCCAGCGCACCTCGTCGCCCTCCGCGTACAGGGCTCCCGCCGCCTCGCGCGCGACCTCCTCGTCGACCACGGCCCCGAGCCGCACGCGCGCGTGCCCGGCGCCCACCGGCCGGTCGGCGACCGCGACGGCGATCCAGGAGGCGTCCCGCAACCCACTGCCGTCCCCGACCTCGGCCCGGGTCCCACCCACCATGAGAAAGGACCCCCCTTGCCGCCGGGCAACCCGCTCAGGAAAGGCAAGCGCGGCGACGAGCCCGGCAACATGGTCGTCGCCGATGCCTCTGACCTCGACCTGGGGCGCCCCGTCAGGGGCGCGGGGAACTGCGCGACCGGCCACGACGGGCCCGCGGCCGTCGACGGACCCTCCCGCCGCGCCGGGCGCGGCCCGGGACGGGACCGCGGCCCGCAGCCGCCGGACCTCGGCCCGCCACCGCCCGGCATACGCGTCACCCCCACGGCGCGCGGCCCGCAGCACGGCGGCGAGGTCGTCGCCGTACGACCGCGGCGGCTCCTCGCTCAGCAGAGCGACCACCTCCGCGGCCCGCTCGGCACCGAGGGACGCCCCGGCGTCCAGCAGCGCCCGCCCCAGCCGCGGATGCAGCCCGAGCCGCGACATCCGTACACCCCGGTCGGTCGGACGCCCGTCCGAGCCCACCGCGCGGACGGCCTCCAGAACGCCCCGCGCGGCAGCCATGGCGCCCGCCGGCGGCGGATCCAGCAGAGACAGCCCCGAGGCGTCCGGATCGCCCCAGCAGGCCGTCTGGAGGGAGAACGCCGTCAGATCGGCCACCTTGATCTCCGGCGCCGGGAAACGCGGCAGACGCCCGTCCTCCGCCTCCGCCCAGCACCGGTACACCGCCCCCGGAGCCTCGCGCCCCGCCCGCCCGGCCCGCTGCCTGCCGGCGGCCTGCGAGGCCCGTACGGTCGTCAGCGCGCTCAGGCCGCGCGCGTGGTCCACGCGCGGTTCGCGCGCCAGCCCGGAGTCCACGACCACCCGCACACCCGGGACCGTAAGCGACGATTCGGCCACCGACGTGGCGAGGACGACCCGGCGCCGCGTACCGCCGGACAGCACCGCGTCCTGCACGGCGGTCGGCGCCCGTCCGTGCACCTGTAGTACCTCGACATCGCCCAGTGCCCCGAGCTGCCCGGCGACCCGTGCGATCTCCCCGACCCCGGGGAGGAAACACAGGACATCCCCGTCCCGCTCGGAGAGCGCCCGGCGCACCACCGACGCCACATGGGTCAGCAACACAGGGTCCACCCGCATCCCATGGGGTGGCCGCACAGGGCGCACGGACGGCGCCCACACCACCTCGACAGGATGGGAGACCCCCGCCGCCTCGACCACGGGGACGTCGCCGAGCAGCCGGGCCCAGCCCTCGGCGTCGGTCGTCGCCGAAGCGGCCACCAGCCGCAGCTCGGGGCGCAGCGCGGCCCGGACGTCCAGCAGGAACGCCGCCGCCGTGTCCGCGTCCAGATGGCGTTCGTGGCACTCGTCGAGCACGACCGCGTCGACGCCCGCCAGCTCGGGGTCCCGCTGCAGCCGTTGCAGCAGCACCCCGGTCGTGACGACCTCCACGCGCGCGTGCGGCCCGACCACCCGTTCCCCGCGGACGGTGAAACCGACGCTCTGACCGACCTTCTCGCCGAGCAGCCACGCCATCCGCCGTGCGGCGGCGCGCGCCGCGATGCGCCGCGGCTCGGCCACCACGACCCGCCGCGCCGGCTCCCCGCCGACGAGCCCGGCGAGCACCAGCGGCACGAGGGTCGTCTTGCCGGTGCCGGGCGGGGCGACGAGGACCGCGGCGCCGCGGTCCTCCAGGGCGTCCCTCAGGCCGGGCAGCGCGTCGCGTACGGGCAGCGAGTCCAGGGCGTCATGACGGATCACACGATCACATGCTCGGTACGGGTCACCCGCTCAGTCTCTCTCCCGGCCTCCGGCCGGGGTGCCGCCGTCTAGCTCCGCTCGCACACGAAGATCGTCGTGCCCGGGATCAGGTTTCCCCGAAGGGGCGACCAGCCGCCCCACTCCTGGGTGTTCCAGGCGGGCCACTCGGGCTCGACCAGGTCGACCAGCCGGAAACCGCCCGCGACCACGTCCCGGACGCGGTCGCCGACCGTCCTGTGGTGCTCGACGTACACCGCGTTCCCGTCCTCGTCCTGCTCGACGTACGGCGTGCGGTCGAAGTACGAGGAGGCCACGCTCAGCCCCTCGGGTCCCGGCTCGTCGGGGAAGGCCCAGCGGACCGGATGCGTGACGGAGAAGACGAACCGGCCGCCCGGCCGCAGCACCCGGTGCACCTCCCGCAGGACCTGCACGGGCTCGGCGACGAAGGGCAGCGCCCCGTACGCGGAGCACGCGAGGTCGAAGGAGCCGTCCGCGAAGGGCAGCGCCGTGGCGTCGGCCTCCACGAGCGGGACGCTGTCGGCGCCGATCCGCAGGGCGTGCTGGAGCTGCCGGTGCGAGAGGTCCAGGGCGACCGGCCGGGCACCCTGGGCGGCCAGCCAGCGCGAGCACTGGGCGGCCCCCGCGCCGATCTCCAGGACGTCCTTGTCCTTCAGGTCCTCCATCGGGCCCAGCAGCTCGGCCTCGATCTCGTCGAGACCCTCGGGGCACCACACGAAACGGTCGTCGCCGAGGAACGTGCCGTGCTCGATCTGGTAGTCGTCCGCGTTCCGGTCCCACCAGCCGCGATTGGCACGGGAGCTCTCGGAGCCACCGGCCGCGCGTCGGGTCGCCTCGGGCTCGGGCGCCTCGAACTCGGACGCCTCCGGAGAGGACGCTTCGGGCCGGGACGGTTCGGGCTCTTGGATGATCGGCTCCCTCGTATTAATCTGCGGTCACTTCGGTGCGGCCGTCATGGCGGCGGTCACGAAAGTGGCACTACAGAATCCGCGTGACCCCGTGGCGTTGCCTGATGTACGGCTGCCGCCGCGTGGGTCCTGTGCCGGGTATGCGGCGATCCGCCCCGGGTGTGCGCCTTCGCGCATTGACCCTGTCCGGCTGCCCCCGTATGCTACAAGTTGCGCTGCGGGCCTGCGCTCCTCAGACGTAGCAGGCTGCGCTCGCATCTGTCGTATGTCCCCTCGGTTTTCGAGGCGCCACCGGCGAGTGTTCTCATCGAACACGGCCCGGATTCGGCGCTTCCTTGGCTGTCCGGCTTCTTCAGAGCGAAACGGGCTCCCGGCGTAAGCAGTACCTACGACTCACTGTCCGTACCGGAGCCCTTTCCCACATGACGAGCAGCACCGAGACCACCTCTACCACGCCGCAGGTAGCGGTCAACGACATCGGTAACGAGGAAGCCTTCCTCGCCGCGATCGACGAGACGATCAAGTACTTCAACGACGGCGACATCGTCGACGGCGTCATCGTGAAGGTCGACCGGGACGAGGTCCTGCTCGACATCGGTTACAAGACCGAAGGTGTCATCCCGAGCCGCGAGCTCTCGATCAAGCACGACGTCGACCCGAACGAGGTCGTCAAGGTCGGCGACGAGATCGAAGCCCTTGTTCTCCAGAAGGAGGACAAGGAAGGCCGCCTGATCCTCTCGAAGAAGCGCGCCCAGTACGAGCGCGCCTGGGGCACCATCGAGAAGATCAAGGAAGAGGACGGCATCGTCACCGGCACCGTCATCGAGGTCGTCAAGGGTGGTCTCATCCTCGACATCGGCCTCCGTGGCTTCCTGCCGGCATCTCTCGTCGAGATGCGCCGTGTCCGTGACCTCCAGCCCTACGTGGGCAAGGAGCTCGAAGCCAAGATCATCGAGCTGGACAAGAACCGCAACAACGTGGTCCTGTCCCGCCGTGCCTGGCTGGAGCAGACCCAGTCCGAGGTCCGCCAGACGTTCCTCACCACCCTCCAGAAGGGTCAGGTCCGTTCCGGCGTCGTCTCCTCGATCGTCAACTTCGGTGCCTTCGTGGACCTGGGTGGCGTCGACGGTCTGGTGCACGTCTCGGAGCTCTCCTGGAAGCACATCGACCACCCCTCCGAGGTTGTCGAGGTCGGCCAGGAAGTCACCGTCGAGGTCCTCGACGTGGACATGGACCGCGAGCGTGTCTCCCTGTCGCTGAAGGCGACGCAGGAAGACCCGTGGCAGCAGTTCGCCCGCACCCACCAGATCGGCCAGGTCGTGCCCGGAAAGGTCACGAAGCTGGTTCCGTTCGGTGCGTTCGTCCGCGTGGACGAGGGCATCGAGGGTCTGGTGCACATCTCCGAGCTGGCCGAGCGCCACGTGGAGATCCCGGAGCAGGTCGTCCAGGTCAACGACGAGATCTTCGTCAAGGTCATCGACATCGACCTTGAGCGTCGTCGCATCAGCCTCTCGCTGAAGCAGGCCAACGAGTCCTTCGGCGCGGACCCGGCCTCGGTCGAGTTCGACCCGACGCTGTACGGCATGGCCGCGTCGTACGACGACCAGGGCAACTACATCTACCCCGAGGGCTTCGACCCCGAGACCAACGACTGGCTCGAAGGTTACGAGTCCCAGCGTGAGGTGTGGGAGAACCAGTACGCCGAGGCGCAGACGCGCTTCGAGCAGCACCAGGCTCAGGTCATCAAGTCCCGCGAGGCGGACGCCCAGGCCGAGGCCGAGGGTGTCGCCACCCCCGGTGCGGCTCCGGCCGCCTCCGGCGGCAGCGGTGGCGGCGGTGGCGGTTCGTACTCCTCGGAGTCGGACGACAACTCCGGCGCCCTGGCGTCGGACGAGGCCCTGGCGGCTCTGCGCGAGAAGCTCGCCGGCGGCCAGAGCTGAAAGCTCACCGCCAGCGGTAGCTAGCTGGTAACCGCGGGCCCGCACCCACTTGGGTGCGGGCCCGCGGTGCGTTGTCCTCCCGGACCCGGACAGACACGTACCTGCACCCGCTTCGGCTCTCTGCCCCGCACCTGCTCCGGTTCCCGGCGGTGCCGCCGCCTCGCGCGCGGGCCCGTCATGGGCATGAGAAGCCGGTAAGAGGCGCAGTGAAGCGGGGTGAACCGGGAATGCCCATCTCCTGGCCCGTGTTGTCGATTAGGAACACGAGGAGGAGCGGTCACAGTGCTTGATCCGCAGGGTTTGTACGCATGGGAGCCGAAGGGCCTGGCCGTGGTCGACGTGGCGCTCGCCCAGGAGTCGGCCGGTCTTGTCATGCTCTACCACTTCGACGGATACATCGACGCGGGCGAGACCGGCGACCAGATCGTCGACCGGGTGCTCGACTCGCTGCCCCACCAGGTCGTCGCGCGATTCGACCACGACCGGCTCGTGGACTACCGCGCCCGCCGCCCGCTGCTGACGTTCAAGCGCGACCGCTGGGCCGACTACGAGGAGCCCACGCTGGACGTGCGGCTCGTCCAGGACGCCACCGGTGCGCCCTTCCTGCTCCTCTCCGGGCCCGAACCGGACGTCGAGTGGGAGCGCTTCGCCGCGGCCGTCCAGCAGATCGTGGAGCGCCTCGGCGTCCGGCTGTCCGTGAACTTCCACGGCATCCCCATGGGTGTCCCGCACACCCGGCCCGTGGGCCTCACCCCGCACGGCAACCGCACGGACCTCGTCCCCGGCCACCGCAGCCCCTTCGACGAGGCCCAGGTGCCCGGCAGTGCCGAGTCGCTGGTCGAGTACCGCCTCATGGAGGCAGGACACGACGTCCTCGGAGTCGCCGCGCACGTGCCCCACTACATCGCCCGCTCCCCGTACCCGGACGCCGCGTTGACGGTCATGGAGTCGATCACGGCCGCGACCGGCCTGGTCCTGCCGGGCATCGCGCACGGGCTGCGCACCGAGGCGCACCGTACGCAGACGGAGATCGACCGGCAGATCCAGGAGGGCGACGAGGAACTCGTCGCGCTGGTCCAGGGACTTGAGCACCAGTACGACGCCGCCGCGGGCGCCGAGACGCGGGGCAACATGCTGGCCGAGCCGGTGGACATCCCGTCCGCGGACGAGATCGGTATGGAGTTCGAGAAGTTCCTGGCCGAGCGGGAAGGCGATGCGTAGCTCGCTCTTCGCGAGCGGCCACGCGGTAACGCTTCGCGTGGGGGCGGTTCGTCGACCGCGGGCCGGTGGGGGCTGGGCGCGCAGTTCCCCGCGCCCCTGACGGGGCGCCCGCGGGCCCCGGGCTTATGCTGCTGGGCATGTTGAAGGTGGGGCTGACCGGTGGGATCGGGGCCGGCAAGAGTGAGGTGTCGCGGCTGCTCGTGGAGCACGGGGCCGTACTGATCGACGCCGACAGGATCGCCCGGGAGGTCGTCGCGCCGGGAACGCCCGGGCTGGCGGCCGTGGTCGACGCCTTCGGTGAGGAAGTGCTCACCGCAGACGGCACCCTCGACCGGCCGAAGCTCGGCTCCATCGTCTTCGCGGACCCGGACAGGCTCGCCGTACTGAACTCGATCGTGCACCCCCTGGTGGGCGCCCGCTCCCGTGAACTCGAAGAAGCCGCTTCGGCGGACTCCGTGGTCGTGCACGACGTGCCCCTGCTCACGGAGAACGGCCTCGCGAAGCTGTACGACCTCGTGATCGTGGTCGACGCCAGTACGGACACACAGCTCGACCGGCTCGTCTGGCTGCGCGGAATGACCGAGTCCGACGCCCGCGCCCGTATGGCGGCCCAGGCCACCCGCGAGCAGCGCCGAGAGATCGCGGACGTCGTCATCGACAACGACGTACCTTTGGAAGATCTGCGGCGACGTGTACGGGACGTGTGGGCGGACCTGGAGCGGCGGGCCCGGGAGGGCGGGGAGCAGTAGGCGTCCTCGGAATAGTGGGTGTCCGCCAGGCGTTGATTCCCCGCAGCGAGGGAAGGAATGTGCCGTGCCCGAGACCAGCGGATTCGCCGGACGTACTCCGGAGACGCATGTCATCGACTTCCGCGCCGCGGAGCAACTGCTCGCCGCGCGGGATCCCAGGGGCGCGGTGAAGCTGCTCGACAACGTCATCGCCGCGTACCCGGAGAACACGGCCGCGCGGCTGCTGCGCGCGCGGGCCTTCTTCGCCGCGGCGCAGCTGCGGCCCGCCGAGCTGGAGTTCACCATCGTGCTGGAGCGCGAGCCGGACAACGCCTTCGCGCACTTCGCGCTCGCCCGCACCTACGAGCGCTCCGGGCAGCAGGCGCAGGCCATGCGCCACTTCCGCCTCGCGGCGGCGCTGGACCCGCAGCCGGAGTACCTGGCCGCGGCACGCTTCGACTCCTGAACCGAGCCACTGCCGGGTCCAGCGCGGGTGATGGGCCGGGTCAGGGTCAGTCGCGGTGGTCCGGTGGTGGGTACGGCGGGATGTCGGGCCCCGGCTGATAGTGCGGCCCCTGGCGGAGATGCCTGAGGATCATCGCCAGATCGACGGTGGTGATCAGCCACAGCACACCGCAGGCGACGGCCCAGCCCGTCCGCCCGGCGAGAGCGAACGCGGCCGTCCCCGCGAGCGCCCAGACGAGCCCCCACACACTCAGCCACAGACGCGCTCGCAGCGCACTGCGCGCGGTCGTCGGTTCACTGCCCGTACGCATAGGAATCACCACTCCTACCGGAAAAACGTACTCTTCGTAGTGCACATTTCACCTGGGGCGGGCGGACGAGCGGACGGGGAGCGGCTGTGCTGGTGGAGGAGCTGCGGGCGGACGACAGGCTCGCCGGATGGCTGAGGGACCTGGAGAGCGGGGGCGCACCGCGCACGGAGGCGGTCCTTCCCGACGCCATCGAGCTGCCGGACGTCCTGCTCGACCTGGCGGTACCGCACGAGTGCGTCAACGAACTGGTCGCACTGCGCGCCCGGCTGGCGGCGGACCCGGAGGCGTCGACGCTGCTCGGGCTGTGCGTCGACCGGTTCGTACGCGACATGGGGAAGATCGGCGGCGGCTGGGAACCGCCGGCGTTCCCGGAGTCCACCGGGGCCCTGGGCCGTACGTTCCAGGTGTTCGTCTTCATCGCCGCGCTGCCGTACGTGCGTGCCTACCACCGGCAGCGCGACATCCCGGCGGACGTCTCCCGGCGCACCCTCGCGGACCTGGGCCGGAACCTGGCCGTGCACCGGCGGCGGACCGGCACCACGGGGCTGCTGGTGCCGTGGTGGATCGGGCTGCACTTCCACGGGGAGCTGTACCAGTTGGGGCGGCTGCAGTTCCAGCGCGCCCGGCTGGGCGGGGCCACCGGGCAGGCGGCGGCGGACGCGGGGCTCGCCACAGGGCCCGGTGAGCCCTGTCTGAGCCTGCACATCGCCGACTTCCGGGGGCCGCTGTCACCGGAGGCCTGCGACCGGTCGCTGGACCTGGCGCGGGAGTTCTTCGCGCGCCACTACCCGGAGGAGCACTACGCGGTGGCGGTCTGCCACTCCTGGCTGCTCGACCGGCAGTTGACGCGGTATCTGCCCGATGGCTCCAACATCGTGCGTTTCCAGGAGCGGTTCCGGATCGACTGCGAGGAGACGAAGGCCGACGACAAGGTGCCCGTCGCGTTCGTCTTCGGCGACCCCGAGCTGCCCGTGGCGGAGCTGCCGCGGCGGACCGGCGTGGAGCGGGCGGTGGGGGACCATCTGCGGGCGGGCGGTCACTGGTACGGCGGCCACGGGTGGTTCGCGCTGTGATCGTCGGCTGGGAGAGTCGCCGTCGGCCGAGGAAACCGCTGCTTCCGCGGGCCGTCTCTTCCGCGTCCTGACCCCGTCTCACTCGTACGGGTGAGACGTGGTGGGGAGGGGAACGACTGTGCGGGCGTGGGCCGTTGGGCGGGTATGACGATCGAGATGCGTGAGGGGTACGAAGGGACGGGGCCCGGCGCCATCACGCCGGACGGCTGCGCGGTGGAGCTGTACGCGCGGTTGTCCGTCGGGGACGAGCCGGACATCATCGCCTCGGCCGTGCCGGCGGGGGCGCACATCCTCGAACTGGGCAGTGGCGTGGGGCGTATGACCCATCCGCTCCTGGAGCGCGGCTTCACGGTGACGGCCGTGGACGAGTCCGCCGAGATGCTGGAGCGGGTACGGGGGGCGCGCACGATACGCGGTGCCATCGAGACGCTCGACCTGGGCGAGAAGTTCGACGTGGTGATGCTCGCGTCGTTCCTCGTGCACGCCGGGGACGTCGAGGTGCGGCGCGGAATGCTGGACGCGTGCCGGAGCCATGTCACGGACGGCGGCTGTGTGCTGATCCAGCGCGAGGGCGAGAACTACCACACCGACCTGCCGCGCGAGCGGCTCGATCCGAGCGGGTTCACGATTCGCATGCTGTCCGCGGAGCCGGTCGGGGACGGGGTCAACTCGGTGCGGGCCGAGTATGTGTTCCCGGACGCGGTGTGGACGCAGACGTTCCTGGCCCGGCCGCTCGGCAAGGAGGAGTTCGAGGCGGCGCTGGCAGAGGCAGGGCTGCGGGTCGACCGGTATCTCACGGAGGACCGGGTGTGGGTGCGGGCGGTGCCGGTGGAGGTGTGACCTGCCGTGTCCGCGGGGCGAGTTGCCGTGAAGCGATGAGTTTCGGAGGGCGGGCCGGTCTACCTCTGTGACAGCAACGCGCGCCGTTGCCCCCGGAGAACCCAGGAGAACCTCATGTCCGAGACCACCGTTCCCGCCGCCTCCGCCCCGGCAGCCGCCTCCGCCCCGGCCGCCGCGTCCGGCACGGTCGTTGCCGAGTCGGCGACCGCCCGTGGGCGCCGCGCCCGCCTCGCCCTCAAGGGGCTGCAGATCCTGCTCGCGCTCTTCTACGTGATCGCGAGCGCGCTGCCCAAGCTCGTCGCGCACTCCTCGGCGGTCGAGTCGTTCGACGAGATCGGCTGGGGCAGCGCCGGGATGTACACCATCGGACTGCTCGAACTGGCCGGCGGCATCGCGCTGCTGATACCCGTGCTGGCCTCCGTGGCCGCGGTGTCGCTGAGCGCGCTGATGGTGGGCGCGTTCATCACCCAGGTCACCGTGTTCGACGGGGAGTACGCGGCGACCCCGCTCATCCTGATAGTGCCGCTCGCACTGATCGCCTGGGCGCGACGGGGGCGGACCGCGGACCTCGTGAAGCTCCTGCGGCGCCGGTCCTGAGGCGTGGGACGAGTGGGCGGTGCCGTCCGCCTACTCGGCCGAGCCGGGACCCCGCAGGCGTTCCATCTCGCGGCGGTCGCGCTTGGTGGGGCGGCCCGCGCCCCGGTCGCGGATGCCCGCGGGGGCGACGGCCTCGCGGGGCGGCGGCGGGGGACTGTTGTCGACGTAGCACTCGGCGGCGACCGGGGGCCCGACCCGCTTGCGGATCACGCGCTTCACGATGACGATCCGCTCCCGGTCCGCGTGCCGGAGGCGGACCTCGTCACCGACGCGGACGGAGTACGCGGGCTTGACCCGTTCGCCGTTCACCCGGACGTGGCCGCCACGGCAGGCGGTGGCGCCCATGGAGCGGGTCTTCACCAGACGGACGGACCAGATCCAGCTGTCGACGCGCACGCTCTCGCCGCTCGCGGGCGCGGCCGCCTTCGCAACGGCCACGGCGTCGGCCACCGCGTCCGTCGCGTCACCGGTCGCGGAACCGTCGGCGCCCGGCCCGGCGTCTCCGCGCCGCCCCGCCTCGTTCCTCCGAGTCCCCGATCCAGTCCCCGACTGAGTCCCTGAAGCCATGGTCCGACCTTAGTCCTCGGCGGGCGTGGAGCCGGAATCGTTTTCCGTCGCATGGAGCCGGGTTCTCGCCGGGCATACCGTGACGGCATGGAGCAGGAGCGCAGCGTGGCGGAACTGGACCGGCGGATCGCCGGGTGCCGGGCCTGCCCACGGCTGGTCGAGTGGCGGGAGGAAGTGGCCCGGACGAAACGGGCCGCCTTCGTGGACCAGACGTACTGGGGCCGCCCGGTGCCGGGGTTCGGACCGCCGGACGCCCCGCTCCTCGTGATCGGGCTCGCGCCCGCGGCGCACGGCGGGAACCGGACCGGCCGGATGTTCACGGGAGACCGGTCCGGGGACGTGCTGTACGCGGCGCTGCACGACGTGGGCCTCGCCTCGCAGCCCACGTCCGAGAGCGCCGACGACGGACTGACCCTGTACGGCGTCCGCGTCACCTCGCCCGTGCACTGCGCGCCGCCCGCCAACAAGCCGACGCCCGAGGAACGCGACACGTGCCGCCCCTGGCTCGTGAACGAACTGCGGCTGCTCGCACCCACCCTCCGCGCGGTCGTCGTGCTCGGCGGTTTCGGCTGGCAGGCGGCGCTGCCCGCGTTCACCGAGGCGGGCCGGCAGGTACCCCGGCCCCGTCCGGCCTTCGCCCACGGAGCACAGGTCGTCCTGGAGGGCCCGGAGGCCCACCCCCTCCACCTCTTCGGCTGCTACCACGTGAGCCAGCGCAACACCTTCACCGGCCGGCTGACCCCGGAGATGCTCCGGGACACACTGCGCACGGCGGCCCGAGCGGCGGGGCTGCCCGCAACCCCATGACCGGCCCAGGGCGGTGCCCCCCCCCGCCACATCCTCCCCGCGCCCGGGCGCGCGGCCTCCCCCGGGCGCGGGGCTACCGACGCGCCCGGTCCCGTTCGCCCGCCGACTGGACGAACTGCAGTTCCAGGGTGGCCGGGGGAGCGGTGATGCCGGGGCCGCCCGATTCCGCCCAGCGGAGTATCTCGTCGGTGCAGTCGTCGCCCATCGACCAGCCGATCCAGACGGCCTTGCCGCCCCGCCTGCGGCCCTCGCCCGACGGCTGTACGACGATGATGTTGGCCTGGTCGCAGGGGCCGAGGCAGTCCGCCGTACGGACCGCCAGGCGGCCACCGGAGGCGTCGGCGGCGGCGCGCAGGCGGGCCAGTTGCCAGTCGTGGTCGTAGCCGGGGTACTTGCGCGCGTCGCCGCAGCAGCAGCCGCGGCAGACGACGAGCGTGCAGGGCCGGGTCCTCGCGGCACCGATCGCCGTACGGGCAGTCACACTTCTCCTTCGAGATCAGTACCGGTGAGGACGGGGGCGTCCGTGTCGCCGAAGAGGTGGCGCACCGTCGAGCGGTAGTTGGCCCGGACGTGTGCCAGCGCGTGGGCGCGGGCCCGTTCGCGGTCGCCGGAGGCGATGGCCGCGTACAGCTCCCGGTGTTCGGCGAGGAGTTGCGGCCACTCCTCGTTCTGGCGGGTGAGCCAGCGCAGGCGGCCGTCGACCGGTTCCATCACGGAGATCAGCAGGCTGTTTCCGGCCATCGCCAGGATGCGGTCGTGGAAGCGGGTGTTGATGTCGGTGATCGCCTCGGCGTCGTCCGCGGCGGTCGCGTCCGCCGCGCGGTCGAGGAGTTCGTCGAGCTCGGCCAGGTCGGCCCGGGTGGCGCGCCGGGCGGCGAGCCCGGTGGCGTACACCTCAAGGGCCTCGCGGAGTTCGAAGAGTTCCGCGACGTCCGTGCGGGTCAGCCGGCGTACGACCGCGCGGCGCGGGGTCTCGAAGAGGACGAAACCCTCGGTGACCAGCGCCCGGATCGCCTCGCGGACCGGTACCCGGGAGACCCCGAACCGCTCGGCCAGCTCGCGCTCGACCAACCGGTCGCCGGGCAGCAGCCGCCCGGCGATGATCTCCTGCCGCAGCGAGCTGAGCACCCGCTCGCGCACCGCCCCCAGCGGTTCCACCGTCGTCATGCGTCCATCCTCGCCGACCCGTGGACTGTTTTACCGAGCTGTTACCGCCCGGACATGGCGAGATGTCATCGGGAGCGGGACCATGACCACAGTTTGGTATACCAAAGCGGTCTGCAGCCGTCCCCGTCCTCCTCTCACTCATCCACTCGCGCATCCCCCCACCCCAGTCCTCCCGTCGTCCCCGACCACGCTCATGGAGGCCCTGTGTCACTCGCCGATCCCGCCGCTGCCACCGGCACGCCGGCATTCGTCCCCGATCCCAGGCTCACCAATGAGGACCTCGCCCCCGCGGGCAAGCGCAACTGGAAGGTCTTCGACCTCTTCGCCATGTGGATGTCCGACGTCCACAACCTCGGCAACTACACGTTCGCGGCCGGGCTGCTGGTCCTCGGCATGAACGTCTGGCAGATCTTCACGTCCCTGCTCGTCGGCTTCGTGCTCATCTACATAGGCATGAACTGGATGGGGAGGATCGGACAGGCACACGGCGTGCCCTTCCCGGTCGTCAGCCGCATCAGCTTCGGCGTCTGGGGTGCCAACATCCCGGCGCTGATCAGGGCCGTCATCGCCATCATGTGGTACGGCATCCAGACCTATCTGGCCTCCGTCGCCGTCAACATCATGCTGCTCGCGGCCTGGCCGGGGCTGGAATCCTGGACCCACAGCTCGTTCCTCGGGCTCGACGCGCTCGGCTGGGTGTCCTTCGTCTCGCTGTGGCTGGTCCAGGCGCTGATCATCAGCCAGGGCATGGAATCCGTACGGAAGTTCCAGGACTTCTGCGGTCCCGCCATCTGGCTCGTGATGATCGCCCTCGCCATCTGGATCCTCGCGAAGGCCGGCTGGACCATCTCGCTCACCTCGACCCCGAACCCGGTCTCCGTGGGCGAGCAGTGGCGGCAGTGGTTCGGCGCGATCGGCCTGATCCTGGCCACGTACGGCACGCTGATGCTCAACTTCTGCGACTTCTCGCGCTTCGCGCCCAGCTACCGGACCGTCAAGCGCGGCAACTTCTGGGGTCTGCCGATCAACTCGACCGCCTTCGTGATCGTGTCGGTCATCGTCACGGCCGGCTCCATCGAGGTGTTCGGCAAGGCGATCACCGACCCGGCCCACCTCGTCGCCGAGATCGGCAACAAGTGGGTGCTCATCCTGGGGGCGCTGACCTTCGCCATCGCCACCATGGGCGTCAACATCGTCGCCAACTTCGTCTCGCCCGCGTACGACCTGGCCAACGTCTGGCCGCAGAAGATCACCTTCAAGGTCGGCGGCATGATCAGTACGGTCGCCGCGTTGGTCGTGACGCCGTGGAACCTCTTCTCCAACCCCACCGTCGTCAACTACTTCCTCGGCGGCCTCGGCGCCTTCCTCGGCCCGCTGTTCGGTGTGATCATGCTCGACTACTTCTGGGTCAAGCGCGGTCGCATCGACGTGAACGAGCTGTTCAACGCTCAGCCCGGGTCGCGCTACTACTACCGCAAGGGCGTCAACCCCAAGGCCCTGTGGGCGTTCCTGCCCGCGGCGGCGGTCTCGGCGGTCCTCGCGCTGGTGAAGACCTTCAGCGACGTGGCCCCGTACTCCTGGTTCATCGGTACGGCGCTGGCCGCCGGGCTGTACGCGCTGCTGTGCCGCTCCGAGCGCGCCGCCGCCGACACCGCCGTGTCCGAGCCGGTCGCGGCCGTCACTCCCCAGGAGGGCTGAGCGTGCGGATCGTCGTCACCAACTGCAATACGACGCAGGGGATGACCGAGGAGATCGTGCGAGGTGCCCGGGCCGCCGCAGGCCCGGGCACCACCGTGCTCGGACTCACCCCCGCCTGGGGCCCCGAGTCCGCGGAGGGCTGGCTCGACAGCTATCTGTCGGCCGCCGCCGTCCTCGACACCCTGCGCACGTACGAGGGCCCGTACGACGCCGTCGTCATGGCCGGTTTCGGTGAACACGGGCGCGAGGGCGTACGGGAACTCGTGGACGTACCCGTCGTCGACATCACCGAGGCCGCCGCCCACCTCGCGTGCCTGCTCGGGCGGCGGTACGGAGTCGTCACCACGCTGGAGCGCTCCGCCGGGCAGATCGAGGACAGCCTGTACACGGCGGGGGTCGCCCGGAACTGCGCCGTGGTCGTGGGTACGGGGCTCGGTGTGCTCGACCTCGGAGACCAGGAGCGTACGGAGGCGGCCTTCGTCGCCGCGGCCGAGCGGGCCCGGGACGCCGGCGCCGAGGTCCTGGTCCTCGGATGTGCCGGGATGACCGGCCTGCAGCGGGCCGTGGGCGAGAAGCTGGGGCTGCCCGTCGTCGACGGGGTGGGCGCCGCGGTGAAGCTCGCCGAGTCGCTGGTGTCCCTGGGTCTCACGACGAGCCGCGCGGGCGGTTGGGCGAAGCCGCTGCCGAAGCGGCGGATCTGGTCGCCGCCGCGGGAGTGACGGCTGCGGCGGGCGCCGCCGTCGGAGTGATTCCGGGGGCGGCGGAGGCGGCGGGCACGGCGGTGGATCCCGGGGGACCGCAGACTCCCGGAGAGAGCCGCCGGCAGCCGGCCGGCCGCTCGCGGACGAGCCGCCGCCGGTGCCGCGGCGGCGGGAACGGAGTCGGTCGTGCCCCCAGCTGTCGGAGCCCGCGTCAGCGCCCGTCGCCGTCCACGCCGTCGGGACGAGGCCAGGGGCAGAGCCGAAAGCACGAGGGAGAGGGACAGGGGCAGGGGCCGTGTACGGATGTTCGTCGTCGGGCTGGTCGCCTCGGGGGTGGCCGCGTCGGCCGCTCTGTGGGGCGGCGAGGTGTCCGGCGCCGACGCCGAGACCGTCCTCTGGGTGAATCCCGACTCCGGCGCCGCCCGGCAGGCGGTCGAATGGCGTAGTACGGGACGGACCGCGGACGCCCTGCTGATGGAACGTATCTCCACCCGTCCCCAGGCCGAATGGCTGGTCGGCTCCGAGCCCCGGGCCGTCGTGGAGGCGCGCACCACCGCCGCCGCACGGGAAGGGCGTACGGCGGTACTCGTCGCCTACTACATCCCGTACCGCGACTGCGGCTCGTACTCGGGCGGCGGAGCCTGGAGCGCCACGGAGTACCGGGAGTGGGTCGAAGAGTTCGCGGCGGGGCTCGGGGACCGGGGCGCGTACGTGATCGTCGAGCCGGACGCGGTGGCGCACAGCGTGGACGGCTGCGGCCCGGTCGTGCCGGACGAGCGGTACGCGCTGCTGGCGTACGCCGTCGACCGGTTCAAGCGGCAGGCGAACACCCGCGTCTACCTCGACGCGGGCAACCCCGCCTGGCACCCGGACACGTCGAGGCTGATCGCGCCGCTGAAGCAGTCGGGTATCGCCCGCGCCGACGGCTTCGCGCTGAACGTCGCCAACTTCCGCACGGACGCGGACAGTTCGGCGTACGGCGACAAGCTGTCCGCGGCCCTCGGCGGTAAGCACTTCGTGATCGACAGCAGCCGCAACGGCAACGGGCCCCGGGCCGGTACGGATTCCTGGTGCAACCCGCCGGGCCGGGCGCTGGGCGTGGCACCCACCACCGTCACGGGCGCGCCGCTGATCGACGCCTATCTGTGGGTCAAGCGGCCGGGCGAGTCGGACGGCACCTGCCGGGGCGGCCCGGCGGCCGGCCAGTGGTGGCCGTCGTACGCGCTGGAGCTGGCGCGCAATGCCCGGGGGTGAACGACGGACGGCTCTAGGCGTGTTCGCCCTCGGAGCCCGGGATCACAGCTGTCGCGGTGATCTCCACGAGCTGGCCCCGATAGCCGAGGCAGGCGACGCCGAGGAGGGTGGAGGCGTGCGGGCCGACGCTCAGCCGGGAGGCCTCCACGACCTTCCAGACCTCGGAGAGCACGGCGGGGTCGGCGCTCACCACGTACACGTCGGTGTACGCGACATGCTCGAAGTCGCTCCCGACCGCCCGTAGTTGCTCACCCAGGTTCGCGATCACCTGCTCGGCCTGCCGTACGGGGTCGCCGGGGCCGACGAGTTCGCCGTCCGCGTCGAGGGGCACGGACCCGGCGAGCAGGGCGAGGCGCGTGCCGGTCTCGACCACGGAGGCGTGGGAGTACGTGGGCGGGGTGAAGAGGCTGGGGACGGTGACGCGCTTCAGCACGGTGGTCGCCTTTCGGAGTGCGGCGGGACGGGGCGGGACAGCGGGCGGATGGGCCGATGATGCGGTCCCGGCGCACGGGTCCGCATCCGAATATCCGCCCGGTCGGCGACCTATGATCCTTTGCGTCTTTGCACCTTCGAACGCGCAGGAACGGCCGGCAAGACGGCCGGCAAGACCAAAGGAACCCCCATGACTGTTCCCCCCAGCACCCCCACATCCACCCCCACCCCCGCTCCCTCCGCTCCTCCCGCTTCCCGCCGCGCCGGGTCACGCGTGACGCGGCGTGGGCTGATCGGCGCAGCGGGCGCGGTCGCGGCGGGCGCCGCGCTCACTCCCGTCGCGACGGCCGGCACCCCCGAGGAAGCGGCCACCGCGGACACCGCCGCCCCGGAACCCGGCACGACCTCCGAGACGTTCCCCACGACCCGCGCCGAGACGGCCACCGGCGAGGCACCCGTCGAGACCGCCTTCCCCATCGGCTACGTCGGGGTGCGCTGGACCGGCCCCCGCGGGACGACCGGCGGCGGCATCAGGCTGACCGGCGCCGACGGTGCCAGGAGCGCCTGGCAGCCGCTGAGCGATTGCGGCTGCTCGGACGGCGACGGCGGCGCGCTGCTCATCCCCGTGGACCGGGCCTCGGGGTACGAGCTGAAGGCCCCGGACGGCGCGACGGATCTGCGGTCGACGGCCCTCGACACCACCCGGGGCCCGGCGCGCAAGGTCGCCGTGCCCCGCGACCGCACCCGGCTGCGCGGCGTCGCCTACCTCTCGCGCGCGGCCTGGGGCGCGGACGAGAAACTCCGCTTCAAGCCGGACGGCACGGAGAACTCCCCGCAGACGTACTACAAGTTCCAGACCCTCACGGTGCACCACACCGCCACGGCCAACGGCGACGCGAACCCGGCCGCCACGGTGCGCGCGATGTACCACCTGCACGCCGTCACCAACGACTGGGGTGACATCGGCTACCACTTCCTCGTCGACGAGAAGGGCGAGATCTACGAGGGCCGCTACTCGGGCGAGGGCGGTACTCCCGCCCATGACGCGAACGGCAAACTCGTGACCGCCTTCCACACGGGCGGCTACAACGCGGGCAACCTCGGCATCGCGCTGATCGGCAACCTGGTGAAGCAGGGCCCGACCGCGGCCGCCCGCGGCGCCCTCACCGACCTGGTCCGGTCCCTGGTCCGCTTCCACGGGGTCGACCCGCAGGCCAAGGTCACGTACACCAACCCGATCAGCGGGGCGAAGAAGGAGGTCGACGAGATCAGCGGCCACCGCGACTGGCTGGCGACGGAGTGCCCGGGGGCGGTGATGTACGGAGAGCTGGCCGCTCTGCGGAAGGCGGTGGCGGCCGGCTGAGTGCGGGAAGGGCGCGTCCCCGGCGGGCGCGCCCTCCCGGTAAGAGGTTGCCGTCCCGGTACGGGGTTGCCGCCCGTGCCGCTCCCACTACCGTGGGTACCCGCAGACGCGACGAAGGGGGCCCGATGGACGCGGAGTTGGCGGCGCTGGCGGCGGCGGGGGCGACGGCTCTCGTGCAGCAGATGGTGACCGACGGGTGGGGGAACGTGCGGGACCGGGCCGTCGCCCTCTTCTCGCGGGGGCGGGACGACGAGTCGGTCCAGGGGGAGTTGGAGGAGTCCCGCGCGGACCTGGTCGCGGCGCGGGACGCCGACGACGAGGACGCGGCGGCCGACATCCAGGCGTCCTGGCGTGCCAGACTCCGGCGAACCCTCCGCGACGATCCGCGGGCGGCGGCCGAACTCCGCGCACTTCTCGACGAGTTGGACCCGCAGCCCACGGGTCCCACGACGCTCACCGTCCACAACACCGTCAGCGGCGGGGCGTCCGGTGTGGTGGTCCAGGGCGGCACGTTCAACGGCGGGCTGACGATCGGGGAGTCCTGGCGCCGTACATGACGCGGCTCGTCGAATAACCCTTCGATCAGTCCCCGTCCGCACTGCTACCGTCACCGACGTGGCGAAACTCAATCAGATCATCGCAGTGGAGAAGGGCGTCAAGTCCAAGTCGCACCAGGACCTGACGGCCGCGCATCACGGGCTCCAGAAGCCTGCCCTGCTGGCCGGAATCTCGCGTACGTACCAGCCCAAGGACGAAGAGGGCGAGCAGTTGCCGCCCGAGTCGACCCGGGTGCAGGTGCGGGCCGAGAACGTGCTGCGGGACACCGCGGCCACGCTGACCCGGCTGTTCGACGTGACCGCCACCAAGGACTGGGCTAACTGCACCGCCCGCGCGGACGTCAAGGTCGACGGGCGGGTGCTCGTCGCCGACGTTCCGGTGTCCTACCTGCTCTTCCTTGAGAAGCAGCTCACCGACCTCAACACCTTCGTACGGAAGCTGCCCGTGCTCGACGCCTCCGAGTCGTGGGTCCAGGACCCGTCGACCGACGCGTGGAAGACCGAGCCGGTGCGCACGCTCCGTACGAAGAAGGTCCCGCGGAACCACGTCAAGGCCGAGGCCACCGACAAGCACCCCGCCCAGGTCGAGGTGTACTACGAGGACATTCCCGTCGGGTACTGGACGACCGTGAAGTTCTCCGGCGCCCTGCCCGCGCGGCGTGTCAACGAACTGCTCGACCGGGTCGAGAAGCTGCAGCAGGCCGTCAAGTTCGCCCGGGAAGAGGCGAACGGCGCGGAGGTCACCGACGAGCGTGTCGGAGACGCTGTGTTCGGCTACCTGTTCGGGTAGCCTCACCATCTCCCCGGTCATCGCCTATGAAGGCCGAAGGCCGGGGTGCGCGAGGAGCGCAAGCTGAACCTGAAGCTTGTCGTGACCGCGCGGTTCCAGTGGAGGTTCAAGTCCTCCCCGCGGCACCCTTCGCGCCGCGGTAGCCCAATCGGCAGAGGCAGACCGCGCTCAATCTCAGACTATTGCTCCAGACTCAGCATTCGCCGCCGATCGCCGGATCGACCGGACCCAGGCTCCGGGCGTCGAAATGCCGGTTCAAGTCCGGCCCGCACAGCTCGATGTGCGGTGGTCCAAAGGCAGGACGCGGCGACATGAAACTGACCTGGGTCCTCAAGCGTGCCGGCGTGCCGCATGGGTGGCATCACAGGGCTCGGGGGCCGGCTACGCCCCCGGGCCCGCTCCCTTTTCCGGCCCGACCCGGCCCAGCCCGGCCCGACCCGGCCCAGCCCGGCCCGACCCGGCGCACTCGCGCCCGCGCCCGCGATTGCGATTGCGTTCATAAAGAACCCGGCTCTCGCCGAAATCGTCACACCGTGGAAACGCTCATGTCCGGTTTCGCCACCGGACACGATCTACCGTGGAGAACCGGTCCTCCGTAGAGGCCCGCTCCACCACAGAGAACCGATCCGCCGCAGAGAACCGATCCGCCGCAGAGAAGCAGGCAAGGACCCCACCGACACCGCCCGGCCGATGTCGCCCGAAGGCATGCCATCCGCAACCGCCCTCGTCTCGACAGGAGCCCCGTGCCCGTGCCGCGACCGTTGCTCAACGTCCTCCCCGTCGTCCTCCCGCCCTGGCTCACGCATGCGCTGCGCGCGCAGCGGGGGCCCGTGCCGTGGAACGCCGTGCTGCGCGGGACGCTCGCCGCCGGGCCCCTGCTCGTCGTCGCCGTTCTCGTGGGGCGGGAGCCCCTCGGTGTGATGGCCGCCCTCGGAGCCATGTTCGCCGGGATCAACGACCGGCCGGGGAGCCGCCGCACCGCCGTGCCCCGGATCGGCGTCCCCGGGCTGGCCGGAGCGGCCGGGATCGCCGTCGGCACGTACGCCGGGGAGGGCCTCGGCGCCGCCCCGCTGACCCTGACGCTCACCGCGCTCGGACTGCTCGCCGGAGCCGTCAGCGCGGTGGGGCCCGTGGCGTCCGGGGCCGGCACCCAGCTGCTCGTCGCCGCGGCCATCGGCGCCGGGATGCCGTTGCCCGAACCGGGCTGGCAGCGGGCCCTGTTCTTCCTCGCCGGCACCGGCTGGCTGATCGCGCTGCGGCTCGCGCTGCCCACGCCCGGGGCCCTGGCCAACGACTTCCGTTTCGACGGGGAGCGCGCCGGGGTGGCCGGTGTGTACGACGCGATCGCCGACCTGCTCGCCGCCGTGGGCGGGGAGCAGGCCGCCGCCAGACGGGCCGCGCTGACCGCCGCGCTCGATCACGCCCAGGACGCGCTGGCGGGGCCACGGCTGCGGCGGTACGCCAGTTCCGCGGCCGAGCGGCGGCTGCGGGCCCAGTACGCCGCCGCGCTGCCGCTCGCCGAGGCAGCGACCGCGCTGGCCTGGGCCGGTGAGGCGCTGCCCGCCCGCACGGCCCGGGGACCGCGGCGGCTCGCCGTCGCCGTGCGGACGGGGGAGCCCTGCGGGCCGCTGCCCGCGCCCGCCCGGACCGTCCCCGGACTGCGGGCCCTCGACGACGCCCTGCTGCACGCCGCCGAGACCTTCGACCGCGGCGGCCCGCAGCCCCGGAAGGCGAGCGGCGGCCACCCCCTCGGGCTCGGCGCCGAGCGGACCGCCCACAAGGGCCTGCATCTGCGGCCCCCGCGCGCCCGGGCGCTCCTGCGCACCGTCACCGGCACCGGAGGGCGGGAGTACGGCCTGCGCGTGGCCCTCTGCTACGGCGCCGCCGTCGCCGTCGCCCAGGCACTGCACCACGTCCACTGGTACTGGCTTCCCGCGACCGCCGTGTTCCTCGTGAAGCCGGACCTCGGCCCGCTCGTCTCGCGCGTACTGAACCGGGCGGCCGGAACCGTCCTGGGCGCCCTCGTCTTCGCGGGCTTCGCGGCCGTACTGCCCCGGCCCGAGGGCCTCGTCGCGCTCGTGGCGGTCAGCGGAGCCCTCATCCCCGTCGCCACCCGGCACTTCGCCGCGCAGACGGCCGTCGTCACCGTCCTCGTGCTCGCCCTCGTCATGGTCGGCGGCGAGCCGGAGGCCTCCTGGAGCCGGATCGGCGAGACGCTGCTGGCCTGCGCGATCGTGCTCGTCGTCGGACATCTCCCGGCGCCGGGGCAGCGCGGCGGGAACGTACGGGCCCGGCTGACGGCCGCCACCGACGCGGCGCACGCCTATCTCACGCACGTCCTGAGCGTCGTCGACGGGGGCGTCGACGGCGTCGTCGGCGGGGGCACCGACCGCGGCGCCGCCGACGACCGGGCCACCCGCTGGGCGCTGCGCCGCGAGGCCTACCGGACGCTGGCGGAGGCCCGCGCGGCGATCGACCGTTCCGCCGCCGAACTCCCCACGCTGGCCCGGCACACGGCGGGCACCGACGAGGTCGCGGCCACGCTCGAACGGCTCGTGGACACCACCACCGCCTGCGCCGTGCATCTCGACGACACGGGACGGCTCACTCCGCGGCACACCGAGCGCCTCGCCGTGCTTCTCGACGAGCTCGTGGATCGGCGGGAGGGTGCTGGGCTGCGCATCGCCTGAGCTTGGGGACCTTGTCTGCGGGTGCGTCGTGGCTGGGCGCGCCCACGCGGCGCAGCCGCAAAATGTCACAGCCCCGCGCCCCTACGGGGGCGCTGCCGGACCGCTCAGGGCGCTATCCGTGCCCACACCGGCGCGTGGTCCGAGCCCGTCGCGTCCCGGCGGGTGGCCGGATCCGTGTCGACCGACGGCAGCGGTGTCTCCTGGACCGGTGCCCCCGTCCCCGCCCCGGTCACCCGGTCGAGGAGCCGGTGGCTGACCAGGATGTGGTCGATCAGTTCGGGGCGCCCGGAGTGGACGCGGGAGAAACGCTGCTTCTCCGGGATGAGGGGAGCGATGTTCCAGAGCCGCGTCGCGTCACCCCGGTCGGGCCGGCCGAACCCGGGAGTGCCGATCTCGGAGCCGGGCGGGCCCTGCAGGATCTGTGTCGTCGCGGCGGCGACCTCGTCGTTGAGGTCGCCGAGCACGGCCACGTCTCGCTCCCCGCCCTTGCCGTCCAGGAGGCGGTCGGCGACGGCACGCAGTGTCGTGGCCTCCGCGGCCCGCCGGTACAGGGCGTACGCGCCGTAGCGGGCCCGCTCGCCCTCGTTCCGTGGCTGGAACCGGCCGCCCGGGTACGTCAGCAGCTTCGACTTCAGATGGCAGACCGCCACCGACAGGGTCACGCCCGTGCCCGGAAGCACCGCCTCCACCGCCAGGAGACCGCGACCCGTCCGGGGCACCGGTTCGCCGTCGTCGTCGCCCTGGACGGGCCGCAGCGGCGCGGGGAACTCATTGGTGTCGACGAGCGTCCGCGGTACCGGCCGGCTGAGGAAACCGACCCGGATGCCCCGGCCGTCCGGATGCGCCGAGAGCACGGTGTGCCAGTCGCCCTCCAGCATCCCGGCCAGGTCCTCCAGCGCGGCCGGGTCGCCGACCTCCTGCACACCGAGCAGCGTGGGATCCAGTTCCCTGACGACCCCGGCCAGCGTGGTGAGCTTCGCCTTGTACGCGGCCTCGGTACGCGGGCCGAACGCCCCGCCGGGCCGGTACAGGTTCTCCAGGTTCCAGGTGCCGAGGAGCATGCCGGGCTCCTTCCCGGACGGGCCTTCCCAAGGGCGCCGCCCGTCGAATGGTGAGGCCGAGGGACGGTCCTCGGGCTCAGAGTGCGCGCGAAACCGCCCCCGGGACAGGGCGGGGACAGGATGCGCGGTTCACGTCACCCGGCGGCACGATCCCGCCGTACCGTGGCGTGATGACCTCGCCCGAGCCCACGCCCGACGCGACGACCGACCCACCGGGTTCCCCGGCCGCCCGCGCGCCGGAGGCCGCCGATCTCGTCATCACCGGGTGCACCGCCCTCGTGCACGACGAACGCGAAGAGATCGGCTTCGTCGAGGACGCCACCATCGTCGTACGCGGCGGCCGTATCGCGACGATCGCCGGCGGCCCGGCCGACCTCCTCGCAGCCGGCCTCGCCGACGCCGAGCACATCGACGCCCGTGGCCAGGTCGCGATGCCCGGCCTGGTCAACTGCCACACCCACACCCCGATGGTGACCCTGCGCGGCATCGCGGAGGACCTGCCCATCGAGGAGTGGTTCAACGAATACGTCTGGCCCATCGAGTCCAACCTCCAGGAGCGGGACGTCGAGTTGGGGGCGCGGCTGGCCTGCGCCGAGATGATCCGCGGCGGGGTCACCTGCTTCGCGGACCACTACTTCTCGATGGACACCGTCGCCGCCGTGACCGCCGAGAGCGGTCTGCGCGCCAACCTCGGGCAGGCCTTCTTCTCCTCTCAGGGCGCCGAGGGCCGTGAGCGGTCGCTCGACTTCGCCCTGAGGCACCGCGACACCGCCGACGGCCGGATCACCACCTCGCTCGCCCCGCACGCGCCCTACACCGTGGACGACGCCGACCTCGCGGCGACCGCCGGGCTCGCCCGCGAACACGGCCTGCTCGTGCACCTCCACGCCGCCGAGAACCGCGCCCAGACCGACGCGAGCCTCGCCCGCCACGGCCGTACCCCGATCGAGGTGCTGGCCGAGGCCGGCCTGCTCGACACCGATCTGCTCATCGCGCACGGCACCGGCATCGTGGAGCGCGACCTGCCCGTGCTCGCCCGCGCGACCGGCCGTGTCGGCGTGGCCAGCGCGCCCCGCGGCTACCTCAAGTTCGCCTGGCCCACGACCACTCCGGTACGCGCCCTGCGTGAACTCGGCATCCCCGTGGGGCTCGCCACCGACGGGGCCGCCTCCAACAACTCCCTGGACGTATGGGAGTCCATGGCGCTCACCGCGCTGGCGCAGAAGTTCACCGAGGCCGACCCGCGCCGGCTCACGTCCCGACAGGCCCTGCACCACGCGACGCTGCAGAGCGCGCGGGCGGTCGGGCTCGGCGAGCGGATCGGCAGCCTCGCACCGGGGCGCCGGGCCGACATTGTCCTGGTGGACCTGAGCGGCCCGCACACCCAGCCCGTGCACGATCTCGCCGCCACCCTGGTGCACAGCGCCCGCTCCGGTGACGTACGCACGACGATCGTCGACGGGCGGATCCTCATGCGTGACCGGGAACTCCTGACCCTCGACGTCCCGGCGGTGGTACGGGAGATGAACGAACGCATGCCCACCCTCATCGACCGCGCCCACGGCAGGCGCGTCCAGGAGTACGAGACCTGAGACGCACCCGGCCCCGTGCCGGCAGGCCCGGAAGAGAACGTCCCGAAAAGAATTTCCGGCCCACCGATGAGTTCCGGCGCTCCCCGCGGTCCACCCCTGACAAGGCACCGCACCGAAGGAGTAGCGATGACGCTTCCGCGGATCGTGTCGCGCGAGGAATGGCAGGCCGCGCGCGAGGAACTGCTGGTCAGGGAGAAGGCCGCGACCCGGGCCCGGGACGCGCTCAACGCCGACCGGCGACGGCTGCCCATGGTCGGGATCGACAAGGAGTACGTCTTCGAGGGCGGCGACGGCAAGGCGACCCTGCTGGACCTCTTCGAAGGGCGGCGGCAACTCGTCGTCTACCACTTCATGTTCGCGCCCGAGTGGGACGCGGGCTGCCGCAGCTGCTCGGCGTTCGTCGACCAGATCGGGCACCTGGCGCATCTGCGCGCGCGGGGCACCGAGTTCGCGGTGATCTCCAGGGCGCCGTACACGAAGATCCTGCCCTTCAAGGCGCGGATGGGGTGGACGCTGCCCTGGTACTCGTCGTACGACAACGACTTCTCCTACGACTTCCAGGCCTCGTTCGGGACGGGCGCGGGCGACGACGGCCAGGAGCCCTACGAGCGGCCGGGGGTGAGCTGTTTCCTGCGGGAGCGGGACCGGATCTTCCACACGTACTCGACGTACGCGCGCGGACTCGACGGGCTGGGCTCCACCACGAGCTTCCTGGACCTCACGGCACTCGGCCGGCAGGAGGAGTGGGAGAAGCCGGAGGGGCGCGCGTCGGCACTGGGGGCGCCCGCGGGCAGCGAGGGCATCCGATATCACGACGAGTACGAGGACTGAGAGCGATCGCCCGGATGTTCCCCCATCCGTTGTGACCGTGTGTCGACTACGTCTCAGTGACGTCACTTCGCGAGACCTACACCCCATGATGAGCGTTTAACTCTTCAAGGGCTCTTACGGGAGCAGCGCTACATGGAGGTACAGGATGGTGAACGGTCGAACGGTGCTGGAGCGCTTTCCGGCCGGTGGGCCGCGTGGTTCCTGGCCCGCGGAGGAGTTCGCGCATGCGCGCCGCCTCGAAGGGCAGCACGTGGACGTCGTGATGGACCTGTCGACGGACACCTTCCTGGTCGTCGTGCGGGAACTCGTCGAGTAAGCCGCGCGAGCGGGCGCCGCCGGGTCGGCCGCCGGGCGTCTCACCCCGCTTTCGGCGCCGGCACCTGCACCGAGAACTGCCCGGCCTGCAGTCCGTACAGCTCGGCGTAGACACCGCCCGTGGACAGGAGCTCGTCCGGAGTGCCGGATTCCACGAGTCGGCCCTGGTCGAGGACGTGCACGAGATCAGCATGGCGCACCGACGCCAGCCGGTGCGTGATGAGGATGACCGTCTGACCGGTACCCGCCAGGGCCCGGATCTTCTCGAAGACCTCCAGCTCGGCGCGCGCGTCGAGGGCCGCCGTCGGCTCGTCCACGACCAGGATCGCGCCGCGCCGGTACGCCGCCCGTGCGATGCCGAGCCGCTGCCACTGGCCGCCCGACAGCTCGTGCCCGCCGCTGAACATCCGGGCCAGCAGTGTGTCGAGGCCCCGCGGCAGATCCGCCACCACGTCCTCGGCGCCCGCCTCCGCGACGGACGTGCCCAGCCGCTCGTCGGTGAGCGGCGCGGAGGCCCGGCCGATCGCGACGTTCACCCGGGCCGTGAACGGCCACCGCTTGAAGTCCTGCGCCACCATCGCGATCCGCTCCGCGAGCTGATGCCGGTCGGCGGTCGCCGCGTCCACGTCGTCCCACAGGATCCGGCCGCGCTGCGGGGCGTACAGGCCCGACAGCAGTTTGACCAGGGTGGTCTTCCCGGAACCGTTCTCCCCGACGAGTGCCACGATCTTGCCGAGCGGCACGCTGAGCGTCAGGTCCGACAGCGCGGGCCGGGCCGCGCTGCCCGGATAGGTGAACGTGACGTTCTCGAAGCGGATCTCACGCGGCCGCTCGGGCAGCACCGCGCCGCCGACCGGGATCGTGCGCTCGGCCGCCTCCACGTGCAGGCGTTGCAGATCCCCGACGAACAGCGCCTCCTCGTGGAGGGTGTTGACCTCCAGGACGAGCGTGTCGAGGTTCGCGGAGCCGGTACGGATCGCGATGACCGCCGTACCCGCCACGGACAGCGCCATCGCCCCGGCCAGCAGCAGCCCGCCGAGCGTCGCGTACGTCGCCACGGTGGCGAGGCCCGTCCAGGCGGCCGCGATCAGGCCCGTCCGGGCCTCCAGACGGGCGAGCCGGGCCTGCTCGGCCTCGGCGGCCTCCGACATCGCGCGGAAGTGCCGCAGTAGGAAGGGTCCGACGCCGTGGACGCGGATCTCCGGCGCTGCGGCGGGCTCGGTGAGCAGACTGCCGATCAGCCGGCCGGCCCGCGCGTGCTGCACCCAGGCGTGCCACGACGCGTACCGGCGCCGGGCGATGGTCAGCGCGCTCCAGGCGCTCGGCAGCGTCATCGTCATCAGCAGGGGCAGCAGCGCCGGGTGCAGCACGGTGAGGACGCCCGCCGCCGCGATCAGCGAGATCATCGCGTTCACCACGCGCGTGGCGATCCCGATCATCCGCCGGGCGGACGAGGCGCCGTACTGCGCGGTGTCGAGCAGCTTGTGGAACGCCTCGTCCTCGATCGCCGACAGCTCGACCGTCGCGGCCCGCTCCAGGTACAGCTCCGTCGCGACGCGCTCCACCTTCGGTTCGAGGCGGCCGGTCGCGTACGTCGAGGCGCCCCGCAGCAGGGCGGCGAGCAGCGTCACCGCGGCGACCGTGACGAGCGCGGGCGCCGCGTCCCGCAGCCGGTCCGCGACCGGGCCGCTCGCCATCAGCCGGCCCAGGACGCTGTTGACCGCCAGCAGGCTCACCGCCTGGGCCAGACCGCGGCCCACCTCCGCGCCCAGGACGGTCCGCGCGGCCCGGCGGTCCGCCTGCCAGGCCAGCCGGAAACTGGACGCGAGCAGTGCGGGCAGCCGCGTCACCATGGCACGGAAGTTCAGCTCCATGAACGCGTCGGAGTGCTGCGACCAGCCCATGTCGTAGCGGAGCGGACCGCCGAACAGAAGCCGCTCGGACTCGGAGGGTTCGGGCCCGTCCGCACCGGGTTTCTCGCTGTCGCGCGTGACCTTCTTCGACGATCCCGCCGACTCGGCAGACCCCACCGATGACCTCCCCGATCGAGGGCGAACGGCCACTATCGCGGTGCCGGGCGCTCTCGGGCAGGGCGCGCACCCGCTCCCGCACGGCGTATCCGGGGCACGCCCGGCGCTTGTCGCCGCGCGATGTGCCATGCCGTGCCATGCCCTGGAACGCGTGCTTCCACGCACATGGGGTCGCGGGATTCAGCTCGTACGACTCGGCTCGTACGAGCCGGCCCGTACGGATCAGCCCGTACGGATCACGCGCTGATCGGTCGGGACCAGGCCGGCGGCGTCCCGGTCACCCGGCACAGGGCCAGGTAGAGGGGGATCGGCGGGGTGTACGGCAGCGTGCCGTCCGGTGTGTGTATCAGCCCGGGGAACGTGGGCGAGGCGGGAACGAGCGCTCCCGTGGCGTAGTGCGCGGGCGAGGGCCACTCCAGGGCGACGTCCGAGTCGGAGGGCACGAGCCACCACCAGTGCGTGCTGTCGGCGTACACACAGCCGACGCGCGGCAGGCGGGGCATCAGCAGCGGGCCGAGTCTCGCGGGCATCGCCACCGCGTCGCAGCCCAGCGGGGCCTGCATGCCCTCGGGCACGGCCAGCGGCCGCGAAGCGCCCGGGCCCGACGCCGTCCGGCCGCGTTCGATGCGGACCAGCGTGTTCAGGTTCAGCACCCTTGGCGTACCGGCCGAGGTAGCCCTCACACCCATGCAGCCCCCGTTCGTGTTCCCAATGTCTTCGGTCCCGTCCGGTCGGTCCTGGCTCTTCGGTGTCGCGACGCCCGCGCCCACCCGCCGAGGCCGATGCCGGTGACGACGGCGGCGACGGTGTCGCCACCGGTGCTCGTGCTCAGGCGCTGATGCTCAGGTGCTGATGCTCATGCCGATGTGCGGCCGGGGACGGAACGGTTCGGGTCAGAACCATTCGTTCCCGGCCGGGGGTATGTGCACCCCCGTCGGCGAGGAGCCGGCAGGGGCCGGCCGGCTCCTCGCACTCCAGCCCAGGTCCGACCGCGGCTCGACGCCGTTGTTCGCCGTCCGCGGCAGTTCCGCCCAGACCAGCAGTCCGGGACCGGTTTCCTGGGCGCCCCAGGCAGTGCACATCGCCGCCACGAGAAGCAGTCCCCTCCCATGCTCCTCATCGGGACGCTGTGGCGACGGGTGGGGCTCACCCGGCGCACATCCCTCGTCACGGACGGCTATCCGGACCAGGTCACCGCCGTCGTGCAGCTCGCACACCACATGGCGGCTCGCGGTGTGCACGATGGCGTTGGTGACCAGTTCGGAGACGACGAGCTCTGCCGTGTCGCAGGTGTCCTCGCAGACCGCCCAGCCCGACAGCCGGGCCCGCGTCAGGTGCCGGGCCTGGGCCGCTGAGCCCGGGTGTGCGGCCAGCTCGAAGCGGAACCGGCGCTCGGCCGCCGTGTCGGGGCGTACCCCGGCGGTGGCAGTAAGACGGTCTCGGTTCACGGCTGCGGCTGTTCCTAACGGCGCGGACGGAATCACGTTTGCCACTATCTCCCCGTCGTGAACACTTGGCAAGTGTCACTCTGAAAATTGCAGAGTGCAGTGTTCTGAGCGGTATGGCCATGGCACACTGCTCGCAACAGCACGTGGCGCGGCGTCAGTTGGGTACCCGTACGGGGCCCGAACGGGCGCCGCCCCGGCTGTCTGGACAAAAGTGGAGGTGGACGTGAGCGAGCCGCGGTCCGCGCCGACGGTGGGGCAGGTCGTCCTCGGACGGCGCCTGCTCGACCTGCGGGAACGCGCGGGGCTCAAGCGTGAGGAGGCGGCACGCATTCTGCGTGTCACCGCCGCCACCGTCCGCCGTATGGAGATGGCCGAGGTAACCCTCAAGATCCCGTACCTCCAGCTTCTGCTGAAGTCGTACGGCGTCTCCGACGACGAGGCCGACGCTTTCGTCATGCTCGCGGAGGAGGCGAACCAGCCGGGCTGGTGGCAGCGGTTCCACGACATCCTGCCGGGCTGGTTCTCGATGTATGTCAGCCTGGAGGGTGCGGCCGCCCTCATCCGTTCGTACGAACCCCACTTCGTGCCCGGAGTGCTGCAGACCGAGGAGTACGCGCGTGGCGTCATGCTTTCCGGCGCCGTCGGCCAGACTAGACCCGAGGACATCGAGCGGCACGTGGCGCTGCGCATGCAACGCCAGGAGCTGCTGACGCGCGAGGGCGCGCCCCGGTTCTGGGCCGTGATGGACGAGACCGCCCTGCGCCGCCCGGTCGGCGGCCCGGAGGTCATGCGCGGCCAGATCGACAGACTGCTGGAAGCCACGACACTGCCCAACGTGACCCTGCAGGTCGCCCCCTTCTCCTCGGGGCCGCACGCGGGCACGTACGGGCCGTTCGTGCTCTTCCGCTTTGCCATGCCCGAACTGCCGGACATGGTCTACAGCGAGTACCTGACCGGCGCCGTCTATCTGGACGCGCGTACCGAGGTGGCAACCCACCTTGAGGTCATGGACCGCATGGCGGCCCAGGCCGCCACGGCACATCGCACGAAGGAGATCCTGATGGATCTCCGCAAGGAGCTGTGAATGGATCGCATCAAGTCCCGGATACGCCTCGCGCGGATCTACAACGGCATGCCCGCCAGGGAACTGGGCAGCGAGGGCTGGCACAAGCCGTGGAGCGGTGGGAACGGCGGCAACTGCCTGGAGGCGATGAAGCTCGCCGACGGCCGGATCGCGGTCCGTCAGTCGGCCGACCCGGACGGTCCGGCTCTCATCTACACCCCCGGCGAGATGACCGCGTTCATTCAGGGTGCCAAGGCGGGGGAGGCGGACTTCCTGCTCTCCTGAGGTCGCCGACGAATCCGCCGGCCGGTTGCTGAAGAACCGATTCTTCAGGCGGTCGTCGCAAGGAAGTCGAGACCGCTTCAGAAGTCGAGACCGCTGTCGAAACCGCTTCAGAACCAGGACCACATGCGGCGCGGTGCGTCCACGAGGCGGCTGACCGCCACCACCGGCAACGGCGGCTGCTCGGCCCGGTCCGGGCCGAGGCTCAGCGCGTAGTAGATCTGCTCGATGGACGGCGGTCCGACCGCGAGGTTGCGGCGGACCGCGCCCGACGGGGATTCCCGCCCGGCCCGCACGAGGTAGGCCGCGGCCATCGTCCCCGTACGGCCCACTCCCGCCCCGCAGTGCACGAACACCGGCCCCGGGGCCGCACCGACGACGCCCAGAAAGCGTCGTACCTGGTGCGGCGTCGGGGTCTGTCCGTCCCGCACGGGCAGCCGTACGACGTCCAGGCCCGCCCTGCGCGGCCCGGCGAGCCGCTCGGCGGACAGGTCCTCGGCGCGCAGGTCGACCACGGTGGTGAAGCCGAGCCGGGCCAGTTCCCGGTAGCCCTCGCGCGAGGGGGCGCCGCCGCGCCACAGCCCCCCTGCGGCGTCCACCGGCTGGAAGTGGTCGATTCCCCGCACCGGGTGGGTGCCTGCGGGCGGCGGTGTCTGTTCGCGCGCCCAGTACGACAGCGCGAGGATGCCGAGGGCGCCGGTGGCCCAGAGGGCGAGGTAGCAGATACCGAGGGCCGCGAGCGCGCGCGGCAGCGTCCGGCGCAGGGTGCGGCGGGAACGGGTCCCGCGCGGTGTGAGGCGGGGCGGCGGCGGGGCGAGGACAGCCATGGGCGACCCGGAGGCTCGGGGACGAGGCGCGCGTCGGCATCGTAACCCCGGGCGCCGGTAACGGGCGGTGCGCTGGCGCCGACTACGGGCGGTGCCAGGGGTCGACTACGGGCGGGGCCGGGGGGTCGACAACGGTGGCGCCCGACCGCGCTCAGTCGTCGTCCGCGTCCGCGTCGCCGATACCGACCACCGTCAGGTGCGTACGGTCCAGGCCGGTGTCCTCCAGACAGCCGCGCAGGCGCATCCGGTCGTGGTTGCTCAGTGCGGGCCGGACCACTCCGGCGAAGAGGCCGTCGCCCAGCTCGCCGAGGCTGGCCCGGCTCAGCGGTGCGGACGTCGAGTCCCGGCAGCTTTCCCAGAGCTGGCGCGCGGCGAGCGACTGCCGTTCGGCGGTCATGTCCGTACCGCGCATGTCGACCCGCAGGAGCAGGGAGGTCGCCTCGGAGTCCGCGGCCTCCTCCTCGCGGGTCTGCGTGAGGTCGGCGAGCCCGACGACGAGCGCCGCCAGCAACGCGCTTGCGACCACGCCCGCGGCGAGTACGCGCAGGGTACGGCCGCGGTCCCGCCGGGCGCCGGGCCGCGGCAGGTCGTCCAGGTCGGTCCCGCCGTCCGGATCGGGGGCGGCCAGGACGGAGAGGCGCCCGGCCAGCCGCCGTTCCGCCATGGGGCGGGCCGTGGCGGACGCGATCCGCTGCACCAGCCAGGCGAGCCCGGAGAGCAGTACGCCGGTGACCATCAGGACCGGTACGAAGACGTAGGTGGGGCTGGTCGGTTCGTCGTCCAGCCAGCGGAACCGGTCCCCGCTCGGAGCCGTCGGGGCCTCCTTCTCCCGCAATCGCGCGAGGACGTCCTCCTGCCGCCGGTCGGCGTCGCGCATCCGCTCCTCGATCCGCGCGAGCCGCCCGAGCAGCACGATCCCGAGGAGCAGCACCTCGACGACGAGCAGCAGCACCCCGCACAGAATGGCTCGTTGCCACTGCCACCGGTAGAGATAGACGACGACGTACGTGCCGGCTCCGGCGGCCGCCGCGCCGCCGAAGAGGTAGGCGACGCGCCTCATCGGGTACCTCGGGTGGGTGCGGGTGCGGGTGCGGGTGCGGGTGTGGGGGCTGGCGCTGGTGGGGGTGCGGTCCCTTCCGGGGGCACGTCGCCGTCCGCGCGTACGTCCCCGTCCGTGTGTACGTCGCCGGTCGCGCGTACGTCACCGTCCGTGTGTACGTCGCCGGTCGCGCCGTCGATCGTGAGGCGGGAGTCTGCCGGGAATCGGCGTACGGCGTCCGTGGCCCCCACGACCGTGGGCAGACCGAACTCCCTTGCCAGAAGCGCCAGATGGGAGAGAGGGCTGCCGGTCTGCGCGACGAGTCCCGCGAGCCCGGGCAGCAGCGGGGCGAGCGCGGGGTCGAGGGTGCGGACGACGAGCACGGGGTCCGGTGGGCGTGGGCCGGTGCCGTCCCAGGCCGTCCCGGTGGCCCGGCCTCCGGACACGCCCTGTCCCTCGCGCCTGCCCGCGCCGCCGCCGCTGCTGTGGCCCGTGGTGCGCTCGGCGACCACCGTGCCGTTCTCCGCGAGCCGGAACGCGTCGGGCAGCGGTGCCGACACGGCCCTCGGCAGCCGCTCGCCGAAGTCACCGGGCAGGAAGCCGTGTTCGAGCGCGTCGACGAGTTCCGGCCAACGCAGCAGCGCCACTTTTGATCCGGCCGGAGCATGGGGCGGATCTCCGGTCACGGTCAGTCGCCGCGCGGCGTCCCGGACGAGCCGGACCTGCAGCTCCTGAACCCAGCGGACGCGCAGCCGCAGGGCCTCACGAGGGGGGAGTGAGGGTGTCGCCGGCCTGATGTGTCCGGCGTCCGCCCCTTCGGGGCCGGCAGGACTGGCGGGACTGGCGGCGGGGCGAGCGGGACTCGCCGGGAGTCTCAGGGGGCGGCTCAGGCTGGGAGCGGCCAAGGCCAGCACCACCGGTTGCGCGGCCACCACCTGGTGGTCGGGTACGCCGCGAGCACGCGCCTCCGCGAGGACGACGAGGGCCGTACCCGCGGCCGTACGAGATGAGGTGCTCAGAGCTGCTGTGTCCGGTGCCGCGCCCGGCGTCCTGTTCGTGGCCGTTGCCCGTGGCTCGGGCAGCAGCGCGCCGGCGAGGGCTTCCTGGGCGTGCAGGGAGACCAGGACGGTCCGGGTCCAGCGCAGGGCGGCGACGAGTTCGCGGCGGGTGAGCCGGTCCGGGGGCGGTGTCCCGGCGAGCCGACGGTCGACATCGGCGACGAGGTCCGTCGAGAGACCGGGCAGCGCCGCGGTCAGCCGGCCCACCCGCCACGCGGCGGCCAGCCTGCGGGCACCCGGCGCCGGATTGAGCAGCGCCGCCCATCGATGCCGTGGCGGGGCGGCGCCCAGCAGCCGCAGATCCGCCGCGGCCCGCCCGCCGACCGTCGTGACGACCGGCAACGCCCGCAGTTGCCGCCGTGGCGCGGTGCCCCCGATGTCGAGCGCGGTGGCCAGTCCCCGGGCCATGGGTGCCACCCACAAGTCCTGCTCCAGCGGCTCCAGTTGACCCGGCAGGGTCTCCGCGACCGGGCCGGGGCCGAGCAGCCGTGCCCCGCGCGCGGGCCGCGCCGCCATCGCCGTGATGGGCCGGCTCTGGAACAGCCACAGCCGCCCCGCCGCGTCGAACCCGAACTCGATGTCCTGCGGCCCGCCGAAGACCCCGCGCGCCTGCCGGGCCAGCCGCGCGAGTCGGCGCAGTTCGGCGGCCCCGAGCAGCTGTTCGGCGCCCGCGGGTCCGGTGCGCGACAAGCGGCCCCGACGGGTCAACCAGTAGGTGGTGCCCGGCTGTTCGCCGCTGACCAGTGAGTCGGGTCCGCCTCGCACCGCGCTCACCAGCATCCGGTCGGACCGCCCCTCCAGCGGATCGGCGCCGAACAGCACCCCTCCCACCCGGGCCGTGAGCATGGGCTGCACCAGCACGGCCATCGGCGCGACCGAGCCGTCCGGCCGGTGGGCCGAGTCGAGCACGGTCCGTACGGCCGCACGGAAGTCGTGCCAGCCCCGCACATCCAGCACGGACGCGAACTGGCCCGCAAGGGACGACTCCTGGGTGTCCTCCTGCGGCGACGAGGACCGTACGACGAGGGGGAGGGCACCACCGTCGGAGAGCCGCAGCCAGGCGCGGCGCAGCGTTTCGGAGTCCCCGTGGGCCGCCTGCCACGGTTCGTCGTGCCCCTGTCGGCCCCGCCGTGGATCGCCCTGTCTTGGTTCGTCCTTGTCGTCCGGCCCGCTGGACCGGGGCCCGCCGGTCCACGGCAGGACGAACCCCGGCAGCACGGGCAGTCCGGCCCGCGCCGCACGCGCGAGATGCGCCGCCTTGGAACCGGCGAGCACGACGCGCGTGGCCTGTGGATCGCTCAAGGGGACGGCGTACGCGGGACGGCGTGCGCCCCGTTCCTCCCCGTCGCACGCACCGTCTTCGTGACGTTCGTCAACCGTCGTCATCGAGCACCCTCCAGGACCGACCGCCAACAGGGGGGACGCGCGGGGGTGGCCCTGCGCCTGACGGCGGAACGAAGGATGGGGGCGGGTTCCTGCCGGACCGGCCGATGAAGCCGACCGATGAGACGGCCGCGTCAACAACGCGCCTCCTGAAACGATGATCCCACCGCGCGTTGCATCGCAGGCCGTCACAGGGTCGCCTTCCGGCCACCTGCCCGACGGCCCGTACGGATGCGGTCCCACCTCGGTCGGGCTCTGGGAAGAGAGCGGAGGCCTACGAAGGGGGCGGGGCCTGGAGGCGGCGGCGGGCCCTCGCCGGAGGTGGCGGGGGGCTTTACGGAGGCGGCGGGGCCTTTACGGAGGTGGCAGCGCGGCGCACAGCGCGTCCAGCGCGGCTCCGTAGGCATGCTCCGAAGGCGTGGCATAACCCACGACGAGGCCGTCCGGCGCGGTCATGGCCGCCTCCGGGTGCCGGAACTCCGCGAGCCCGTCCAGCGAGAGCCCCTGCCACACGGCGGCTTTCACCGCGGACCGCTCACTGCCGGGCGGCAACCGCAGCACCGCGTGGAGCCCGGCCGCGATCCCGGTGACCTCGACATGAGGCGCCTGCGCGGCGAGCGCCTCGACCAGCCGGTCCCGCCGCCTCCGGTACCGCTGCCGCATCCGCCGCACATGACGGTCGTACGAGCCCGACTCGACGAAGTCCGCGAGCGTCAACTGGTCCAGGACGCTCGCCCACGCCTCCCGATCGCCCTTCGCCACCAGTACGTCGTCGACGTACCGCTCGGGAAGGACCATCCAGCCCAGCCGCAACGCGGGCGACAGGCTCTTGCTGACCGAGCCGATATGGACGACCCGTTCCGGATCCAGGCCCTGCAGGGCTCCGACGGGCTTGCGGTCGTACCTGAACTCCCCGTCGTAGTCGTCCTCCAGAATCACCCCTCCACGCGCGCGTGCCCAGTCGACGACGGCGGCACGCCGTGCGGGATGCAAGGGCCCGCCCGTCGGGAACTGGTGCGCCGGCGTGAGCAGCACCGCCCGCTCCCCGCCGAGGTCACCGACCCGGGCGCCGTCCTCGTCGAGGGCCAGCGGGACGGTTCGTACTCCCGCCGCCGTCAACAGCTCCCGGTGGAAGGGGAGCCCGTACGCCTCGACGGCCAGGGAGCCCCGCAGCACCGCGGGGAAGAGCAGCCGCAGCGCGTGCGCGAACCCCGAACAGATCACGATCCGCCCCGGCTCGGTACGGACCCCACGCGCGCGTGCCAGATACTCCGCGAGCGCCTCCCGCAGCTCGGGCCGCCCCGCGGGATCACCGGGCCCGAACGCCTCCGTGGGAGCCCGCTGAAGAGCCCGCCGGTACGAGGCGAGCCAGGCGGTGCGCGGGAACGCCGACGCGTCCGGGGTGCCCTGCCGCAGGTCGTGCCGCGGCCCACGCGCGCGTGGAGGGGCTTTTCTCGGTACGCGCCCCTTGGCGCCCGGCGGTTCGGCCCGCTCGGCGACCCTGGTCCCCGAACCCTGGCGCGCCGTGAGCCAGCCCTCCGCGACCAGCTCGGCGTAGGCGTCGGCCACCGTGTTGCGTACGACTCCGAGGTCGGCGGCGAGCGAACGGTACGGCGGGAGACGGGTGCCCGGAGCGAGCCGCCCGCTGCGGATCGCCTCGCGCAGCGCATGGATCAGGGCGGCACGGCGACCACCCGGACCGGACAGTTCCAGATGCAGATCGACGCCGATGCGCTCCGCCGAATTGACCCATGAATCTGTCATGGAAATGCACCCTACTGTGGGTCGCTGACACTCATAGATTCATCTGCATGACGACGAACACGATGGCCCCGATCGACGCGAGCACCTCCGGGGTGGCCGAAAATGTCCGCCTCGACTTCGCGAAGTCCGCTCCCAAGGTCTTCCGCGCCCTCATCGGCTTCGACGCCGCGGCCCGTGAAGGGCTGGACCCCGCCCTCGTCGAGCTGATCCAGATACGCGCCTCGCATCTCAACCACTGCGCGTACTGCCTCCACATGCACACCAACGACGCCCGCAAGGCAGGCGAGAGCGAGGACCGGCTGCACATGGTCGCGGTGTGGCGCGAGGTCCCGCACTTCTTCTCCGCGCGGGAACGGGCGGCCCTCGCACTGACGGAGGCGGTCACCCTGGTCGCGGCCGACGGCGTACCGGACGACGTCTACGCCGAGGCCGCCAAGCACTTCGACGACCGGGAACTGGCCCAGGTCCTGGCCCTGACCTTCGCGATCAACACCTGGAACCGCGTCGCCCTGTCGACGGCGAAGAGGGCGGGCACGGACCAGCGCTGAGCGTTGTCGGGGGAGAGGGGCGGGGCGGGGCTCGGTGGGCGTTGACGAGGGCTGGGGCTAGGCCGTCATGGGCCGGTCGTGCGGCCCGATGGGTGCGGGCAGCCGCGAGTCGCCCGTCAGCCGGCGGTCCACCGCTGCCGCCACCGCCCGGCCCTCGGCGATCGCCCACACGATGAGCGACTGGCCGCGCGCCGCGTCCCCGGCGGCGTACACCCCCGGCACATTGGTCGCGAAGTCCGCGTCCCGGGTGATCGTGCCACGCGGGCCGAGGTCGAGGCCGAGCTGGTCGACGAGGCCGTCGGTGCGGTCTGGGCCCGAGAACCCGAGGGCCAGCAGTACGAGGTCGGCGGGGAGCACCCGCTCGCTGCCGGGACGCGGGCGGCGGTCGGCGTCGACCTCGACGAGGTGCAGCGAACTCACCCGGCCGGACGCGTCCCCCGTGAAGCGGAGCGTGGACGCCGCGAAGAGCCGGGCGTCCGCGTCCGCCGCGGGCGAGGTCTCCAGGGCCCCGGCCTCCTCGTGCGCGGCCGACAGCCGGTAGATCTTCGGATACACCGGCCACGGCTCGGAAGCCTCGTCGCGCTCCGCACCGGGCTGAGCGTAGATGTCCAGCTGGGTCACGGACTTCGCGCCCTCGCGCACCGCCGTACCCAGACAGTCGGCCCCGGTGTCGCCACCGCCGACGATCACGACATCCTTGCCCGCCGCCGACAACGGAGACGCCTCCAGATCCCCCTCGCACACCCGATTGGCCAGCGGCAGATACTCCATCGCCTGATGGATACCGCTCAACTCCCTCCCCTCCACAGTCAGTTCACGCCACGCCGTGGCGCCCACGGCGAGTACGACCGCGTCGTGGCGCGCCCGCAGCTCGGCCGCCCCGATGTCCCGGCCGACGGCCGTCGACGTACGGAACTTCGTACCCTCCGCCCGCATCTGCGTGATCCGTTGCTCCAGATGCCGCTTCTCCATCTTGAACTCGGGGATGCCGTACCGCATCAGCCCGCCGATCCGGTCGTCGCGCTCGTACACGACGACGGTGTGCCCGGCCCGGGTCAGCTGCTGCGCCGCCGCCAGCCCCGTCGGACCCGAGCCGATCACCGCGACGGTCCGCCCCGACAACCGGTCCGGCGGCTGCGGCGGCGCGAACCCGTCCGCCCAGGCCCGGTCGGCGATGGCCACCTCGACGTTCTTGATGGTGACCGCGGGCTGGTTGATCGCCAGCACACAGCCCGCCTCGCACGGCGCGGGGCACAGCCGCCCGGTGAACTCGGGAAAATTGTTCGTCGCGTGCAACCGGTCGCTCGCCCCACGCCAGTCGTCGCGCGCGACCAGGTCGTTCCACTCGGGGATCAGATTGCCCAGCGGACAGGCGTCGTGACAGAAGGGGATGCCGCAGTCCATGCACCGGTCGGCCTGTGTCCGGACGATCGGCAGCAGCGCCCCGGGGACGTACACCTCGTCCCAGTCACGGACCCGGTCCTCGACGGGCCGACGCGGCCATTCCTCGCGGGAGGAGTTCAGGAAACCCTTGGGATCGGCCATGGCCGTCTCCCTCACGTACACGCACGGGGCCCCGTACGGCGCTCGCCACCGTCTACGACTCCATCCTGTCCGACGCCGTCGTCGGGGCGGTGGGCCGCGAGGCCTGTTGGCAGACTCTTCCCGCCACGATACGACTCCGCGGCCGCGTCCGCCCCAGCTGGACGCCGCACCCGTGCCCTCAGGTCAGCGCCAGCACGTACAGGACGGTTCCGGCCGACGCGGCGACCATCCGTATGTGGTTCCACATCGACCACTCGCTCACATACGTGGGCCAGTACGCGATGGCCTCCGGGGTGCCGGGGTCCATCTCGGCCAGCTTGTTGTTCCGCGGGACGTTCGCCGCGATAGTGACCCCGAAGCAGCCGAACAGATACAGCGCGCTGCCCAGCAGCAGTTCCACCGTGCCCTCCTCGGGCCACAGCACGAAGGTGACCACCGCGATCACGGCACACAGCGCGGCCGACCCGATGAACACAACCATGAAGGCCGGCGTCAGCGCGGTCACATTGATCGCCTGCATCGCCGCGACACCCTGCGCAGGCGGCAACGAGGCCAGTCCCTTCATCACGAACGTCGAGAACGCGCAGAACGCCCCGGCCACCAGCCCGGTGCCGAGCACGCCCACCACGGTGAGCACGAAGTACGGTCCCTCGATCATGGCAACTCCCGCGTAAGCAGAACCACTGGTCAACAACTCGCGCACCGTTCCCGAAACCATGAGGGCCGGACCACCCCGAACCTCAGGATCCTGCCCGGCGCCCCCTGTCACCACAAGTGAAATGCCGGACGGTGAGGGCGGCCATGGCCGAAGTGCTCGACACCATGTCCAGGCGTCTCGGACCCGCCGCCGTCAGCCGTCCTCCCCCTCCCCGGTCGGCCCGCCCTCGCGCCAGTCCGCCAGCGTCGCCTCGACCGCGGAGGCGATCCGGCGGCGGGCCTCGTGGCGCGCCACACCGCTCATCAACAACTCGTCGTACGGAGTCTCCGTGTGCCGCACGGCCGCGCGCACCGCCGAGACCACCGCGGCTTCGGACAGCGCCCGCCCGGCGGCGCTGCGCCCCACCCGCCCGCTGCCCCGCACCGAGGCGTGCGCGGCGATCGCGTACGCCCGGCCGGTCGGACAGCCGGGAAACAGCTGCCGGATGTTCCGCGCGAACGCGTCCGTGAACCGCACATCCTCGACGGCCCGCCGCCGCGCGTCCCGCAGTCTGCGCCGCCGTCTCGCCTCCGCGTCCGCCAGGCACCGCTCCTCCGCCCGAGCGAGTGCCGCCTCCTCGACCAGCACCCCCTGCCGCTCGTACCGGCTGCGCCGCCGGTTGAACCGCACCACGACCGCGGACAGCCCGCTCTCCTCCCGCGACCTCCGCGTCAACGCCGTGTCACCGCGGGGCAGGAACACCAGATGCCCGAGGTCGGCGCAGTCGAGGCATCTCGGCGCCCCCTCCTCCATGACCAGCAGCGGGAGCGGCCCACGCCCGCACTCGCCGCAGTGCCGTCTCTTCAACGGCTGGACGACGAGAGGCCCGGTACGGGACGGGGGAGTAGCCATGGTCGCCATGGGCGGTTCCTTCCCGAACGACACCCGCCTGTACGCCGACACGCGCACCCCTTCTCCTCTCGCCGCCGCACCGCCCGTCACGCCCACCCGATGCCGTCGAACGGCTCCGCACGGGCACGCGGTCGCCGTACAGGTGTGCCCGCGCGGCATCATGGGCCGTGTGCGACTCGAAGCGATCACCTGGGACCGGCTCGGCGACCTCATCGCCGAGCGCCTGCTCGAACTGAAGCCGGCCGACGGCAGCCCCTGGCCGCGCATCGCCTTCGACGGGGCCCCGGCGGCCCACCCCGGTGACCTTGCCGAACGCGTCGCCGAGGCCCTTCGCCCACGCGGTCGCTCCGCCCTGGTCGTCGGCACGGAAGGCTATCTGCGGCCCGCCTCGCTCCGCTTCGAGTACGGCCGCCAGGACGTGGACACCTACTACGACGGCTGGTTCGACACCGGCGCCCTGTGGCGAGAGGTCTTCGGCCCCCTGGAACCCGGCGGTGACGGGCGTGTCCTGCCCGACCTCCTGGACCCGGCGACCGACCGCGCCACCCGTTCCCCATACGTCCAACTCCCTCCCAACGCGCTGCTGTTGCTGCACGGGCCGCTGCTCCTGCACCACTGGTTCCCCTTCGACTTCACCGTCCATGTACGGCTCTCACCGGCCGCGCTGCGCCGCCGCACCCCGCAGGACGAGCACTGGACGCTCCCCGCGTTCGAGCGGTACGAGACCGACACGTCTCCGGGCGACACGGCCGATGTCCTGGTCCGGGCGGACGACCCGCGCCATCCGGCATGGAACGGCTCAAGAGAGGCGTGAGGCGTGAGGCGTGAGCCATGAGCGACGGGCGGGGCGGGGACGTCAGGCCGAAGCCGGGGCCGTCCGGGTGCGTATCTCCGCGTACCCGGCGAGAATGTAGGGCGCCGGGACTAGCGGTGCGTCTCCGCGCCGCGCCGGCCGTCCGGCACCGGGAGGTACTACATGACCACCGCCGGAGACATCATGCACCGCGGCGCCCAGTGGATCCCCGCCCACGAGACCCTGGACCGGGCGGCACAGCTGATGCGTGAACTCAAAGTGGGCGCCCTGCCCATCAGCGACGAGAACGAACGGCTCTGCGGCATCCTCACGGACCGCGACATCGTGATCGGCTGCGTGGCCATGGGGCATGACCCCGCTCGTGTCACCGCGGGCGAGATGGCCAAGGGCACCCCGCGCTGGATCGACGCGGACGCCGACGTCAGCGACGTACTCGGTGAAATGCAGGAACATCAGATCCGTCGCCTCCCTGTGATCGAGAACAAGCGCCTGGTCGGAATGATCAGCGAGGCCGATCTGGCCTCGCACCTGACGGACGGACAACTCGCGAGCTGGGTCGAGAGCGTCTACGCGAAGAGCGACTCGCGCTGAGGAGAGGGACGCCGCGACAGCGGACACCGACGCCTCCGTGCCCTACGGGCACACCGTGAACTCCCGCTCGTCCGGCGAGCCGTGCCGGACGAGCGCGGTCACAGCCAGCCGTTCCGCTTGAACCCCCGGTAGAGGGTGAAGCACGCGACGGCGATCACGCCGACCGCCAAGGGATACCCGAACTTCCAGTGCAGCTCCGGCATGTGCTCGAAGTTCATGCCGTAGACACCGCAGACCATCGTCGGCACGGCGATCAGCGCGGCCCACGCCGTGATCTTCCGCATGTCCTCGTTCTGCGCCACGCTCACCTGCGCGAGGTGCGCCTGCAGGATCGAGTTGAGCAGTTCGTCGAAGGCGGCTATCTGCTCGGCGGCCCGCAGCTGGTGGTCGGAGACGTCCCGGAAGTAGGCCTGTATCTCCGGGTCGATCACCCGTATCGGCCGCGTGGCCAGATCCATGATGGGCCGGCCCAGCGGGACCACCGCCCGCTTCAGTTCCAGGAGTTCACGCTTGAGCTGGTAGATGTGCCCGGGGTCGGCCCGTGCGCCGTCCGCCGCGAACACGGCCGTCTCGACCTCGTCGATGTCCTCCTGCACGGAGGCCGTGACATTCAGATAGTCGTCCACCACATGGTCCGCGATCGCGTGCAGTACGGCGGCCGGCCCCTTGGAGAGCTGCTGGGGGTTGGCTTCCAGCTCCTCGCGCAGCGGGCCCAGCGAACCGTGTCGACCGTGACGGACCGTCACCACGAAGTCCCGGCCGACGAACACCATGATCTCGCCGGTGTTCACCACTTCGCTGGTCGCGGTCAGTTCGGTGTGCTCGACATAGCAGACCGTCTTGAACACCGCGAACAGCGTGTCGCCGTACCGCTCCAGCTTCGGGCGCTGGTGGGCGTCGACCGCGTCCTCGACCGCCAGCGGGTGCAGGTCGAAGAGCTCGGCGATGCCCGCGAACTCCACCTCCGTCGGCTCGTGCAGCCCGAGCCAGACGAAACCGCCGTCGGCCTTGCGGACCCGCTCCACCGTCTCGACCAGATCGCGGCCGGCGGGGACCCTGGCCCCTTCCTCGTACGCCACGCAGTTCACCACCGCGGAGCCCAGCGGTGACCGGGCGGGGTGGCTCAGGTCGACACGGGCACGCCGTCGTGTCAGCCGTGCCACTTTGCGCAGGCCGCCGACCTTGCTCAGGCCCGTGACCTTCCGCAGATTCCCTGCCATGGACATCTGGATCTCCTTGCGTGGATCTCCTCGCGCCGCACTCTGCGCCTTGCCGCGGCCAGTCTGCCAGGATTGTTTCGACGGCCGGTTCGGCCTGTGGGAACGGAACATTCCGCTCCGGAAACCGGTGGTCGGGGCGGTGTGAAGTCGTCTCCGGCGGCGCGGGCCCCCGCACGCGAAGAGTCCACGCCGGGAGCGTCGCCCCTCGGAGAAAAGCCTGACAAATGGGATGATCGGGGCATGACGCGAACCGACGGACACCTCCTCGACAACCGCCCGCCCGGGGCGGGGCAGCGATTCGACGCCCTCGCCGCTCTCTTCGACCCCACGACCTTCCGGCACATGGAACGGTTCGGCATCGGATCCGGCTGGCGCTGCTGGGAGGTGGGAGCGGGCGGCATGTCGGTGGTGTCCTGGCTCGCCAAGAGAGTCGGGCCCACCGGCCGGGTCCTCGCGACCGACCTCGACATCTCCTGGGCACCCCTGGCCGTGCGGCCGCCGATTCAGCTGCGCGTCCACGACGTGGGCGTCGACGAGCCGCCGGCGGAGGGTTTCGACCTCGTGCACGCCCGGCTCGTTCTCGCCGATGTCCCGGACAGGGAGCGGGCGTTGCGCACGATGATCAGGGCTCTGCGGCCCGGCGGCCGGCTCCTGGTCGAGGACGCGGACCCCACCCTGCAGCCGCTGGCCTGCCCGGACGAGCAGGGTCCCGAGCAGCAGCTGGCCAACCGGGTGCGCCATGCGATGCGCGACGTGCTCGCCGAGCGGGGCGCCGAACTCTCGTACGGGCGGCGGCTTCCCCGGCTGCTCCGCGAGGCCGGACTGCGGCAGGTCGAGGCGGACGCGTACTTCCCGCTCACCGCGCCCGCCTGCGGGGCCCTGGAGTCCGCGACGGTCGGCCAGGTCCGCGATCAGCTCGTCACGGCGGGCCTCGTCACCGACCAGGACATCGACCGGCACCTCGCGAACGTGGCCGCGGGCGGCATGGACCTGGCCACGGCACCGCTGATCTCGGCATGGGGGCGCAAGGTGTAGTGCCGTGCGACGGGGATGTCGCGCAGCGGCGGTGAGGGAGTGCGGGGTGTGGGTGCGGGTGCGGCGGTGCGAGGGCTCGGAGGTCGGGCTTATGCCTTCGCGCCCGGTGCGCTCGGTGCGTCCGGCGCCTCTGCGGTCCGTCCGTGCGGCCTGCCGCCCACCTGTTCCACCGCCCGCGCCCCGGCCCGGCATCCCTCCGCTGCCGCCTCCTCCGGTCGGCCGCCCGCGAGCAGGGCGGCCAGGAAGGCTCCCGTGAAGGCGTCGCCGGCGCCCGTGGTGTCGACAGGAGTCGCCGCTTCCGCCGGAACCCGGGCCCGAACCGTCCCCGACCGGGCGACAAGGGCTCCGGCATCGCCCTGCTTGACCACCACCAGCGGAAAGTGGCGGCTCAGCTTGGCCGCCGCGTCCGCCGTATCGGGCAGACCTGTCAGCAGACGGGCCTCGTCCCGGCTCGGCAGCAGGACGTCGACCCCCTCGGCGAGCGAGAGGAAACGGTCCACTCCCAGTTCGGCGAGGAAACCCGACGACGCCGGATCCACGCTCACCGGTACTCCACGCGCGCGTGCCGACTCCACCGCCGCCGACACCAGCGCCCGGCACGGCTCGGAGAAGAACAGATACCCCGACAGATGCAGCCGTGCGACACCGTCGAGCAGCGCGGGCGACCAGTCGTCGGCGTCCAGACGCAAGGAAGCGCCGCTGTCCGTGAGGAAGGTGCGTTCCGCCGAGGCACCCGCGTCCACCAGGCAGATCACCGTCCCCGTCGGTGCCCGTGGGTCGACGACCAGGAGGGGACGCACCCCACAGGCCACCAGCGCCCGCTCGTGCCACGCTGCCGAGTCGGCGCCCACCCGGCCGAGAAACCGCACCTGCGTACCGGCTCGACGGGCCGCCCAGCACGCCACGTTGGCGCCCGCACCGCCCGGCACGGTCCGTACGGCCGCGGCGGTGTCGGTGCCCGGGGCGAGCGGTCCGCGATGCCGGGCGACGACGTCGGTGATGACGTCACCGACGACAAGAAGAGCCCCGCCGGAACCGCCCGCTCCCGTCACACCTGTGCCCAGGCCGCCGCGATCCGCCCCGCGAGCCGTACGTTGCCGCGTACGGCCGCCAGATTGGCCTCAAGCGACGCCCCGTCGGTGTGGCGCACCAGGTGGTCGAGCAGGAACGGCGTGACCGCCTGGCCGCTCACACCCTCCGCCTCGCACGCGTGCAGCGCGTCGGCGAGCACGCGCGCGTGCAGTGCAGGGTCCAACTGCTGCGCCTGGGGCACGGGATTGGCGACGATCAGTGCCGCCGCCGGCCCGTCCAGCGTGTCCTGCGCGCGCATGACGCCCGCGACCTCGCCCGGCGACTCCAGCGTCCACTCCACCGGGTGTCCGGAGTCCGAGAGATAGAAGCCGGGAAAACGGTCCGTGCCGTATCCCGCGACCGCGACGCCCAGCGTCTCCAGGCGCTGCAGCGTCGCAGGCACGTCCAGGATCGACTTTACTCCCGCGCACACCACGGTGATCCGGGTCCGTGCGAGGAGCCCCAGGTCGGCGGACTCGTCCTGCGTCAGTGTCCATTCCCGATGTACGCCTCCGAGGCCGCCCGTGGCGAACACCCGCACCCCGGCCTGCGCGGCCAGCAGGGCCGTCGCCGACACCGTGGTCGCCCCGCTGGCCCCGGTGGCGATCGCCAGGGGCAGATCGCGATGTCCCAGCTTGCGGATGCCGTCCTCGTTGGCGATCCGCTCCACCTGCTCCTTGTCGAGGCCCACCCGGGGCTGCCCGTCGAGCACGGCGATCGTCGCCGGAACGGCGCCCTCCTGGCGTACGGCGTCCTCCAGCTCCAGCGCTATCTGGAGATTGCGCGGACGCGGCAGCCCGTGCGCGATGATCGTGGACTCCAGCGCCACCACGGGCCGACCCGTGGCGAGCGCCTCCCGAACCTCTTCGGACACCATCAGCACGCGCGTGCCTCCTGTCTGTCGGTTCTCCTCTCATCCCTGGCGGGCGGCGCGCCCGGCCAAACCCCCGCACGCACGCGAGGTGCGAAAAGGGGTGCCCACGCGCGCGTGGACACCCCTTATCGCTCGCCGGCAGTGCTCAGACAGGCCGTACGCCGGTCAGCGCGCCATGCGGGTCGAGGACGTACTTACGGCTGGCGCCCTGGTCGAACTCGGCGTAGCCGCGCGGCGCGTCCTCCAGACCGATCACCGTCGCGTTGACGGCCTTGGCGATGTGCACCCGCTCGTGGAGGATCGCCTTCATCAGCCCCCGGTGGTACTGCATCACCGGACACTGACCTGTGGTGAAGCGGTGGCTCTTCGCCCACCCCAGACCGAGCCGCACCTTGAGCGTGCCGGTCCGCGCGTCCTGGTCGACCCCACCGGGATCGTCCGTGACGTACAGACCCGGGATGCCCAGCGAGCCGCCCGCGCGCGTGAGGCCCATCAGCGAGTTGAGGACCGTGGCGGGTGCCTCCGGGGCGTCGGGGCCGTGGGCCCGCGCCTCGAAGCCGACCGCGTCGACGGCCACGTCCACCTCCGGCTCGCCCAGGATCTGGTCGATCTGCTCGCCCACGTCGCCCTGGCTGACGTCGACCGTCTCGCAGCCGAAGCTCCTGGCCTGCGCGAGGCGTTCGGCGTTGAGGTCGCCGACGATGACGACGGCGGCGCCGAGCAGCTGCGCCGATGCGGCGGCGGCGAGACCGACCGGCCCCGCACCGGCCACGTACACCGTCGAGCCGACCCCGGCGCCCGCGCTCACCGCGCCGTGGAAGCCCGTCGGGAAGATGTCCGACAGCATGGTCAGATCGAGCAGTTTCTCCCGCGCCTGGTCCCGGTCGGGGAACCGCAGCAGATTGAAGTCCGCGTACGGGATCATCGCGTACTCCGCCTGACCGCCGACCCAGCCGCCCATGTCGACATAGCCGTAGGCCGCCCCGGGACGGGCCGGGTTGACGTTCAGACAGATGCCGGTCTTGCGCTCCTTGCAGTTGCGGCACCGCCCGCAGGCGATGTTGAAGGGCACCGAGACGATGTCCCCGACTTCGAGGAACTCGACGTCCGGGCCCCGCTCGATGACCTCTCCGGTGATTTCGTGCCCGAGGACGAGCCCCTCGGGCGCGGTCGTACGGCCGCGCACCATGTGCTGGTCGCTGCCGCAGATGTTGCTGGCGAGTACCTTCAGGATGACTCCGTGCCGGCACTTGCGGCCGATGTTCGCGGAGGCCACCCCTGGTCCGTCCTGCAGTTCGAGCGTCGGATGGTCGATGGTCCTGACTTCCACCGCGCCCGGCTTCAGGTACGCGACTGCCCTGTTCCCGCTCATACGTGATCGCCGTCCCTTCGGCCCCCGTGCCTTCGGATGCCAGTGGCTGTGCGCACGGCGGAGTCTGCTACCGGCGAACCGTTCCGGCCAGCCTTCGCGCGGGCCCCATCGGGCACATCACGGACGGGACTTCCCGAGCCGGGTGAGCAGCGCCAGCGCGCCGAGCGGCAGGAGAAGGCACGCGGCGACGGCGTTCAGCCAGCCGTAGCTCGCCTGGGCGACGACGAGTCCCGCGGCGGCCCCGCCGAGCCCCGCCGAGGCGTTCATGGTCAGGTCGGAGAGCCCCTGCGCGGCGGCGCGCGCCGGCTGGGGCACGGAGTCGGTCAGGAGCGCGGAGCCGGAGACGAGACCGGCGGACCAGCCGAGACCCAGCAGAAACAGCCCGGCGGCGGTCTGCCGGTGGTCGGCGCCGGCGGTGCCCGCGAGGAGGGCCGCACAGGCCAGCAGGGCCACGGCGAGGGCTATCCCCGAGAGCCGCCCGAACCGGTCGGACAGCCTTCCCATCAGGGGCGAGAACGCATACATCCCCGCGATGTGGACGCTGATGACGAGCCCGATCAGATCGATGCCCGCCCCGTGGTGGCCGAGGTCCAGTGGTGTCATCGACATGACCGAGACCATCGCCGTGTGCGACACCGCCACCGTCACCAGAGCCAGCCGCGCACGCGGGGACGCCCGGACGGCGGCCGCCCCCGCCCTGATGGACCGCGCCGCGGGGGACCGCTCCTCGACCGGTGCCAGCGCGCGGGCGGTGAGCAGCGGATCGGGCCGCAGCAGCACCGCGACCAGCAGCGCGGACATGAGGAACACGCCGGCCGCCCACACGAAGGGGCCCGCCGCCTCCGGTATGCCGAGCCCGGAGACGCTGCGGCCCGCGGGCGCGGCGATGTTGGGGCCGAGGACCGCGCCGATCGTGGTGGCCCACACGACGTTCGAGATGGCCCGTGCCCGTCGCTTCGGCTCGGCCAGATCGGCGGCGGCGAACCGCGCCTGCAGATTCGCCGACGAGGCGGCGCCGAAACCCGCCATGCCGACCAGCAGCAGCGGGAAGCTGCCCATGACCGCGCCCGCCACCACGATCCCGGCCCCCGACGCGCCGATGAGATAGGCCAGCACGAGCCCCGGCCGGCGACCGCGCGCGGTCATCAGGGCGGCCAGCGGCACCGACAGCACCGCCGTCCCGGTGACGGTCGCGGTGGGCGCGAGCCCGGCGAGCGACTCCGTACCGGCGACCTCCTGGGCCAGGACCACGGCGAGCGCGATGCCCGTGGCCACGCCGAGCCCGCCGAGGATCTGACTGGCGATGAGCACGGCGGAGGTCCGGCGCCGCAGCGCGGGCAGACCGGCCGCGTCGAAGGGCACGGCGACCGGCCGCTCGACAGCGGTCACCGCGAACACGCCCGAGCGAGCGGAACGAGGGCGCGCACACGGCCCGGATCCGCGAACGGCACCGGGTCGGACGCGTACACACGAGTGAAGTCGGGCGTGGTCACCGGCGCAGTCTCCCCCTCGTCCCGAGCCCAGGACACCCCCACGACAACAACGGCGACCCCGAAGCCGAGCCCTTCAAGGGCCCCTCGCCCCTAGAACAACGGCTCCGGCAGCACCCCTTCCAGTGCCAGGAGCTTCCGCTTGGTCTCCACGCCGCCTCCGAACCCGCCGATGCCGCCGTCCCTCTCCACGACCCGGTGACAGGGCACGACGACCGGCAGCGGATTGGCTCCCATGGCCATTCCCACCGCCTGGGCCGCCCCCGGCTGGCCGACGCGCCGCGCCAGATCGCCGTAGCCCACCACCGCCCCGTACGGAACGCCGGACGCCAGCTCGCGCAGCACCTGGCGGTTGAAGCCGGAGATCAGCGACCAGTCCAGGGGCAGCTCGAAGTCGCGGCGCTCGCCCGCGAAGTACGCCGCGAACTGACGTATCGCCTCGGTCAGCAGCGGGGACTCCGGCGCTTCGACGGGCTCGGTGGCGAACCGCGACGCGAGCCGCTCCAGGGTCTTGTCGCGCACCTCGTCCGAGGCGTGGAAGACCACGCAGACCAGGCCCTCGCCGGTCGCCGCCAGCAGCAGCGGGCCGATGGAGCTGTCGACGACGGCCCACACCACCCGCTGCTCGTCCCGCCCATGGCTGTTCATGCGCTCCACGGTACGGCGCACCACTGACAACGCCGGTGGCGCGGACGCGCACGGACGCCGGGGACGCGGACGCGTACGGGCGTCCGCGCCACCGGCGACGGGCGGTCGGAGACGGCCGGTCGGCGACCGGCCGTCGGCCCGCGGGCTCAGTCCTCGCGCAGCGCCTTCCGCACCACGTCGGGCTTGTTCGTGATGATGCCGTTCACACCGAGACCCGTGACACGCCGTGTGTCCGCAGCGGTGTCGACGGTCCAGGTGAAGATCTCCAGCGGCTTGCCGTGCGGCCCTTCGAGCGCGTGGATCGCGGCGACGTATCCGAGGGAGATCGTCGTGTGCGACGAGTTGATCTGGTCGGCGAACCGCGCGTACGCGGGCAGCTCCGCGACCGAGGGGGTGCCCAGGAAACCCGTCTTGATGTCGGGACGCAGGGCGTGCACCTTGCGCACACTGTCCGCGCTGAAGCTCTGGATCACCAGCTTGCGCCGCACATGGGCCGGGCCCAGCCAGCCCTCGTTGCTGAGGGTCTTGAGGGTCTCCCGCTCGATGCCCGGGTACAGCTCGGGGTTCTTGATCTCCAGGACGAGCTTCTGATGGTTGTGCGAGACCCGGTTCATGTACTGCTTCAGCGTCGGAACGCGAGCGCCCTTGTAGCGGGCGCTGAACCAGCTGCCCGCGTCCAGGCGGGCGATCTCCTTCGCGGTGAAGTCCTTCACCTTCCAGGGGGCCCGGTCGGGGAAGACCTCCTCCACATCGGTCGTACGGGCCAGGCTGTCGTCGTGGATCACGACGAGCTTGCCGTCCTTGGTGCGCTGGACGTCGTTCTCGACCCAGGTGAAGCCGAGACGGGCCGCCCGGTCGATGGCGGCGAGGGTGTTCTCGGGGGCTTGGGCCGAAGCTCCGCGGTGTGCGATGACCAGGGGCTGGTCGGTGCTCACGGCTGCGTGAGCGAAGGGGGCGGGGAGAACGACGGCGGCTCCCAGGAGCGCGGTGGTCGTGGCGGCGGCAGCGCGCGCGTGCATGCGTACTCCTAGCGTCTGCGATCACGGACGGTCTCAGAGTGACAGCAGGGGGTCAACTTTAGGGGGGTACAGGATGGCCATAAATTGAATGGAGTTGCCCAAGCCCGATCACGTGTGCCGCACAACTGGGGCAAGGTCGTGATTCTTTGCCGGAAAATCGTTCGACCGTTCAGGTGCGAGTCATACTCTCTGCGACAACCCTGGTCGCTGAGGCGCTCCTGGGGCGGGGGCATTTCACGGAATTCCGGGATGTAACAGGGCGGAAAGGCAACCGCGCATGCAGGGCACGGTCGACGGATTCAGCTACGGACTCGTCACGCCGCTCGTGGCGTATCTGATGGCGTGTCTCGGCGGAGCGCTCGGTCTGCGCTGCACCACGAGGTCGATGCTCGTCACCCGCTCCTGGCGGCCGGGCTGGCTCGCTCTCGGCTCCGCGGCGATCGGCTCCGGCATCTGGACCATGCACTTCATCGCGATGATGGGGTTCTCCGTCCGGGAGACCCCGGTGAACTACGACATGCTGATGACCTTCGCGAGCCTCGGCGTCGCGATCGTCATGGTCGGCATCGGCATCTTCATCGTCGGATACCGGGGAGCCTCCGGAACGGCCCTGTTCACCGGGGGCACCATCACCGGACTGGGCGTCGCCTCCATGCACTACCTGGGCATGGCCGGAATGCGCCTCAACGGGAAGCTTGAGTACAACACCCTCACCGTCGCCGCCTCGGTCGTCATAGCCGTCGCCGCCGCCATCGCCGCCCTGTGGGCGGCGGGACAGGTCCGCGGCTTCCTGTGGAGCGTGGGCGCGAGCCTCGTCATGGGCCTCGCCGTCAGCGGGATGCACTACACGGGCATGGCCGCCCTCAGCGTCCATCTGCACGGCGCCACCAGCGCCCCCGCCGGGGACTCGCCCGCCTCCCTGCTGGCGCCCCTGATGATCGGCCCGCTGGCCTTCCTGCTGCTCGCCGGCGTCGTCGTGATGTTCGACCCGCTGATGGTCATGGGCAAGCCCGACTGGAGCGCCGCCGAGCAGAAGCCCGGCATCCCGGCCCACACGGTCCACCCCACCCGGCGCGGGCACGTCCCCGGCCCGCGCTCCCGCCACCACGACGATTCACGGACCCCGCAGAACTGGTGAGAGGACCCCGTTGTCAGTGCGGGGTCGTACGGTTGATTCCATGCGGCCCGTATCCAAGATCGAACGCACGGTGGCGCCTTTCGAGGTCGTCAGTCCCTACCAGCCCAGCGGCGACCAGCCCGCTGCCATCGCTGACCTTGAGCGGCGCGTCCTCGCAGGTGAGAAGGACGTCGTCCTCCTCGGTGCCACCGGCACCGGAAAGTCCGCGACCACCGCGTGGATGATCGAGAAGCTCCAGCGCCCCACCCTCGTGATGGCGCCGAACAAGACGCTGGCCGCCCAGCTCGCCAACGAGTTCCGCGAGCTCCTGCCGAACAACGCCGTCGAGTACTTCGTCTCGTACTACGACTACTACCAGCCCGAGGCCTACGTCCCGCAGTCGGACACCTACATCGAGAAGGACTCCTCGATCAACGAGGAGGTGGAGCGACTGCGTCACTCCGCCACCAACTCGCTGCTCACCCGGCGCGACGTCGTCGTGGTCGCCTCGGTCTCCTGCATCTACGGCCTGGGCACGCCGCAGGAGTACGTGGACCGCATGGTCAACCTCAAGGTCGGCGACGAGATCGACCGCGACGACCTGCTCCGCCGCTTCGTCGACATCCAGTACACGCGCAACGACCTGGCCTTCACACGCGGCACCTTCCGCGTCCGCGGCGACACCATCGAGATCTTCCCGGTCTACGAGGAGCTGGCCGTCCGCATCGAGATGTTCGGTGACGAGATCGAGGCCCTGTCCACGCTGCACCCGCTCACCGGCGAGATCATCACCGACGACCAGCAGCTCTACATCTTCCCGGCCACCCACTACGTGGCAGGACCCGAGCGCCTGGAGCGCGCCGCCAACGACATCGAGAAGGAACTGGGCGAACGCCTGTCCGAGCTGGAGAAGCAGGGCAAGCTCCTGGAGGCCCAGCGGCTGCGCATGCGCACGACGTACGACCTGGAGATGCTCCGCCAGATCGGCTCCTGCTCCGGCGTCGAGAACTACTCGATGCACTTCGACGGCCGCGAGCCCGGCTCCCCGCCGAACACACTGCTCGACTACTTCCCGGACGACTTCCTGCTCGTCATCGACGAGTCGCACGTCACGGTGCCCCAGATCGGCGCGATGTACGAGGGCGACGCCTCCCGCAAGCGCACCCTCGTCGACCACGGCTTCCGGCTGCCCTCCGCCCTGGACAACCGCCCCCTGAAGTGGGAGGAGTTCCAGCAGCGCATCGGACAGGCCGTCTACCTGTCGGCGACACCCGGCAAGTACGAGCTCTCGCGCGGGGACGGCTTCGTCGAACAGATCATCCGCCCCACCGGCCTCGTCGACCCCGAGGTCGTCGTCAAGCCCACCGAGGGCCAGATCGACGACCTGGTGCACGAGATCCGCAAGCGCACCGAGAAGGACGAGCGCGTCCTGGTCACCACGCTCACCAAGAAGATGGCCGAGGACCTCACCGACTACTTCCTGGAGATGGGCATCCAGGTCCGGTACCTGCACAGTGACGTCGACACCCTGCGCCGGGTCGAACTGCTGCGTGAGCTGCGCGCCGGTGAGTACGACGTCCTCGTCGGCATCAACCTCCTCAGGGAGGGCCTCGACCTGCCCGAGGTCTCCCTCGTGTCGATCCTCGACGCCGACAAGGAGGGCTTCCTGCGCTCCGGCACCTCGCTGATCCAGACCATCGGCCGCGCGGCGCGCAACGTGTCAGGCCAGGTCCACATGTACGCCGACAAGATCACCCCGGCGATGGAGAAGGCCATCGAGGAGACCAACCGCCGCCGGGAGAAGCAGGTCGCGTACAACACGGAGCGGGGCATCGACCCTCAGCCCCTCCGCAAGAGGATCAACGACATCGTGGCGCAGATCGCCCGCGAGGACGTCGACACGGAGCAGCTGCTCGGCTCGGGCTACCGCAAGGCGAAGGACGGCAAGAGCGCCAAGGCCCCCGTGCCCGCGCTGGGGTCCAAGGCGGCCAAGGGAGCCACGTCCGGCAAGGACAAGGCGACCGTGCCGACCGATCGCCCCGCGGCGGAACTCAGCGGGCAGATCGAGGAGATGACGGAGCGGATGCGCGCCGCCGCCGCGGACCTCCAGTTCGAGATCGCCGCGCGGCTGCGCGACGAGGTCTCGGAGATGAAGAAGGAGCTGCGGCAGATGAAGGAGGCCGGTATCGCCTGACGCCCGCCCACCGCACAGTGTTGCAAGACCGACACAAAGTGTGCACCGGGCTTCGAGGGTGTCAGTGGCTCTGCGTAGGGTTGCTGGTCAACCGCAGGATTCTGCGGCAACAGGGGAGACAGTCCGAGAAGGGAACAGCGCGTGACGGTCAACATGACCAAGGGTCAGGCCATCAGTCTGCAGAAGAACGACGGAGGCACGCTGACCGCGGTGCGCATGGGGCTCGGCTGGCAGGCCGCCCCGCGACGTGGCCTGTTCGGCTCGCGCACCCGCGAGATCGACCTCGACGCGTCCGCCGTGCTGTTCGCCGACAAGCAGCCGGTCGACGTGGTGTTCTTCCGCCACCTCGTCAGCGACGACGGCTCCGTGCGGCACACCGGTGACAACCTCGTGGGCGGTGCGGGTCAGGGCGGCGACGACGAGTCCATCCTCGTCGACCTCGCGCGCGTCCCGGTCCACATCGACCAGATCGTCTTCACCGTGAACTCGTTCACGGGCCAGACGTTCCAGGAGGTGCAGGACGCGTTCTGCCGTCTGGTCGACGAGACCAACGGCCAGGAGCTCGCCCGCTACACCCTGGCGGGTGGCGGTCAGTACACCGCGCAGATCATGGCGAAGGTCCACCGCGCGGGCGCGGGCTGGCAGATGACGGCCCTCGGCACGCCTGCCAACGGCCGTACCTTCCAGGACCTGATGCCGGCGATCCTGCCGCACCTGTAGTCAAGTCCGGCCAGCCGGCCCGGCGCCGGCACATGAGCACACAGGGGGAACGAAGGCGATGACGGCTGAGCTGGTCCGGGGGCAGAACCACCCGCTTTCCCAGGCCCGACTTGAGATCCGGGTGTCGGCCGGCAAGCCGGTCGTGGCCGGGGCCACGCTCAGCGACGAGCGCGGCAAGGTGCACGGAGTCGAGTGGGTGGCCCATCCGGGCTCACCCACTCTGCCGGGCATAGAGGTGTCCAAGCAGGCCGCCGCCGATCACCGGCTGGCCTGCGACCTGGACGCCCTGCCGGAGACCGTGCACCGGGTCAGCGTGCTCCTGGCCCTGCCGTCCGGAGTGGGCGGCCCGGTCCGGTTCGGGGCCGTCGCCGCTCCCTTCGTCGCGGTCACCGGACTCGACGGCTCCGAGGTCGCCAGCTACACGGTCACCGGTCTCGACGCCGAGTCGGCCGTCGTCGCACTGGAGCTCTACCGCAGGCAGGGCGCCTGGAAGGTGCGCGCCGTGGGCCAGGGGTACGCGGGCGGCCTCGCCGAGCTCCTCACCGACCAGGGCCTTCCCCAGGCCCGTCAACTCGCGGGCAGTATCAACGAGGCGGTCGTCCAGGGCCTCGCGCGCTCGGTGGCGGCGCCACCGCCGCGCGCGGCCGACGGCGACCGCTCCCGGCACGCCGCGGCACCCGCGCTGGGACAGGACCAGAGCGGCTCGACGTCCCCCGGCACGCCCGGCCAGGTGTCACCGCAGCACGGACACCCCGGCGGGCAGGGGGCCACCGCGCCCGGCGGCGGGTCCGGGGCACCGCAGCCCGCGTACCCGTCGGCCTCCGCACCGGCGGACCCGTCCGCCGTGACACAGCCCGCCGGTCCCGGAGCCGGCGGCCCCGTCAACTACAGCCACCCCGGCCGGCAGGCCGCCGCACCCTCCGCCCCCGCCCACCGCGCCCCCGGCCCAGCCGGGGCAGCCCGCACAGCCCGTGGCGGGCGACGCGACCGGCTGGTCCATGGAGGAGCGCCTGTACAACCAGGTGTGGGGCATGTTCGAGGACCTGGCCCGCACCACCGCCGCGTACCGCAGCGCGGTCGACTTCGCCGAGTCCCGCATGGAGCAGGAGCTCGACAAGGTCCTGTCCGACCCGCGCGCCCGGATCGGCGGACAGGGCGACGCCGCCCGCGAGGCGGCCCGCGCCAAGCAGGCCGAGCTGGTCGACCGGGCCAGGGAGGCGCTCGACCGAGACCTCGCCCAGCTCACCGCGGAGGCCGAGGTCGTCGAACCGGCACTGCCACCCGCGTTCGCCCGCTGGGACAACCCCTCCTGGCACGGCTACCGCGTCCCGATGGAGATCCCCATGGCCGTGCGCCTGGGAGACCTGCACCTGCCCGAGAGCGCAGGCCTCAGCATTCCGATGCTGGTGCGGCTGCCGCTGGAGCGCGGACTGTGGATCGACAGCGGCCGTACGGCGTCCTTCGAGGGTTCGATCGCGGACTCCGACGACCTGCGCCGCCTCGCCATGGACACGGCCGTGGCGCACGCGGCCCGGCTGCTCGCCGTCTATCCGGCGGGCGAATACACCGTGCACGTCATCGACGCGGCGGGCTCGGCGGCCTCGTCCCTCGCGCCGCTGGTGACCACCGGGGTGCTCGCCGCGCCGCCCGCCGTGGGCGCCGCGGGGGTGAACGAGGTGCTGGCCCGGCTGACCCAGCGGGTCGACCTGGTGCAGATGGCCATCCGGGGCGGGGCGGCCGACTCACTGCCGTCCGATCTCGACCCGGCCGAGCAACTGCTGATCGTCAACGACTTCCCGCACGGCTTCGACGACCGTGCCGTGACCCAGCTGCGCTATCTCGCGGACGAGGGACCCGCCGTCGGGGTGCACCTCATGCTGGTCGCCGACCGGGAGGACGCCGCCGCCTACGGGCCGCTGCTCGACCCGCTGTGGAGGTCTTTGCTCCGGCTCACGCCGGTGCCCGACGACCACCTCGCCGACCCCTGGGTCGGACACACCTGGACCTACGACCCCTCGCGTGTCCCGCCCGGCAGCCAGGTGCTCCAGCACGTCCTCACCCAGGTCGCGACCGCCCGTCGCTCCTGGAACCGCTGAGGTCCACCGGGGTTCACCCGCTGAGCCCCGTCAGGCCCTCCCAAGCTTTCCCATGGGTTCGTCAAGTCCTCTGACCAGCACACTTGTCCTTTTCTTTACCAATCTCTTTACCTTTCCTTGGTGATTGGGGTACTGTCATGAGTGCGGAGGGGAGTACTCCCTACCTACTGCGACGTACCCGTCAATACGGATCCGGCCGGATCCCGGGGCGTCGGCCCGGATAACCCCGGGCGCATCAAGCGCCCCGGACACATCGGGTGGAAGAGACCTCCAGCAGCGACGACGCTGACATTTGCCGTTACGAACTGCCGGAGGCGCAGTGGATGTTTCCGTGACCCTTTGGGTCCTGACGATCGTGGGCCTAGCAGCCCTCATCGCGGTCGATTTCTTTATCGGCCGCAAGCCGCACGACGTATCCATCAAGGAAGCCGGGATCTGGACGGTCGTCTGGATCGTCCTGGCCGCGCTGTTCGGACTCGGACTGCTGCTCTTCTCCGGCGGCCAGCCCGCCGGTGAGTTCTTCGCCGGCTTCATCACCGAGAAGTCGCTGAGCGTCGACAACCTCTTCGTCTTCGTCCTGATCATGGCGAAGTTCGCGGTGCCCACGCAGTACCAGCAGCGCGTACTGCTGATCGGTGTGCTCATTGCCCTCGTCCTGCGCGCGGTCTTCATCGCCGCGGGTGCCGCGATCCTGGCGAGCTTCGCGTGGGTCTTCTACATCTTCGGCGCGTTCCTCATCTACACCGCGTGGAAGCTGATCCAGGAAGCCCGCGCCGACGACGAGGACGAGGAGTTCGAGGAGAACCGGCTGCTCAAGGCTGCCGAGCGCCGCTTCGGTGTCGCCGACCGATACCACGGCACCAAGCTGTGGATCCAGGAGAACGGCAAGCGGGTCATGACCCCGATGCTGGTCGTGATGCTCGCGATCGGCACCACCGACGTGCTCTTCGCACTCGACTCGATCCCCGCGATCTTCGGCCTCACGCAGGACCCGTACATCGTGTTCACGGCCAACGCGTTCGCGCTCATGGGCCTGCGACAGCTGTACTTCCTCATCGGCGGACTGCTCAGGAAGCTGGTCCACCTCAGCTACGGCCTGTCGGTCATCCTCGGATTCATCGGCATCAAGCTGGTGCTGCACGCGCTGCACGAGTCCGGCGTCCATGTCCCGGAGATCTCCATCCCCGTCTCCCTCGGCGTGATCTGCGGTGTCCTCGTGATCACCACGATCACCAGCCTCATGGCCTCCAAGAAGCAGGCTGCCGCAGAGGCGCAGCAGACCGAAGGCCCTCAGAAGGGCGACGGGTCCCAGAAGGACAGCATCGACGTCTGACCGCGTCGGACGTAGAAACAACCAGCACCGGGAGCGACGCTCGGCGAATTGCCGACGACCGCTCCCGGTGCTTGCTTGTGTGCTGAGCGGTCCCCGGCCCGGGGGCGCCCGGCCGAGTGGAGGTACCCATGAAGTTCGCGCAGATCATCGACTTCGAGACCGAGCGCATCGACGAACTGCGGGAGCTGGTCCGCGAGGCCGAGAAGGGCTCGGCCGGACACAGCGGCGGCCCCACGCACCGTATGGTCCTGCAGGACCGGAACACACCGAACCGCTACTTCGTGGTCCTTGAGTTCGAGTCGTTCGACGAGGCGATGCGCAACAGCCAGGACCCCGGAACGACCAGGATGGCGGAGCGCATGGCGGAGCTGTGCAGCCGGCCGCCCCGGTTCACCGACTGCGACGTACGCGAGTCGTCCGAGCTGAAGTAGGCACTGAACCGGCAACCGGGGCAGCAGGGGTGCCCGCGGCGAGGGCACCGGGCACGGCTCCGAGTTCCGCGCTCCGCCAGCCGCCGGAGTGCGGGGCTCGCGTGTGGCTGCGACGATCGCTGCATGATCGTTCGGCTTCGGTCACTCGCGACGCAGTGGACGGCCGTCGTGCCCGTGATCGCGATCGTCCTGCTTGCCCTCACCTGGGGGCGTGGTCTGCCCGGCGTGATCGTGGCCCTGGTGACGCTGGTGCTGGCCGGCGCCGTGCTGGCCGCGGTCCACCACGCCGAGGTGGTCGCCCACCGGGTCGGGGAACCCTTCGGCTCACTGGTCCTCGCCGTCGCCGTCACGATCATCGAGGTGGCGCTGATCGTCACTCTCATGGCGGACGGCGGGGACAAGAGCGCCACACTGGCCCGTGACACCGTTTTCGCGGCCGTGATGATCACCTGCAACGGCATCGTCGGCCTGAGCCTGCTCGTCGCCTCCCTGCGGCACGGCCTGGCCGTCTTCAACGCGGAGGGCACCGGCGCCGCCCTCGCGACCGTGGCGACCCTGGCGACGCTCAGCCTGGTGCTGCCGACCTTCACCACCAGCAAGCCGGGGCCGGAGTTCTCCACGGCCCAGCTCACCTTCGCCGCGCTTTCGTCGCTCGTCCTGTACGGCATGTTCGTGGCCACACAGACCGTGCGGCACCGCGACTACTTCCTGCCGATCACCCGGCAGGGGGAGGTGATCGACGCGGACGACCACGCCGACACCCCGACCTCCAGGACCGCCCTGATCAGTCTGGGCTTTCTCGGCGTGGCGCTCGTCGGCGTGGTCGGACTCGCCAAGGGCGTCTCGCCCACCATCGAGTCCGGCGTGGAGGCGGCCGGGATGCCGCACGCCGTGGTCGGCGTGGTCATCGCTCTGCTCGTGCTGCTCCCCGAGACGATCGCCGCGCTGCGGTCCGCCCGACGAGACCGGGTGCAGACCAGTCTGAACCTCGCTCTCGGCTCGGCGATGGCGAGCATCGGCCTGACCATCCCGGCCGTGGCGGTCGCGTCCATCTGGCTCTCCGGCCCTCTCGTTCTCGGCCTGAGCTCGACCCATATGGTGCTGCTCACGCTGACCGTGGTGGTCAGCTCGCTCACGGTGGTCCCCGGCCGGGCGACCCCGCTGCAGGGCGGGGTGCATCTGGTGCTGTTCGCGGCGTATCTGGAGCTTGCGATCAATCCGTAGGAGCCGGGAGCCGGGAGCCAGGAGGCGGGGCTGGGAGCGGCGTACGTACACCGGCGGCAGGACTCGCGGAGTCAGTGCGCGTAAACGCTTGCGCAAGCGTTTACGCGTGAACAAGAACGCGAGCGCGACCGCCGACGCCGCTCAGCTCGTCGCCGGTTCCACCGCCGCCACCTTCACGAACCGTGTCTCCGGGAGCAGCGCGAAGCAGCCGAGGCTGAGCAGCGCGATGCCCGTCAGATAGGCGGCCACGCCCCACGGGACCCGCCCGCTCTGGTCGGCGATCGCGGTCGCCACAATTGGGGTGAGCGCGCCCCCGAGCACCCCGCCCAGGTTGTAGCCCACCGCCGCGCCCGTGCAGCGCACCCGCGGCTCGTACAACTCCGGCAGATACGCGGCGATCACGGCGAACATCGTCACGAACGAGATCAGGGCCACCAGGAAACCGAGGAACATCAGCAGCGGTTCGCCCGTCGACAGCAGCGCGATCATCGGGAACATCCACACGGCGGCGCCCGCGCAGCCGGCCAGGCACAGGGGCCGCCGCCCGTACCGGTCGCTCAGAACGGCCACCAGGGGAGTGAGCGCACCCTTCACCACGACGGCCGCCATGATGATGGCCAGCATGACGGTACGGCTCACCCCGAGCCGTTCGGTCGCGTAGGCGAGGGACCAGGTCGTCACCGCGTAGAACAGCGCGTATCCCACGGAGAGCGCCCCGGCGGTCAGCAGGACGAGACGCCAGTGGCCGCGGACCACCTCGACGAGCGGCACGCGCGCGTGCTCCCGCATTTCGAGGAACCTCGGGCTCTCGGCGAGCGAGGAGCGCAGCCACAGCCCGGCCGCCGCCAGGACGCCCGCCGCCCAGAACGGCACCCGCCAGCCCCAGGACGCGAACTGCGCGTCGGAGAGCATCGCCGACAGCGCCAGCATCACGCCGTTGGCGAGGACGAACCCCAGTGCCGGCCCGATCTGCGGGAAGCTCGACCACAGTCCGCGACGGTCCGGGGGCGCGTGCTCGGCGGTCAGCAGCACCGCCCCGCCCCACTCCCCGCCGAGCCCGAGTCCCTGCAGAAAACGCAGCACGAGGAGCAGCACGGGAGCGGCCGTACCGATGGAGGCGTACGTCGGTACGCAGCCGACCGCGACGGTCGAGGCGCCGGTCAGCAGCAGGGAGGCGACGAGCACGGGCCGCCGGCCGTGCCGGTCCCCGATGTGCCCGAACAGGACCGAGCCGAGGGGCCGTGCCACGAACCCGACACCGAAGGTTCCGAAGGCCGCCAGGGTCCCCGCCAGCGGCGAGAACGTCGGGAAGAACAGCGGGCCGAGGACGAGCGCCGCCGCCGTCCCGTAGATGAAGAAGTCGTAGAACTCGATGGCCGTCCCGGCGAGTGCCGCGGCCGCGAGTCGCAGCATGGAAGGGGGCTTTACTGTGCGTGCACGGTGCATGCCGCGTCAACTACCCACGGTCACCACGGGTTACGGGGGCGCGCGGGGGCCCGGGCGGCCTCGGTGCGCCCCCGTCACGCGCCGGGCACCCCAGGGGGCCCGTTCCGGTGTCCGCGCACCGTGATAGACCGGGTCCGAGCAGCGGTCCTGAACGGGCCGACCCATCCGATCGGACCGGAGGAACCGTGCCCCGCACCCTGGCCAGCGCCCCCATCATGATTCTCAACGGCCCCAACCTGAACCTCCTGGGCCAGCGGCAGCCGGAGATCTACGGTTCCGACACCCTCGCCGACGTAGAGGCGTTGTGCGCCAAGGCGGCGGCCGCGCACGGCGGGACGGTCGACTTCCGGCAGTCCAACCACGAGGGCGAACTGGTCGACTGGATCCACGAGGCACGCCTGAACCACTCCGGCATCGTGATCAACCCGGGCGCCTACTCGCACACCTCCGTGGCGATCCTGGACGCCCTCAACACCTGTGACGGCCTGCCCGTGTTGGAGGTCCACATCTCCAACATCCATCAGCGCGAGGCCTTCCGGCACCACTCGTACGTCTCCCTCCGCGCCGACGGTGTCATCGCGGGCTGCGGAGTGCAGGGGTACGTGTTCGGCGTCGAGCGGGTCGCGGCGCTGGCGGGGACGGGGCAGGCGGAGGCCTGACGGTGGACGGCGGACCGCGGTCGATGTCAGTGGCGGGTGCCACCATCGACACATGACCGTTCAGAGCCGTCCCGCCTCCACGATCCGGCGCAGGAAACGCCGCGTGCGCTCCTCCCGGGGCTCGCCGAAGACCTCCTCGGCCGTGCCGCGCTCCAGCACGACCCCGCCGTCGAGGAAGCAGACCTGGTCCGCGACATCCCGGGCGAAGCCCATCTCGTGCGTGGCCAGCACCATGGTCATGCCGTCCTCCTTCAAGTCCCGGACGACGTTCAGGACCTCACCCACCAGCTCCGGGTCGAGCGCGGCCGTGACCTCGTCGAGGAGCAGCAGCCGGGGGCGTACGGCCAGGGCCCGGACGATCGCGGCCCGCTGCTGCTGGCCGCCGCTCAGCCGGTCCGGGTACTCGCCGGCCTTGGCGCCCAGCCCCAGCCGGTCGAGCAGCTCACGGGCGCGCGCCTCGGCCTCGGCCCGCCCCGTGCCGTGCACGCGCCGCGGGGCGAGCGTGATGTTCTCCAGGACGGTCATGTGCGGGAACAGGTTGTACGCCTGGAAGACCACGCCGATACGGCGGCGCACGGCGTCCTGGTCGGCCCGCGGATCGGTGATCTCCTCGTCGTCCAGCCAGATGGCGCCGTCGTCGATCTCCTCCAGGAGGTTCGCACAGCGCAGCAGCGTGGACTTGCCGGAGCCGGAGGCCCCGATCAGCGCCGTCACCGTGTGCGGAGCGACCTCCAGGTCGACGTCACGCAGGACGACCGAGCCGCCGAAGGACTTGCGGACGGCCTCCATACGCAGCACGGGAGGCGGCACCGGTGCAGCAGGCTCCGTGGCCGTTCCGCCGGTCGCACCACCGGTCGTCCCGCTCATATGGTTCCTCCTTGTGCCCGCCGGCGGTCCATCCGTGCCGTGACCCAGTCCGTGAAACGGGTCATCGGAATGGTCAGCGCGACGAAGACCAGCCCCGCGACGATGTACGGCGTGTAGTTGAGACTGCGTCCCACGATGATGTCCGCGGCACGCACGGCGTCGACCGCGCCGCCGATCGAGACGAGCCCGGTGTCCTTCTGCAGGGACACCAGGTCGTTGAGGAGCGGCGGCACCTGGCGGCGTACGGCCTGGGGGAGGACGACGTACCGCAGTGCCTGACGGTTGCTCAGCCCGAGCGAGCGTGCCGCGGCCCGCTGCGAGGGGTGCACGGACTCGATGCCGGCGCGGAACACCTCGGCGACGTACGCGGAGTACGTCAGGGTGAGCGCCGTGCCGCCCAGCAGCACCGGATCCACCGTGATGCCCTGCAACCGCAGCGCGGGCACGCCCAGGACCACGATCATCAGGTTGATGATCAGCGGAAGGCCACGGAAGAAGTCGGTGTACGCGGCGGCCAGCGCCCGCAGCGGGAAGAACACCGGGCCGCGCAGGGTGCGGGCGACGGCGATCAGCATGCCGAGGACGAGGACCGCCACGCCGCACACCAACAGCAGCCGGACGTTCAGCCACAGGCCTTCGAGGACCTTGGGGAACGCCTCGCGCGCGTACTGCGCGTCGAAGAACGTCTCCTTGGTGCGCGGCCAGCCGGGCGCGTTGACGACGACGAGGTAGAGGACGACGGCGGTCACCAGGGTGGAGAGCGCGGCGATCGCCGTCGCGCGCCGGGCACGGGAGCGTCTGTGGCGTTCCCGCTCGATCCGCCGCCGCGAGGGGACGTACGGATCATGCGCGTCCTCCTCGGCAGGGTCCCCGCCGGTATCCCCGCCCGACTCCTCCTTGGCGAACGTCACTTGAGCACCGGCGCGTCCACGGCGTCGGACAGCCACTGCTTCTCGATGGCGGCGAGGGAACCGTCCTCGCGCAGGGCGTCCACGGCGTCGGTCACACACGACGTGAGCGCACTGCCCTTGTCCAGCACGAGCCCGAACTGCTCCGGCGTGCCGCCCTGGTTCTCGAACTGCCCGACGATCCTCGCGTCCGTGACCTCGGCCGCGGTGATGTAGAACGCGGTCGGCAGGTCGACCACGATGGCGTCCACCTGCCCGTTCTTCAGCGCGGACTTGGCCTGGTCGTTCTTCGCGTACGCGGCCGGATCCTCCGTCGGCTTCACCACGTCGTCGATGTAGTCGAGACTGGTCGTGCCGACCTGGGCGCCCAGCTTGACGTTCTTCAGGTCGGCGACGCTCTTCGCCCCGGCGGCCTTGGAGCCCTTCAGCGCGACGACCGCCTGGCGTACGTCGTAGTAGCCGGACGAGAAATCGACGGCCTTCTTGCGCTCGTCGCTGATCGACACCTGGTTGATGTCGAAGTCGAAGGTCTTCTCACCGGGCGCGAAGGCCTTGTTGAAGGGCACGCTCTGCCAGACGACGTCGCCCTTGTCGTAGCCGAGTTGCTTCGCGACGGCGTACGCGACGGCCGACTCGAAACCTTCACCGCCGGCCGGCTTGCCGTCCTTGAACCACGGCTCGTACGCGGGCTCGTCCGTCGCGATCGTCAGCTTCCCGGAGACCTCGGTGGCCAGGTCGCCCTCGGCGCACGACGCGGGGGAGGACGTGTCGGAGGCCTTGTCCTCGGACTGCGGCGCGCAGCCGACGGCGACGGCGAGCAGAGCGACGGCGGTGGTGGTGAGAGCCCCGCGCAGGGTGCTTCGAGCAGGATGCATGGCGGGAGAGTGGCAGGGCGCGGGCCCGGCTGTCGAGGTCACGGCGACAACCGTCCGCATAGTGGGAACGGGTGTTGCAATGCTGTGAACTGGGGTGACATCGGCGGTGTTTCGCGATTGCGGCGCCCGGGGCGGTGGCCGCCGGACGTCGGCCACCGCTGCCGGGTGGAGCCGCCGGCCGAGGGCGGGGAACGAAGGGCCGGCGACCCGTCCGGCGCAGGAGCCGTCATCCTGTGCGGGACTGCTACCAGTGGACAGCGTGCTCTCGCGTGCGGGGAGCGCGCACAGGGCACCGGTGTGAGCGCTCGGTTCACACGGGGCGCGTGAGCCTGTGCCGCGAGCCCCACCGTCGTGCTGGGGCCGAGTGGTGACCTGACCGTCGGCCGGGGCTGAGCGCGCAGTTCCCCGCGCCCCTTCGGGGCTCGTGGTGCGGGTCGCCTACCAGCCCCGTGCGCGCCACTCCGGCAGGTGGGGGCGCTCCGCGCCCAAGGACGTGTCGTTGCCGTGGCCCGGGTACACCCAGGTCTCGTCCGGCAGCGTGCCGAAGATCTTCGTCTCGACATCGTGGATCAGACTGGCGAAGGCCTTCGGATCCTTACGTGTGTTGCCCACACCACCCGGGAAGAGACAGTCCCCCGTGAACACATGAGGGTGGCCGTGCGGGTCGTCGTAGACCAGGGCGATCGAGCCGGGTGTGTGGCCCACCAGATGACGGGCGGTCAGTTCCACGCGACCGACCCGGATCGTGTCGCCGTCCCCGACCGGTACATCCGTCGGGACGGGGATGCCGTCGACGTCGTCCCGTCCCGCGTACGTACGCGCGCCCGTGGCCTCCACGACCTCGGCGAGGGCCTGCCAGTGGTCGCCGTGCTGATGCGTGGTCACGACGGAGGCGATTCCGTCGGCGCCGATCAGGGTGAGCAGAGTGCCGGCGTCGTTCGCCGCGTCGATCAGCAGCTGCTCGTCCGTGGCCCGACAGCGCAGTACGTAGGCGTTGTTGTCCATCGGGCCGACCGCGACTTTGGAGATCATCAGGTCCCGCAGCTCGTGCACATCTGCAGGGCCGCCGACCCTCACCGCTCCGCTGTACGTCATGCCGCTCAGCCTATAGCGGGGGCAGGGCGGGAAGCGGTCCGCCCTCCGCACTCGGAGCCGACCCCTCGCGGCGTCCCGCGAGCCAGCCGAGCAGGACGGGTGGGGGGCCGGTCACGGTGACCTCGGGGGCATCCCCGGCGTCTTCGGGGTCGCGTCCCGTGGTCCACGCGCGCGTGCCGTCCATGACGCGTGTGGAGGGGACCTCGGGATGCTCGGCGAAGCGGTCCGCGAGGAAGGCGATCTCGCGCACCGTGAACTCCTCCGGCAGGTCCTCCAGCTCGTAGCCGATGCCCAGGTCGACGTGGTGCAGTTCGACCTCGATCCAGCGCCGGAACGGCACGCGGGCCGCCGAGTCGGTGACCCCGTTGCGCAGTTCCACGGTCCGGGACCAGTCGGCGGGCGCGGCCCCGCTCTCCTGGAAGCGGGCCGCGCTGTCGCGGAGGTCGACGAGCTGCGCCTTCAGTGGGCGGGGGGCGTCCCGCTCGATCTCGGCGTCCCGGGCCTGTCCGGAGGAATACATCGGCCGGCCCTCAAGGACGTTCACCAGGGCGTCCGCGTTGCGGGCGAGATGGGCCAGGACGTGTCCGCGGCTCCAGCCGGGCAGCCGTGACGGTTCGGTCACATCGGCGTTGTCCAGGGCGGCGACTGCGGTGAGCAGCCGTTCGGTCGCGTCACGTACAGACGCCAGGTCGCGCACATGATCGTTCATGGGTCCGACGATAGCTCCGCCACACGTTCGGGTGAAGGTGGTGGACGACGTCCGCAAATCGAATGTGCGTGCTATAAGGTCGGGGGCGGCGCCGGGCATTCTTGGAAGTCCGGGATTGTTCTCATCGAGGCGAACCGAACCGGCGTTGTCAGTGGCTCCCCCTAGTCTGAGAAAAGACGTGGGGCCTCGGCCCTGTCGCTTCTCTCTAGAAAGGTGCGGACCCGGCGTGGCCGACCGTCTCATCGTCCGTGGAGCGCGCGAGCACAACCTGAAGAATGTCTCGCTCGACCTTCCGCGCGACTCGCTCATCGTCTTCACGGGCCTGTCCGGGTCGGGCAAGTCCTCGCTGGCCTTCGACACGATCTTCGCCGAGGGACAGCGGCGCTACGTGGAGTCCCTGTCCTCGTACGCCCGGCAATTCCTCGGTCAGATGGACAAGCCGGACGTGGACTTCATCGAGGGTCTCTCCCCGGCCGTCTCCATCGACCAGAAGTCGACCTCGCGCAACCCGCGCTCGACGGTCGGCACCATCACCGAGGTCTACGACTACCTGCGTCTGCTCTTCGCGCGCATCGGCAAGCCGCACTGCCCCGAGTGCGGCCGTCCCATCTCGCGCCAGTCGCCGCAGGCCATCGTCGACAAGGTCCTGGAGCTTCCGCAGGGCAGCCGGTTCCAGGTGCTCTCGCCGCTGGTGCGCGAGCGCAAGGGAGAGTTCGTCGACCTCTTCGCCGACCTCCAGACCAAGGGGTACAGCAGGGCCCGGGTCGACGGCGAGACGATCCAGCTCACCGAGCCGCCCACGCTGAAGAAGCAGGAGAAGCACACCATCGAGGTGGTCGTCGACCGCCTCACGGTCAAGGAGGGCGCCAAGCGCCGTCTGACCGACTCCGTGGAGACCGCGCTCGGCCTCTCCGGCGGCATGGTCGTGCTCGACTTCGTCGACCTCCCGGCCGACGACCCCGAGCGCGAGCGCATGTACTCGGAGCACCTGTACTGCGCGTACGACGACCTGTCCTTCGAGGAGATGGAGCCCCGCTCCTTCTCCTTCAACTCGCCCTTCGGCGCCTGCCCGGAGTGCTCCGGCATCGGCACGCGCATGGAGGTCGACGCCGAGCTGATCGTCCCCGACGAGGACAAGTCGCTCGACGAGGGCGCCATCCACCCCTGGTCGCACGGCCACACCAAGGACTACTTCGCCCGCCTGATCGGAGCCCTCGCGGACGCGCTGGGATTCCGGACCGACATCCCCTTCGCCGGTCTCCCGCAGCGCGCCAAGAAGGCCCTCCTGTACGGCCACAAGACGCAGATCGAGGTCCGCTACCGCAACCGGTACGGCAGGGAGCGCGTGTACACCACGCCCTTCGAAGGCGCCGTCCCCTTCGTGAAGCGCCGGCACGGCGAGGCCGAGAGCGACACGAGCCGCGAGCGCTTCGAGGGCTACATGCGCGAGGTGCCCTGCCCCACCTGTGAGGGCACGCGCCTCAAGCCGGTCGTCCTCGCGGTCACGGTCATGGAGAAGTCCATCGCCGAGGTCTCCGCCATGTCCATCAGCGACTGCGCGGACTTCCTGGGCAAGCTGCGCCTCGACGCGCGCGACAAGAAGATCGCCGAGCGCGTCCTGAAGGAGGTCAACGAAAGGCTGCGGTTCCTGGTCGACGTCGGCCTCGACTACCTGTCGCTGAACCGCGCGGCGGGCACCCTCTCCGGCGGCGAGGCCCAGCGCATCCGGCTGGCCACCCAGATCGGCTCCGGCCTCGTGGGCGTCCTGTACGTCCTCGACGAGCCCTCCATCGGACTGCACCAGCGGGACAACCACCGCCTCATCGAGACGCTGGTCCGGCTGCGCGACATGGGCAACACCCTCATCGTCGTCGAGCACGACGAGGACACCATCAAGGTCGCCGACTGGATCGTCGACATCGGCCCCGGCGCGGGCGAGCACGGCGGCCACGTCGTGCACAGCGGCTCCCTGAAGGAGCTCCTCGCCAACGAGGAGTCGCAGACCGGTCAGTACCTGTCCGGCAGGAAGGCCATCCCGCTGCCCGACGTCCGGCGCCCGCGCGACCCCTCCCGGCAGCTCACGGTGCACGGAGCCCGCGAGAACAACCTCCGGGACATCGACGTGTCGTTCCCGCTGGGGATCCTCACGGCCGTCACGGGTGTCTCCGGTTCCGGCAAGTCGACGCTGGTCAACGACATCCTGTACACGCACCTGGCCCGCGAGCTGAACGGCGCGAGGAGCGTTCCCGGCCGCCACACGCGCGTGGAGGGTGACGACCTCGTCGACAAGGTCGTGCACGTCGACCAGTCGCCCATCGGCCGCACCCCCCGGTCCAACCCGGCGACGTACACCGGCGTCTTCGACCACGTCCGCAAGCTGTTCGCCGAGACCACCGAGGCGAAGGTCCGCGGCTATCTGCCCGGCCGCTTCTCCTTCAACGTCAAGGGCGGTCGCTGCGAGAACTGCTCGGGCGACGGCACGATCAAGATCGAGATGAACTTCCTGCCGGACGTGTACGTCCCGTGCGAGGTCTGCCACGGGGCCCGCTACAACCGGGAGACCTTGGACGTCCACTACAAGGGCAAGTCCATCGCCGACGTCCTGAACATGCCGATCGAGGAAGCCATGAACTTCTTCGAGGCGGTGCCGGGGATCGCCCGTCACCTCAGGACCCTGAACGACGTCGGCCTCGGCTATGTCCGGCTCGGCCAGTCCGCCACGACCCTGTCCGGCGGTGAGGCCCAGCGCGTGAAGCTCGCCAGCGAGCTGCAGAAGAGGTCCACCGGTCGCACGGTGTACGTCCTCGACGAGCCGACCACCGGTCTGCACTTCGAGGACATCAGCAAGCTGCTCGTCGTGCTGTCCGGCCTGGTCGAGAAGGGCAACACGGTCATCGTCATCGAGCACAACCTCGACGTGATCAAGACCGCCGACTGGGTCGTCGACATGGGTCCCGAGGGTGGTGCGGGCGGCGGCATCGTCGTCGCCGAGGGCACGCCCGAGGAGGTGGCCGGGGTGTCGACCAGCCACACGGGCAAGTTCCTGCAGGAGGTGCTGGGCGCCGAGCGTGTCAGCGACGCCTCACGGGCGAAGCCCGTGCGCAGGACCGCCGCCAAGAAGGCCGTGGCGGCCACGGCGACGACGAGGAAGACGGCGACGGCGAAGTCCGCGGCGGCGAAGTCCGCGGCGGCCAAGGGTGCCAATGGCACGGTCGCCAAGAAGGCGGCTCCGGCGAAGAAGGCGGCCCGGGCCCGTAAGGCCTGAATCGGGTGCCGGTAACGTCACGCGCCGCGCCCCACGGGAGAGTCCGTGGGGCGCGGCGCGTGTTGCGCCCAGGGGGTGCCAGGTCCGGCCGGCTTGTGTCTGCGGGCCCGTCGTGGCTGGTCGCGCAGTTCCCCGCGCCCCTTACGGGCGCTCGCGCGGTTCCCTGCGACCCTTCGGGGCGCTCAGAAGGTGTTCAGTTCATGGGCGTACGGCGGTTCCGCGCCTGCTCGGGAGCAGGTGATTGCCGCGGCTCGTGCGGCGAACCGCAGCAGCTTGTTCCAGCCGTCGGCCCCCAGGCCCGCCGGTCCCGCGTCGGACAGCGCGTCGCGGGCGGCGAGGCCGTGCAGCAGTGCCGCGTTCACCGTGTCGCCCGCGCCGATCGTGTCCACCACGTCGACCGGTTCGCCCGGCACGGAGTACTCGCCGCCGTCGCGGGTGAAGGCGGTCAGCCCGTCGCCGCCCCGGGTGATCACGACGGCCGAAGGGCCGGAGGCCAGCCACTCGCGCGGGGTGCCGCCCAGCCAGCCGGCGTCCTCCTCGGACAGCTTGAGCAGTGACACCGAGGGCAGCCAGCTCTTGAACCGGGCCCGATAGGCGTCCGGGTCGGGGATGAGTCCCGCGCGGATGTTCGGATCCAGCGTGGTGAACACACCCTGGGCGGACGCGCTCCGCATCAGCTCCTCGTACGCGCTCGCACCCGGCTCCAGGACGAGCGAACAGGTACCGAAGGACACCGCCCGTGTCCCGTCGGGGAGTCGGTCGGGCGCCGAGAACAACCGGTCCGCGGTGCCCTCGACGTAGAAGGAGTACCCGGCCGAGCCGTCCGCGGCGATGGACGCGACGGCGAGGGTCGTGGGCTCGGCGCCCCGCTGCACGGACGACACATCGACGCCGGCCTCACGCAGCCCGCCGACCAGGGCCTCACCGAAGGCGTCGGTCGAGACCCGGGAGCAGAAGGCAGTGCGGGAACCGAGCCGGCCCAGCGCGACCGCCGTGTTGTACGGGCCGCCGCCGCGGCGCGGGGCGAGTGGGGCGAGCGCGCCCGACTCGCTGGGCACCAGGTCGATCAGGGCCTCACCGGCGACGACGATCACGAGACGGTTCCTTTCTCGGGGCAGCTCTCGGGGCAACCGCACGAGGTGCGGTGTACGAAGGCGGAGGGCAGCCGGACCGTACGGGCGGGCCGGCCGGGGGAGCCCAGCCGTTCCAGCAGCAGTCGTACGGCCTGGGCCCCGATCTCCTTGCTGGGCTGGGAGATCGCGGTGAGCCGGGGCGAGAAGAGGTCCGCCCAGGAGAAGTCGTCGAAGCAGCACAGGGCCAGATCGCCGGGCACGGACACCTTCCGTGCGCGGACGGCCCGCAGCGCGCCGATGGTCATCGCGTTGTTGGCGGTGATCAGCGCTGTCGGCGGTGCCGGGAGGGACAGCAGTGCCTGGGTCGCGCGCTCGGCGCCCGCCGCCTCCGAGTTGCCGGGGATCACGAGCCGTTCTTCGTAGGCGAGTCCCGCGCCGGCCAGGCCGAGCCGGTAGCCGGTGATCCGCTCGCTCGTCGTACTGAGGCCCGCGAGGCCCGCGACCAGGCCGATCCTGCGGTGACCCAGTTCGGCGAGGTGGGTGACCAGGCGCGTGACCGGCTCGGTGTTCTCCGCGGAGACCTGGTCGAACGTGAAACCGGGCGCCGGGACGTCGTCGACCAGCCGGTCCAGGAACACCGTGGGTACGCCGTGGCGCCCGAGATAGCCGATCAGATCCCGCGGATCGGCGGAGGGCGCGACGATCATGCCGTCCACGCGCCGCTCGTGCAGCAGCTGGACCACCTTGCGCTCGTGGACCGGATCGTCGTGCGGATCCGCGATCAACAGGCTGTAGCCGTGCTCCAGGGCGCTCGCCTCCACACCCTGGAGGATCTCCGTGAAGTAGGGGTTGCTGATCGCCGACACCGCGAGTCCGATGGACCGGGTGCGTGCGGTGACCAGGGATCTGGCCAGGCCGTTCGGGGTGTAGCCGAGTGTCTCGATGGCGTCGAGAACGGCTTGGCGCGTGTGCGGGAGCACCGGGCGCGTGTCGTTGAGCACGTGCGAGACCGTCGCGACGGACACGCCCGCGTGCCGGGCCACGTCGGCCATCGTCGCCATGCTGTCTCCTCGGTGCCTTCTCCGGAGGCCCGGAACGGGCGGCCCGCCCGCGAAAGTACCCCATTCGACGGTGCACGTAAACGCTTACGCAAGCGTTTACGCGTCGAGAGGGAGGAGGGTGCTCACTCCCAGTCCCACCCGATCCCCACGAGCCCCGACCGCACCCGTTGCTCCACCATGTGGACCGACCGGTGGTGGCCGCTCAGGGGAAGTTCCTGGCGGCCGCTGCGGGGCGCCGCCGCCGAGTGCTGGGCGAAGCGGTGGCAGCGCACGGGCAGCGTCCCCTCGGCGAAGCGCACCTCAAGGGCGTACTGCCCGCCGGAGAAGCCGAAACCGCGGACGTACTCGCCGGACGCGCCGGCCGTGCCGTCCTCGACGCCGTAGCGGAACAGGAAGGTGTCGCCCGCCCGCAACAGCGTGTCGAAGAGGAGCTCGGCCACGAGCACGCCGGTCTCGTGGTGCCAGAGCACGCGCCCCGTGCGGCAGTTCTCCAGGGCGTGCACGGTCATGCGTTCCGGGGCGCAGCCGGGATCGCCGTGGTGGACGGCCACATAGCGGTCGACGCCGTCCTTGTGGGCGCGCACGATGTGCTGGGAGTCGCGCCCCAGCAGCTCGCGGCGGGCGCCGATCCGTACGCGTTCGTGCTGGCCGAGGGCGAGCAGTCCGCCGTCGAGCGGTGAGTCGAGCTCGGCCAGCAGCTTCTCCAGGGCTCCGGAGGCCTCGACCAGTGAGCGGTACGAGCGGGCCGAGGGGCGTTCCGCGGCGGTGTGCTCGTCGGCCGTCGTGAGCAGGCGGATCAGCGACTCGTCCGGCAGCTGGAGTATCTCCTCCAGGGCGCGCACGGCCCGCAGGGACTCGGCCCGCTGGGGGCGCCGGGCGCCCTGCTGCCAGTAGCTCAGGCTCGTCACGCCGACCTTGACCCCGTACCGCGTCAGATGGTGCTGTACGCGCTGCAGCGGCAGTCCGCGAGCGGTGATCGCGGCGCGCAGCGCGACATGGAAGGGGCCGGTCCGCAGAGTCGTGTCCAGTTCCGCCGCGACGACGTCCACGTCCGCGTGCTGTGTGCCGTGCCGCATGCAGGGGCCCTTCTTTTGAAGCTCACAACGGCTGGTCGGGCCGTTCGCACTGCTCAACGGGGCCGCCCCGGTCGGCGTACGGGGGATGGTCACATGCGTACGCCGTGGTTCCCGGCCCAAGTAATCCCGCATTGAAGCCTGTTGACCAGGCCCGGACAACACCTGATGCGCAACTTCGCTGTCACCGGCGCTTTCGGGCGCGGACGTGCGGGCGCGGGCACGCGGCGAAGGCGCGGAGGCCGAGCGGTGGCTCAAGGCCGAAGAGGACGACGAGGCCGACGAGGATCACGGGCGGCGAAGGCGTTAGGCGCCCTCAGGACGCGGGCCGCGGATCCTCGCCCGGACATGCGGCGGCCCGGAGTGCGGGCGGTGAGGGTCCGACGCGAGTGCGTCCTGGACCCGGTGACACGCCTGCGCTCCGGGCCGCCTTCGTGCTGCGGAACGGCGGAGTGGCCGTCCGGCTCAGGGGCGGGCGTCTCTGTCGGGCTGCGTCGACCGCAGGCGCTTGGCACGCACGATGTCGGGGTCGCGGGGGTCGAGGCCGGACAGCAGGCTGTCGCCGAACTGCTCCTCGTCCTGGTACGGGCGGACCCGGACCGACCGCCGTGTCTTCTCGATCCGTGTCTGTCGCATCTTCCGCAGCCCTTCGGTCATCGACCCGACGCCCTTGTCCGGGGCGGTGGATCCACCTGCATCTGCATTGCTAAGAGCATTGCCCCGAATTGTCTTCGTGTCGTCACGGCCAGCCCCCGAAACAGGTTCCGGTTCACCTCAATTGCCCACCTCCCGCCAGCCGTAACCGTCCACGTCCGAAGGGGTGTTGGGTGAGCGGTCCGGCGGCGTGCCCTCAGGGGGTGCGGCATCGGCCGGTCGAGGGGGCGGGAAGGGGTTCCGGCGGGCCGATCTCGACACCCTGATCAGGGCATGCCAGGCGACCTCCGGGGTCGGACCCGGCCGGATCGAAGCCCGGAGCGGTCCGGACCGGGCCCGGCCCGCGGCGGCGGGCCGTCGCGCTGTCACACCCCGCCAGTAGGGTGTGAGACATGGCCGACCCCTCCAGCTACCGCCCCAAGCCGGGACAGATCCCCGACTCGCCAGGGGTCTACAGATTCCGCGACGAGCACCGCCGGGTGATCTACGTCGGGAAGGCGAAGAGCCTGCGCCAGCGCCTGGCCAGCTACTTCCAGGACCTCTCCAATCTCCACCCGCGTACGCGCACGATGGTCACCACGGCCGCGTCGGTGGAGTGGACCGTGGTGTCCACGGAGGTCGAGGCGCTCCAGCTGGAGTACTCCTGGATCAAGGAGTACGACCCCCGGTTCAACGTGAAGTACCGCGACGACAAGAGCTACCCCTACCTCGCGGTCACCATGAACGAGCGCTTCCCGCGTGTGCAGGTGATGCGCGGCCAGAAGAAGAAGGGCGTGCGCTACTTCGGTCCCTACGGACACGCGTGGGCGATCCGCGACACCGTGGACCTGCTGCTGCGCGTCTTCCCCGTCCGGACGTGCTCCGCGGGCGTGTTCAAGAATGCCGAGCGGACGGGCCGCCCCTGCCTGCTGGGCTACATCGGCAAGTGCTCCGCCCCGTGCGTCGGACGGGTCTCGCCCGAGGAGCACCGCGAACTCGCCGAGGAGTTCAGCGACTTCATGACCGGCCGCACGGGCACGTACATCCGCCGCCTGGAGCGGCAGATGACGGACGCCGCCGAGGACATGGAGTACGAGCGGGCCGGTCGGCTGCGCGACGACATCGGGGCCCTCAAGAAGGCCATGGAGAAGAGCGCCGTCGTGCTCGCCGACGCGACGGACGCCGACCTGATCGCACTGGCCGAGGACGAGCTGGAAGCCGCCGTGCAGATCTTCCACGTACGCGGCGGCCGGGTGCGCGGCCAGCGCGGCTGGGTCACCGACAAGGTCGAGGCGGTCACCACGGGCGACCTCGTCGAGCACGCGCTCCAGCAGCTGTACGGGGAGGAGACCGGCGACTCCGTACCGAAGGAGGTACTCGTCCCGGCCCTGCCCGACCCCCTGGAGCCCGTCCAGGAGTGGCTCACCGAGCGACGCGGGTCGAACGTGTCGCTGCGCATCCCGCAGCGCGGCGACAAGAAGGCCCTCATGGAGACGGTCGAGCGCAACGCCCTGCATTCGCTCGCCCTCCACAAGACCAAGCGCGCCTCCGACCTGACGACCCGCTCCCGCGCGCTGGAGGAGATCGCCGAGGCCCTCGGCCTGGACAGCGCGCCCCTGCGGGTCGAGTGCTACGACATCTCGCACCTTCAGGGCGACGACGTCGTGGCGTCGATGGTCGTCTTCGAGGACGGGCTGAGCCGCAAGAGCGAGTACCGCCGCTTCCAGATCAAGGGCTTCGAGGGCCAGGACGACGTCCGCTCCATGCACGAGGTGATCACCCGCCGCTTCAGGCGGTACCTCGGAGAGAAGGAGAAGACCGGCGAGTGGGCCGACGGCGAGGCGGGTCTCACCGAGGAGGACGGGCGGCCCAAGCGTTTCGCGTACCCGCCGCAGCTGGTCGTCGTCGACGGCGGCAAACCGCAGGTCGCGGCCGCCCAGCGGGCCCTGGACGAGCTGGGCATCGACGACATCGCCGTCTGCGGCCTCGCCAAGCGCCTCGAAGAGGTCTGGCTGCCCGGCGACGACGACCCGGTGGTACTGCCACGTACCAGTGAAGGGCTCTATCTTCTTCAGCGTGTGCGCGACGAGGCGCACCGCTTCGCGATCACCTACCAGCGCACCAAGCGGGCCCGGCGCTTCAGGGCGAGCCCGCTCGACGACGTGCCGGGGCTCGGTGAGACTCGTAAGCAGGCATTGATCAAGCATTTCGGTTCGGTGAAAAAGCTGCGATCCGCGACAATCGACCAGATCTGCGAGGTTCCCGGCATAGGCCGTAAGACGGCCGAGTCGATCGCCGTGGCCTTCGCCCAGGCGGCCCCGGTGGCTCCCGCCGTGAACACCGCCACTGGAGAGATCATGGAAGACGAGGATCACGTGGAGGACGCGGCACCCGAAACGACGGCGGGTGTCGCGGAGGAGCCCGTGTCCGCGGGCGCCTCGGACGAGCGACGGGGGCAGGAAAGATGACCGAGAACGAGCAGGAAGAACCGGCGGCGCCGCGCACGACGGACGCCGGAAGCGACGTGTCGCACACAGCTGAAACCGAGGCACCGCACAAGGAAGCACGCGAAAATCGACCGCAGCGGACGGCGGCGGCCGACCCGGCCGGCGGAGCCGACGACGCGGAACAGAAAGACGGAGCGGAAGTGAACACGGGCACGACCATCGACAAGGCAGGCGTCCCCGAGGCGGCCATTCCGGAGCTGGTGATCATCTCCGGGATGTCGGGCGCGGGCCGGTCCACCGCCGCCAAGTGTCTGGAGGACCTGGGCTGGTTCGTCGTCGACAACCTGCCGCCCGCGCTGATCCCCACCATGGTGGAGCTCGGCGCGCGCTCGCAGGGGAACGTGGCGAGGATCGCGGTCGTCGTCGACGTCCGCGGCCGCCGCTTCTTCGACAACCTGCGCGAGTCCCTCGCCGACCTGGAGACCAAGCACGTCACCCGGCGGATCGTCTTCCTGGAGTCCTCGGACGACGCCCTGGTGCGCCGCTTCGAGGGAGTGCGCCGGCCGCACCCGCTCCAGGGCGACGGCCGCATCGTCGACGGCATCGCCGCCGAACGCGAACTGCTGCGCGAGCTGCGCGGCGACGCCGACCTGGTGATCGACACCTCCAGCCTGAACGTGCACGAGCTGCGCGCCAAGATGGACGCCCAGTTCGCCGGGGAGGAGGAGCCCGAGCTGCGGGCCACCGTCATGTCCTTCGGCTTCAAGTACGGCCTGCCGGTCGACGCCGACCTGGTCGTGGACATGCGGTTCCTGCCCAACCCGCACTGGGTCCCGGAGCTGCGCCAGTACACCGGCCTCAACGAGGAGGTGGCCGGGTACGTCTTCAACCAGCCCGGCGCCAAGGAGTTCCTGGACCGGTACGCCGAGCTGCTGCAGCTCATCCGCACGGGCTACCGCCGTGAGGGCAAGCGGTACGTGACCATCGCGGTCGGCTGCACCGGCGGCAAGCACCGCTCCGTCGCCATGTCGGAGAAGCTCGCGGCCCGCCTGGTGTCCGAGGGAGTGGAGACGGTCGTCGTCCACCGGGACATGGGCCGCGAATGACACGACGTTCTCTGCGGCTGGACCGGCTGCGGCGGGGCGGTATCGACGGGCGCGGTATCGACGGGCCCGGCGGCAGGCCCGTCGACGCCCGCGGTGCCAAGCCCACCGAGGCCCGCGGCGCGAAGCCGCGGCGCCGCGGCGCCCAGCCCAAGGTCGTCGCGCTGGGCGGGGGCATGGGCCTGTCCGCCTCGCTCGCCGCCCTGCGCCGCATCACCGGCGACCTCACGGCCGTCGTCACGGTCGCGGACGACGGCGGCTCCAGCGGCCGGCTGCGCGACGAGCTGGGCGTACTGCCGCCCGGTGACCTGCGCAAGGCGCTGGCCGCGCTGTGCGGCGACGACGAATGGGGCCAGACCTGGGCCCGGGTCATCCAGCACCGCTTCCAGTCCCAGGGCGAACTGCACGAGCACGCGGTCGGCAATCTGCTGATCGTCGCCCTGTGGGAGCAGCTCGGCGACCACGTCCAGGCGCTCGACCTGGTCGGCAGGCTGCTGGGCGCGCACGGGCGGGTGCTGCCCATGTCCGCCGTACCCCTGGAGCTCCAGGCGCTGGTCAAGGGGCACGACCCGGACCGGCCCGAGGAGGTCGACACCGTACGGGGCCAGGCGACCGTGGCGCTCACCCCCGGCGAGGTGCAGTCCGTGCACCTCGTGCCGCACGACCCGCCGGCGGTCCCCGAGGCCGTCGCCGCGGTCCTCGACGCGGACTGGGTGGTCCTCGGTCCCGGCTCCTGGTTCTCCTCCGTGATCCCGCATCTGCTCGTGCCCGAGCTGCTCGACGCCCTCACCGAGACGAAGGCGCGCCGGGTCCTCCCGCTGAACCTCGCTCCGCAGCCCGGAGAAACAGAAGGCTTCTCCCCGCAGCGTCATTTGGAGGTTTTGGGACGACACGCCCCTAAACTCGCCCTGGACGTGGTGTTGGCCGACGAGGCCGCCGTGCCCGACCGCGAGATACTCGCCGATGCCGCCAAGCGGTTCGGCGCGGCGGTCGAGCTGGCGCCGGTGGCCAGGACCGACGGGACTCCGAGGCACGATCCGGAGCTGTTGGCCGCCGCGTACGACCGTATTTTTCGGATGCATGGAAGGATCGGCCCATGGCGATGACGGCAGCGGTGAAGGATGAGATCTCCCGGCTTCCCGTCACCCGGACCTGCTGCAGAAAGGCGGAGGTCTCCGCCATCCTGCGGTTCGCGGGCGGCCTTCACCTGGTGAGCGGCCGGATCGTGATCGAGGCGGAGCTGGACACCGCGATGGCGGCGCGACGGCTGAAGCGGGACATTCTTGAGATTTTCGGCCACAGTTCCGAGCTGATCGTGATGGCGCCGGGCGGGTTGCGGCGCGGTTCGCGTTACGTCGTCCGGGTGGTCGCGGGCGGTGACCAGCTGGCCCGCCAGACGGGGCTCGTGGACGGCCGTGGGCGCCCGATCCGGGGTCTGCCGCCGCAGGTGGTCTCGGGGGCCACCTGCGACGCCGAGGCGGCCTGGCGCGGGGCCTTCCTGGCGCACGGCTCGCTCACCGAGCCCGGGCGTTCGTCCTCGCTGGAGGTGACCTGCCCGGGGCCGGAGGCGGCGCTCGCGCTGGTGGGGGCGGCGCGGCGGCTGTCGATCGCGGCCAAGGCCCGCGAGGTGCGGGGCGTGGACCGGGTCGTCGTGCGCGACGGGGACGCCATCGGGGCGCTGCTGACGCGGCTCGGGGCGCACGAGTCCGTGCTGGCGTGGGAGGAGCGGCGGATGCGGCGGGAGGTTCGCGCCACGGCGAATCGTCTCGCCAACTTCGACGACGCGAATCTTCGGCGGTCGGCTCGGGCGGCTGTCGCCGCGGGGGCGCGGGTGCAGCGGGCTCTGGAGATCCTCGCGGACGAGGTTCCCGAGCATCTCGCGGCTGCCGGGCGGTTGCGGATGGAGCACAAGCAGGCGTCGCTTGAGGAGCTGGGGGCTCTCGCGGAGCCGCCGCTCACGAAGGACGCGGTGGCGGGGCGGATTCGGCGGCTTCTCGCGATGGCCGACAAGCGGGCGCAGGATCTTGGGATTCCGGGGACGGAGTCCACGCTGAGCGAGGAGATGGCGGACAACTTGGTGGGCTGACGGCCCCGGGTGTTCGGCTCGGCCGGCGGGGTGGTGTTGCGCCGTTCCCTGCGCCCCTGGGGGTGGGGGATCGAGTGGGTGGTCGGCTTTCGGCTGTACCGGGCTGAGCGCGCCGTTCCCCGCGCCCCTGGGGTGAGTGGGGGTTCGGGTTTTCGGTTGGCTGTCGGGCGTCGTGGGTTGCTCGCGCAGTTCCTCGCGCCCCTGGGTGGGTCGGGGCCCGGGGCGATCGGCATGGCTTGCCCCGCAGCCAGGTGAGACCTGCACCCAACACCTCACCCGTACCCCCACCCACCGATGGGCGCGGGCGACCGAGTGCGGCCCGCACCCGACATTCCACGCGAGCCCCCGTCAACCTCAGGGGCGCGGGGAACTGCGCGGGCAACCCCATGTGACCCGCACCCGACACTCCACGCGAGCCCCACCCCCCCCAGGGGCGCGGGGTACTGCGCGAACCGCCCCCGCCGGACCCGCAGTCGACAGCCCGTCCGCGCGCCCCGCACGGCAACCCCCAACTGGCCCCAACCCAGACCCAGTTGGGGTGAACGCATCCCCTCGCGTCGAGCGTGACGTGCTATTGACTTGACCATGAACTGTCATAAGCCTGGCATCTGTTCGCCGCAGTGGCGGACTACCGCAAGGGGGGCTCATGAGACGAAGAGCGAGATCGATCCTCGCTGCCGGCGCACTCCTGCTCGGCGGAGTGGCCGTCGCACCCATGGCGCAGGCGGAACCGGGCGCCGCGGCCGACCCGGGCGCGGACGAGGTCAAGGTGTTCCGCGCCGACGTCACGAAGGAGCAGGTACCCCTGCTCCTCGCGGCCGGCCAGGACGGCCACGAGCTGAGCGAACGCGTCCCGCAGAAGGGCACGGCCGACGTCGAGGTCTACCTCACCGACAAGCAGGCTGAGGAGCTGGAGGACAAGGGCGTCGACCTCTCCGAGCACAAGCTCTCGGCCAAGGCACGCGCCCGCGTGGCCGCCGCGGGGGACGGCGTCTTCCGGCCGTACAGCGGCGCGGGCAACCTCAAGGAGGAGATCGTCAGGACGGGACAGCAGAACCCGAACCTGACGAAGGTCGTCTCCATCGGCAAGACCCTCCAGGGGCAGGACATCCTGGCCCTCAAGCTCTCCAAGGGCGCCAAGAAGACCAAGGACGGCGCCAAGCCCTCCGTGCTGTACATGTCCAACCAGCACGCCCGTGAGTGGATCACGCCCGAGATGACCCGGCGCCTGCTCCACCACTACCTGGACAACTACGGCAAGGACCGGCGCATCACCAAGCTCGTGGACTCCACCGAGCTGTGGTTCGTGCTGTCCGCCAACCCGGACGGCTACGACTGGACCTTCAAGCCCGAGGGCGACCGTCAGTGGCGTAAGAACCTGCGGGACGTCAACGGCGACGGGGCCCTGACCGTCGGGGACGGCGTCGACCTCAACCGCAACTTCGCCTACAAGTGGGGCTACGACGACGAGGGGTCCTCGCCGTATCCGACCAGCCAGACCTACCGCGGCGCGAGCGCCGGCTCCGAGCCCGAGACCAAGGCGATCGACTCCTTCGAGAAGCGCATCGGCTTCGACTACGGCATCAACTACCACTCCGCCGCCGAACTGCTCCTCTACGGAGTCGGCTGGCAGGTGGCGACGCCGAGCCCCGACGACGTGCTCTACAAGTCCCTCGCCGGCACCCCCGAGAACTCGGCGATCCCCGGCTACCGCCCGCAGGTCTCCTCCGAGCTGTACACGACCAACGGCGAGGCCGACGGACACGCGTCCAACGTCAACGGCACGGCGATGTTCACCCCTGAGATGTCGACCTGCCAGACCGTGTCGAACCTTTACCCGGACGACCCCTGGAACGCCGCGGACTGCGCGTCGGTCTTCACCTTCCCGGACGACGAGAAGCTGATCCAGGAGGAGTTCGTCAAGAACATCCCGTTCGCGCTCTCCGTCGCCGAGTCGGCGGCCGAGCCCGACCAGCCGAAGTCCTCGGTCGGCATCGACGCCCCCGACTTCACCCCCGCCCCCTTCGCCACGTCGTACTCCCGCGGCGCCGACCAGGAAGTCTCCGTGGTCGCCCGCAGGTCCGTACGCGACAAGGAACTGAAGTACCGCGTCGGCAACGGGCGTACGAAGACGCAGTCGCTCAAGGCCTGGAAGGGCGGCGAGACCTACGGCGGCGACGACAACCTCTACTTCGACGAGTACCGCGCAAAGGTCCGCGACGGGGCTCCGGGCGACAAGGTCGAGGTCTGGTTCACCGGCCGGACCCGCGCCGGAAAGCCCACCTCCAGCACGCACTTCACGTACACCGTCGCCGAACGGCCGCGCGCCGACACGCTGGTGATCGCGGAGGAGGGGGCGGCGGCGACCAAGGCGCAGACCTATGTGGACGCGCTGCAGGGCAACGGCCGCAAGGCCGTCGTCTGGGACGTCACCACCCAGGGCGCGCCCGACGCGCTCGGGATTCTGAGCCACTTCAGGAGCGTCGTCCACTACACCGGCGCCGACCGGCCCGGGTACACCACCCAGCTGCAGCTGCGCGCCTACCTCAACGAGGGCGGCAAGCTCGTCGAGGCGGGCGAGCAGGCGGGCGGCCAGGTCGCGCTGCCGGGCGCCCTGACGAACGACTTCAGCCAGTACTACCTGGGCGCCTACTCCCGTACGACGACTCCGGGCGCCACCGCCTTCACCGGCTCGGGGAAGCTCGCGGGCACCGGGGGACCGCTCGGCGACACGCCCGGCAATCCGCTGGACGCGGCGGGCGCCTACAGCGTCACCTCGGACACCCTGCCGGTCGACCGCTACCCGCAGTTCGCCAGCGAGGGCGGCGGCGGATACCCGGGCACCGTCAACCCGTACGGCCCCTACGAAGGCGCGTCCATGGCGGCCGTCACGCACACCGACTACGCCTGGAACCGGCTCACCCGCACGATCGACCTCACCGGTGTGAGCGCGGCCCAGGCGCCCGCCCTGCGCACCCAGCTCCTGTGGGACACCGAGGAGGGCTACGACCACGCGGTGCTGGAGGCGCACACGGCCGGGGCCGACGACTGGACCACGCTGCCCGACAAGGGCGGCGCCACCAGTACGGCCGTCCCCACCGAGTGCGAGGCCGGGTTCTTCATGCAGGGGCACCCCGCTCTCGCGCGCTATCTGACCCGCACCGCGACCGCGTGCACCCCGACCGGCACCAGCGGCTCCTGGAACAGCTTCACCGGGGCCTCCGCGGGCTGGCAGCAGGTCGAGTTCGACCTGTCCGCGTACGCCGGGAAGACCGTGGAGGTGTCGATCAGCTACATCACCGACCCGGGCTCCGGCGGACACGGGGTCCTCGCCGACAACGCCTCCGTCGTGATCGGCGGCACGGCCACCGAGACCGAGGGCTTCGAGACGTCCCTCGGCGCCTGGAAGGTCCCCGGACCGCCCGCGGGCAGCCCCGCGGTCGTCCAGGACTGGGGCCTGTCCGGCGAGCTGTTCAAGACGTACGGCGCGGTCACGACCGGTGACACCGTGCTGTTCGGATTCGGCCTGGAGCACGTCACCGCGGCGGCCGACCGCACTGCCCTGCTGGGCAAGGCACTGGCCGCGATCGGCGGCTGACACGGCCCCGCGGGGCATCGGCCCCGAGGGCGGTCCGTACCCCTACTGGCGGGTACGGACCGCCCTGCCGTGTATGGGGCATCTCGATGTCACCTCGGGAGCCTCAGGGAGGTAGGGTCGTAGGCGGTCGGGGACATCCCATACAACTCGCCGGCGTCCACAGCCGGCGTACCTAACGAGGAGATCGGTTCGTGACGATCCGCGTAGGCATCAACGGCTTTGGCCGCATCGGTCGTAACTACTTCCGCGCGCTGCTGGAGCAGGGTGCAGACATCGAGATCGTGGCTGTCAACGACCTGGGTGACACCGCGACCACCGCTCATCTGCTCAAGTACGACACCATTCTGGGCCGCCTCAAGGCCGAGGTGTCGCACACCGCCGACACGATCACCGTCGACGGTCACACCATCAAGGTGCTGTCGGAGCGCAACCCCTCGGACATCCCGTGGGGCGACCTCGGCGTCGACATCGTCATCGAGTCGACCGGCATCTTCACCAAGAAGGCCGACGCCGAGAAGCACATCGCGGGCGGCGCCAAGAAGGTCCTCATCTCGGCTCCGGCCAAGGACGAGGACATCACCATCGTGATGGGCGTCAACCAGGACAAGTACGACGCGGCCAACCACCACGTCATCTCGAACGCCTCCTGCACCACCAACTGTGTGGCGCCGATGGCCAAGGTCCTCGACGAGAACTTCGGCATCGTCAAGGGTCTGATGACGACGGTCCACGCGTACACGAACGACCAGCGCATCCTGGACTTCCCGCACTCGGACCTGCGCCGCGCCCGCGCCGCCGCCGAGAACATCATCCCGACCACCACGGGTGCCGCCAAGGCCACCGCGCTGGTCCTCCCGCAGCTCAAGGGCAAGCTCGACGGCATCGCGATGCGCGTCCCGGTCCCGACCGGCTCCGCGACCGACCTGGTCGTCACCCTGCAGCGCGAGGTCACCAAGGACGAGGTCAACGCCGCGTTCAAGAAGGCCTCCGACGACGGCGACCTCAAGGGCTTCCTGACGTACACCGAGGACCCGATCGTCTCCTCCGACATCGTCGGCGACCCGGCCTCCTGCACCTTCGACTCCTCCCTGACCATGGTCCAGGAGGGCAACACGGTGAAGATCCTCGGCTGGTACGACAACGAGTGGGGCTACTCCAACCGCCTCGTCGACCTCACGGTCTTCGTCGGCGAACAGCTCTAGGTCCAAGAAGCAAGGCACCTCGTGTGAGCACAGGGCCCGGGCAGCGCACCGCCGCGCACCCCGGGCCCTGTGGCACGTGCTGAGCGATCAGCCCTCTCTCGGACAAAAGAGCTTCCCTAGGAGTCCACTCATGAAGACGATCGACGAACTTCTCTCCGAAGGGGTCGACGGCAAGCGGGTCTTCGTACGCGCCGACCTGAACGTGCCGCTGGCCGACGGCCTCATCACCGACGACGGCCGTATCCGTGCCGTCCTGCCGACCGTCAAGGCGCTCGCCGGGGCCGGCGCCAAGGTGATCGTCGCCTCGCACCTGGGCCGCCCCAAGGGCACCCCGGACCCCTCCTTCTCGCTGCTGCCCGCCGCCGAGCGGCTCGGTGAGCTCCTCGGCGCGCCCGTCGCGTTCGCGCAGGACACCGTCGGACCGGCCGCCCACGACGCCGTGAACGGACTGCAGCCCGGCCAGGTGGCGGTCGTCGAGAACCTCCGCTTCAACGCCGGCGAGACGTCCAAGGACGACACCGAGCGCGGCGAGTTCGCCGACCGGCTGGCGGCCCTGGCCGATGTCTACGTAGGCGACGGTTTCGGTGCCGTGCACCGCAAGCACGCCTCGGTCTTCGACCTCCCGGCCCGGCTGCCGCACTACGCCGGCTACCTCATCGCCACCGAGGTCGGCGTCCTGAAGAAGCTCACCGAGGACGTCGAGCGCCCCTACGTGGTCGCCCTCGGCGGCTCCAAGGTCTCCGACAAGCTCGCCGTCATCGACGAACTGCTCGGCAAGGCCGACCGGCTTCTCATCGGCGGCGGCATGGCCTTCACCTTCCTCAAGGCCAAGGGGTACGAGATCGGTGCCTCCCTGGTCCAGGACGACCAGCTGCCCGCCGTCAAGGAGTACGTCGAGCGCGCCGAGAAGAACGGCGTCGAGCTGGTCGTCCCCGTCGACGTCGTGGTCGCGGCCGGTTTCCCCGACCTGAAGACGAAGGCGCCGTCCGACCCCACCACCGTCGCCGCGGACGCCATCCCGGCCGGTCAGATGGGTCTGGACATCGGTCCCGAGACCGGCGCCCTGTACGCCTCGAAGCTCGCCGACGCGGCCACCGTGTTCTGGAACGGTCCGATGGGCGTCTTCGAGCACCCCGACTACGCCGAGGGCACCAAGGCGGTCGCCCAGGCCCTGCTCGACTCCCAGGCCTTCACGGTCGTCGGCGGCGGCGACTCCGCCGCGGCCGTCCGCATCCTGGGCTTCGACGAGAACGCGTTCGGCCACATCTCCACCGGTGGCGGCGCCTCCCTCGAATACCTTGAGGGCAAGACGCTCCCCGGTCTCGCCGCACTGGAGGACTGACCCCGTATGACCACTCGCACGCCGCTGATGGCGGGCAACTGGAAGATGAACCTCAACCACCTTGAGGCCATCGCCCATGTCCAGAAGCTCGCCTTCGCCTTGGCCGACAAGGACTACGACGCCTGTGAGGTCGCGGTCCTGCCGCCCTTCACGGACCTGCGCTCGGTACAGACCCTGGTCGACGGCGACAAGCTCAAGATCAAGTACGGCGCCCAGGACATCTCGGCGCACGACTCCGGCGCCTACACCGGCGAGATCTCCGGCTCGATGCTGGCCAAGCTCAAGTGCACGTACGTGGCGATCGGCCACTCCGAGCGCCGCCAGTACCACGCCGAGACCGACGAGATCGTCAACGCCAAGGTGAAGGCCGCCTACAAGCACGGCCTCACCCCGATCCTGTGCGTCGGCGAGGAACTGGACGTCCGCGAGGCGGGCAACCACGTCACGCACACGCTCAGCCAGGTCGAGGGCGGTCTCAAGGACCTCCCCGCCGAGCAGGCCGAGTCGATCGTCATCGCGTACGAGCCCGTCTGGGCCATCGGCACCGGCAAGGTCTGCGGCGCCGACGACGCCCAGGAGGTCTGCGCGGCGATCCGCGGCAAGCTCGCCGAGCTGTACTCGCAGGAAGTGGCCGACGCCGTCCGGATCCAGTACGGCGGCTCGGTGAAGTCCGGCAACGTCGCGGAGATCATGGCGAAGCCCGACATCGACGGCGCGCTGGTCGGTGGCGCGGCGCTGGACGCCGACGACTTCGTCAAGATCGTCCGGTTCCGCGACCAGTAGAACGCGCTCCGGATGTGAAGCGCCGAGCTGCGAGTATGCGGTAGCGGTGTTACGTCGTACCCTTGCGGGGGCCGGGCGGCTTCGTACCCGAAGCACCGGCCCCCGTCGTCCGTCCAAAGAGTCGTCCGTCCAAGTCCGAGGAAGTTGGTCCAGCCGTGGTTATGGGGTTCTCGATCGCCCTGATCGTCTTCAGCCTGTTGCTGATGCTGCTGGTGCTGATGCACAAGGGGAAGGGCGGCGGCCTGTCCGACATGTTCGGCGGCGGCATGCAGTCGTCCGTCGGCGGCTCCTCGGTCGCCGAGCGCAACCTCGACCGCATCACCGTCGTGGTCGGACTGCTGTGGTTCGCCTCCATCGTGGTGCTGGGCATCCTGATGAAGGTCAACAACTGACCGCCGACCCTCATCGGTACGGCAGCACGAACGCACATTACGCAAGCACATTCCGCACGTAAGGCCCCATGTCCGGTACGCGCCCGCAGGCGCGGCCTATCATGGGGCTTGCGTCTGTGCGCGGGGGTGTAACTCCTATCACTGGACGCGCGTTGGGCCTTACGTAGACTGAGGCGCCCGCAGCGAAGCGTCACGCCGACTCGCTTCGCGGCACCATCACGCAGGGAGTTACGACCGTGGCAAGTGGCAACGCGATCCGAGGAAGCCGGGTCGGGGCGGGGCCGATGGGCGAGGCCGAGCGTGGCGAGTCCGCGCCCCGGCTGCGCATCTCCTTCTGGTGCTCCAACGGGCACGAGACGCAGCCCAGCTTCGCCAGCGACGCGCAGGTCCCCGACACCTGGGACTGCCCCCGCTGCGGCTTTCCCGCCGGACAGGACCGGGACAACCCGCCGGACCCGCCGCGCACCGAGCCGTACAAGACGCACCTCGCGTACGTACGGGAGCGGCGCAGCGACGCGGACGGCGAGGCGATCCTCGCCGAGGCGCTCGCCAAACTGCGGGGCGAGATCTAGGAGCGACGCGCGGCATCCCATGAGCGGCGCGATATTCAGGAGTTGCGAGCCGGCCGGGCACCGAGAGGTGTCCGGCCGGTCGTGTGTCGTGCCGGACGCTCTTTTTCCACGGCGTATTTTTCATACGTCCGGGGTCGCGCGGCTTCTCCGTCGCCGTGCTGACACCTGCGGGTGAAACGCACGTATCTGTTGTTGAGCCGCACGACGGCGGGACGACAACTCGCGTCACCCTGCTCCATTAGGTTGGGACCGGTAGCGGGGCAAGGTACGCAGCACTGGCAGGAAAGAGGCGGAAGTCCGAGATGAACGCAGAAAGCCGTACGAGGCTCAACCAGACGCCCGAGTGGACCGCTCTGGCGGAGCACCGGGAGGAACTCGCCGGGGCGCACCTGCGCGAGCTGTTCGAGCGGAACCCGGGACGCGGCGCCGCGTACACGCTCCAGGTGGGCGATCTGCACGTCGACTACTCCAAGCACCTGGTCACCGACGAGACGCTGCGGCTGCTGCGTGAGCTGGCCGCGGCGACGGACGTCTTCGGCCTGCGGGACGCCATGTTCGGCGGCGAGAAGATCAACACGACCGAGGACCGGGCGGTCCTGCACACCGCGCTGCGCGCCCCGCGGGACACGGTCGTGGAGGTCGACGGCGAGAACGTCGTACCGGCCGTGCACACGGTCCTCGACAAGATGTCCGGCTTCGCCGAGCGCATCCGCTCGGGCGAGTGGACCGGGCACACCGGCAGGCGCATCAAGAACGTGGTCAACATCGGCATCGGCGGCTCCGACCTGGGCCCGGCGATGGCGTACGAGGTGCTGCGGTCCTTCACCGACCGGGGGCTGACGGTCCGGTTCGTGTCGAACGTCGACGGGGCCGACCTGCACGAGGCCGTGCGGGACCTGGACCCGGCCGAGACGCTGTTCATCATCGCGTCGAAGACCTTCACCACCATCGAGACGATCACCAACGCGACCTCGGCGCGCGACTGGCTGCTGACCGAGCTGAAGGCCGGTCAGGAAGCCGTCGCCAAGCACTTCGTGGCGCTGTCGACGAACGCGGAGAAGGTCGCCGACTTCGGTATCGACACGGCGAACATGTTCGAGTTCTGGGACTGGGTCGGCGGACGGTACTCGTTCGACTCCGCCATCGGCCTGTCCCTGATGATCGCGATCGGGCCGGACCGCTTCCGGGAACTGCTCGACGGCTTCCACCTCGTCGACGAGCACTTCCGCACGGCCCCCGCCGAGTCCAACGTGCCGCTGCTGCTCGGCCTGTTGGGTGTCTGGTACGGCAACTTCTTCGACGCGCAGTCGCATGCGGTGCTGCCGTACTCGCACTATCTGTCCAAGTTCACGGCCTACTTGCAGCAGCTGGACATGGAGTCCAACGGCAAGTCCGTGGACCGTGACGGGAATCCGGTGGAGTGGCAGACGGGGCCGGTGGTGTGGGGTACGCCGGGGACGAACGGGCAGCACGCGTACTACCAGTTGATCCACCAGGGTACGAAGGTCATCCCCGCGGACTTCATCGGCTTCGCCGAGCCGGTCGCCGAGCTGAGCGACGGGCTCAAGGCGCAGCACGATCTGCTGATGGCCAACTTCTTCGCGCAGACCCAGGCGTTGGCCTTCGGCAAGACGCCGGAGGAGGTGCGGGCGGAGGGGGTTGCCGAGGAGTTGGTGGCGCACAAGACGTTCGCGGGGAATCATCCGACGACTACGGTCCTCGCGCGTTCTTTGACGCCGTCGGTCCTCGGGCAGCTGATCGCGCTGTACGAGCACAAGGTGTTCGTGCAGGGGGCTGTCTGGAACATCGACTCCTTCGATCAGTGGGGGGTCGAGCTGGGGAAGGTGCTCGCGAAGCGGGTTGAGCCGGCGCTCACGGAGGGGGCGGATGTGGCTGGTCTGGACGGGTCCACGAAGGCGCTGGTGAGCCTGTACCGGTCGCTGCGCGGGCGTTAGCGGGTCGGTTCCTCACCTGCGCCCCGGCCTGCGTCTTCGGCTGCGGGCCGGTGGGGGCCGTTCGCGCAGTTCCCCGCGCCCCTGAAGGGGCAAAAACTGGGGCGCAGCCCCGTTTTTGAGGGGCGCGGGGAACTGCGCGACAAGCCCCCACCGGGCCCGCACCGTACGGCCGGACCCCAGTGCGGGTTCAGGCCGCCGCGCTGAGCGTGTCCGCGAGGCGGTGGTGGGCCGCTCGGGAGGCGGGGAGTGCGGCGAGGGACGCGGCGCCCAGGACCGCGGCCGTGGCCAAGAGCGCGAGGAGCGCCGGCGACGGCCCCTGCGCGATCCCCGCACCGATCCCGCTCGACCGCCCCTGCGCGTCGATCAGCCAGCGCGCCAGCGGCACCCCCAGCGCCGTACCGACGACGACCGCGGCCAGCGCCGTGCACCCCGTGGCCGTCACCGTGATCGCGGTGATCTGCCGCGGGGTCAGCCCGATCGCCTTCAGCGCCAGCAGATCCCGCTCGCCCTCGCGGACCGTCCCGCCGATCGCGGTGAGCAGTTCGATGAGACCGATCAGGGCCAGCACGGCGATGATTCCCACGACGACCCCGCGCAGCGGCGAGAGCCCGTCGGCCGGGTTGGGCACGGCGTGCGCGCTGAGGTCGCCGTGCGCGGCCTCGGTCAGCTCGGCGCCCACCCGGTGCGGGTCGGCGCCGGGTCGCAACTGGAGCTGGTAGAGCGCCGCTTCGAGCCCCGGGTCGTTCTCCCGGAGGGTGTCGAGCGAGGTGGAGATGACCCGGCCGCCGTTCTCCGGTTCGATGCTGCGCCCCACGATGTGCAGGATCTGCGGCTGCGCGCCGACCGTCATCCGCACCCAGTCCCCGACCCGTACGTCCAGCAGGTCGAGCAGCCCCTGACCGGCCACCGCCTCGTCGGGGCCGTGCGCGGCACGCCCCTCGGCCAGCGCGAACGGATAGGGGTCCGCGCGGGTGCCGAGCCCGCGCAACGCGATCGTGCCCGTCTGGCCCGGGACCAGCGCGGCCACCTCGACGCCCGGATGGACCGCGGCGACCTGCGGATTGCCGGCCAGCAGGGCCCGTACGTCCGCGTCGGTCAGGGAGGCGTCGGCCCGTACCGTGAGCGCCGCCGCGAGGCCGATGCGGTCCGGGCTGTGCTGGAAGCGGTCGATGGTGGTCCAGGCGCTCATCGCCACGACGATCAGCAGCAGCGGCAGCGCGAGGCGGGCCACCGCGGCCAGCGAGCGCGGCCGGCGCGTGAACGCCTTGTGCCAGCCCAGGACCAGCGCCGACGGCAGCCGCAGCCCGAGCGCCCGGCGCGACAGAGCGGAAAGACCGCCGCCGTGCGGTGCCGCGGCCCGCAGCCCCGGCACCGGAGGCACCTGCCCGGCGCGCCAGGCCGCGAGTCCGGTCGTCGCGGCGATGAACAGCACCACGGCCAGGGGTACGCCGAGGAGCGCGGCCGTGTGCCCCGGCAGGCCCTGCCACACCCCGACCGCGTCCCCGAGGCGCCCCGGTGTCCGGCTGCCCAGGGCCTGGATGAGGGCCGCGGCGAGCACGGCCCCGAGGAGCGCGAACGCCACATGCTGGAGCAGGAAGATCCGGACCACCTGGCCCGGGGTGAAACCGATCGCCTTCAGGACCGGGATGTCCCGCAGATGACCGCGGATGCGGGTGCCGATCGCGCCGTGCACGGCCAGCGCGGCGGCCAGCAGGGCGGCGAGGCCGAACAGACCGAGGACCTGGCCGAGCAGCCGGTTGCCGCCCTGCGCCTCGGCCCGGGCCTGCTGCCAGTTGGAGACGTCGGTGACGGCCTTGGCGCCGAGGAGGGTGACGGCACGCTGGACGGCGTAGTCCGTGTCGTCGGGGTCGGTCAGCCGCAGCCCGGTCACCTGGCCGCCGCGGCCGTCGGTGCGCTGGACGGCGGCGGGCGGCGCCCAGACGAGGCCCGGCCGCTCACCGGGGCTGTAGCGGGGTTCGGCGCTGTCCGCGATGCCCAGCACGGTCAGCGTCCGGTCCGTGCCCGGCACGGTGAGCGTGTCCCCGGGCTCGGCCCACAGCGCCCGCGCGAGGCCGCTCTCCAGCACCACACCGTCCGGGACGCCGGAGTCGAGCCAGCGGCCCGAGGTGAGCAGCGGACGGCCGGTCGCGGGCCGGTCGACGGTGCCGCGCAGCTCGACGGAGGCGCGGGTGCCGCGCGAGGCGAGGGTCGCGGCGGCGGTGGGGTACGGGCCCGCGACGGACGCGACCCCGTCCAGTTCGGCGAGTCCGGCCGCGTCGGCGGAGGGGCCGGTGTGGATCCAGACGTGCGCGCCCTGCGACTGGGTGAAGACCCGCTGCCAGGGGTTGGTCGCGTACCCGAACAGTGCCGTGGCCAGCAGCAGCGAGGCGACGATCCCGGCGGTGGCGAGCACGATGAACAGCGCCTCGCCGCGGTGCGAGCGCAGATCGGCGTGCGCCCAGCGCAGAGTGGCCCGCACGCCGCTCAGTCCCTCAGTTCCAGCACGCCGGATATCCCGGTGCCGCGGGCGGGCGCGGTGTCGAGGGCCGCGTCGTCGGCGATCCGGCCGTCGAAGAAGCTGATCACCCGGTCCGCGGCGCTCGCGAGCCGCGCGTCGTGCGTGACCAGCACGATCGTCTGGCCGCGCCGGTGGAACCGGGTCAGCAGCCGGGTCACCTCGCGGGTGCCCTTGCTGTCGAGGCTGCCCGCGGGCTCGTCGGCCAGCAGCAACTGCGGATGATTGACCAGGGCGCGGGCCAGTGCGACGCGCTGCTGCTCGCCGCCGGACAGCTCGCCGGGCATGCTGCGCTCCTTGCCCGCGAGGCCCAGCTCGTCGAGGAGCAGCTCGCGCTCGGCGCGCGCCTGCTTGGGGGAGAGGCCGGCGAGCAGGGCGGGCAGCTCGACGTTGTCGGCGACCGACAGGTTCGAGACCAGGTTGAAGAACTGGAAGACGATGCCGATCCGGCGCCTGCGCTCGACCGCCCAGCGGGCCTCGCTGTAGGCGTCGGTGCACTCGCCGTCCAGCCAGAGGCTGCCGGAGCCGGGCCGCTGGAGCCCGCCGAGCAGATGCAGCAGTGTCGACTTCCCGGCGCCCGAGGGGCCCGTGACGGCCACGAACTCGCCCTGCCGCACGGAGAGGTCCACGCCCCGTACGGCGTGCGCGGGGGCGCCCTCGCCGTAGTGGGTCTTGACCAGGCCCTCGGCCCGCAGGAGCGGGGTGTCCTCGGCGCGCGGCGACGGAACGGGGTGACGGGACGCGGCGCGGGGAGTGGCGCGGCTCATTCCAGCTCCTCCTGGCAGCGTTCCAGCCAGTCGAGGTCGGCCTGCAGATGCAGCATGGCGCCCTCGATGAGCAGCTGGGAGATGCGGTTGTCCCGGCTCTCGGCCGCGGCGAGCTTCGACAGACTGCGCATGGTGTTCAGGTACTCGCGCCGTTGTTTGTTGATCAGGACGATCTGGTCGGCCAGTCCGGTCCGCGGTGCCAGGGCGAGCTTCATGAAGAACTCGTCCCGTACGCGCGGCTCGTCCGCCGTCTCCTCGTACCAGACGTGCAGTGCTTCACGTCCGGCGTCGGTGAGGTGGTAGATCTTCTTGTTGGGCCGGCTCGACTGCTCGACTTCCTCGCCCTCGATCAGTCCCGACTTCTCAAGGCGGCCGAGGGTCACATAGATCTGGCCGACGTTCGGCTGAGGGTACGCGGCACCCAGCAGTTGCTCAAGGTCCTGCTTGAGCTCGTACCCGTGGGCCGGACCGCGCGCCAGCAGGGCCAGGAGGGGCAGCCGCACTCGTGCTCTCCCCTTCCTCCGCCGTAGATCTTCAAAAAGGCGCCGCGGGCCCGCTGGTCCGGGGCCAATGTGCCGCGGGCCCTAGTATCGCCCATACCTAACGGGTATACATGGCCTCTGACTCCGGGCGAAGGTGCCCGGCAGCCGGGTGTACCAGGGAGGAACCTATGCGGTGGATCCACGCCGCCGGTAGGGGGCTCCTGGTCGCGGTGGTGGTTCTGACCGGTTACGTCGCCTCGGGCGTCCAGGCCGACGGGGCGCGCGGCGGTGGCCGGGGCCCGCTCACGCTGGCCACCGCCGGCGATCTCACCGGCTATCTGGGACCGCTGCTGGACGGCTGGAACCGTGCGCATCCCGGCGAGCGGGTCACCCTCGTCGAACTCCCGGACTCCGCCGACGAGACCCACGCCCAGATGGCCACCGATCTGCGCGGCGACGGCCGCGGCCGCTTCGACGTCCTGAACATCGACGTCGCCTGGACCTCGGAGTTCGCCGCCGCGGGCTGGATCTCCCCGCTGCCCGCGGGCCGTTTCCCGCTCGACGGCTTCCTGCCGCCGGTCGTGGACACCGCGACCTACGACGGACGGCTGTACGCGGTCCCCTATGTCACCAACGCGGGGCTGCTCCTCTACCGCAAGGACCTCCTCGACAAGGAGGGCGTCGCTCCGCCGCGCACCTGGGCCGAGCTGGAGGAACAGGCGAGATCGATCGCTCCGAAGTACGGACTCGACGGGTACGCCGGCCAGTTCCTGCCCTACGAAGGGCTCACCGTGAACGCGGCCGAGGCGGTCTACTCGGCGGGCGGCACCATCCTCGGGGACGAGGGCGAACGCGTCACCGTCAACTCGGCGGCGGCACGCGAGGGCATCGGTTTCCTGGCCCGCGGCGTACGCGACGGCTGGATCCCGCGGAAGGCGCTGACGTACAAGGAGGAGGAGTCCAAGCAGGCCTTCCAGGACGGCCGTCTCCTCTTCCTGCGCAACTGGCCGTACGCCTATGTGGGTGCCTCCGCCAAGGGTTCGCCGGTCGCCGGGAAGGTCGGCGCGGTGCCGCTGCCCGGGCCCGACGGGCCGGGCGCGAGCGTGCTCGGCGGCTCCAACCTCGCGGTCAGCGCCCACGCCCGGCATCCCGACTCCGCCGCCCGGCTCATCGCCTACCTCACGAGCGAGGCGACCCAGCGTCAGGTGCTCACCAAGGGTGCGCTGCCGCCCGTGCGGGCCGCGCTGTACGGGGATCCGGAGCTGATCCGGCGGTTCCCCTATCTGCCGACGCTCCGCGCGAGCGTCCTGGCGGCGGCGCCGCGCCCGAAGAGTCCGCGCTACGACCAGGTCAGCCTGGCCGTGCAGGCCGTGGTGCACGACGCGATGACCGGACATCAGACGCCCGAGGCCGCGGTGCGGCGGCTGGCGCGCGAACTGGCGGACATCTCGCGACGCGGCTGAGCCCGCTGATTCCTACGATCGTCGGATCGTAGTTACATGTTAGGTAACGCGCCCGTCTCATCTGCCGTTTTCGGGGCGGAAATGTGTGGACATACGTCCCCAACCTTCAGCACGGCCCTGTCTACTCGTTGACACTCACACGACATGCCTACTTAACATGCATGCATAACCGGAGCACGCACAGACGGGTCAACGGGTGACGATCGACATGCACCGCTGGTGGCGCGACGCAGTGATCTACCAGGTCTACGTCCGCAGCTTCCTCGACAGCACCGGGGACGGCATCGGCGACCTCGCCGGGGTACGCGCCGGACTGCCGTACCTGAAGAAGCTCGGGGTCGACGGGATCTGGCTGAGCCCCTTCTACCCCTCGCCGCAGCAGGACCACGGCTACGACGTGTCCGACTACTGCGACGTCGACCCGCTCTTCGGCGACCTCGGCGAGTTCGACCTGCTGATGACGGACGCCCGGCGGCTCGGCATCAAGGTGCTCCTCGACATAGTCCCCAACCACTGCTCCAGCGAGCACCCCTGGTTCCGCCAGGCGCTCGCCGGGGCGCCCGGCGGCGAGGCCCGCGCCCGCTTCCACTTCGCCGACGGCCGCGGCCCCGACGGGGCGGAGCCGCCCAACAACTGGTACGCCATGTTCGGCGGCCCCGCCTGGAGCCGGGTCACCGAGCCGGACGGCACGCCCGGCCAGTGGTACCTGCACATGTTCACGCCCGAGCAGCCCGACCTGAACTGGCGCAACCCCGAGGTCGGCGACCACTTCGACCACGTCCTGCGCTTCTGGCTCGACCGGGGCGTGGACGGCTTCCGCGTCGACGTCGCCGCCGGCCTCTACAAGCACCCCGACCTGCCCGACTCGCCCGACCCCATGGCCGACGCCCGCACCCGGGACTCGGTCAACCCGCTCGCCTGGAACCAGCCCGAGGTGCACGGCGTCTGGCGGCACTGGCGGTCGGTGTGCGAGGAGTACACCGTCCGCGACGGCCGGGAGCGGCTGCTCGTCGGCGAGGTCTCCGTGCCCTCCGCCCGCGAACACGCCCACTACGTACGCCACGACGAACTGCACCAGGCCTTCTTCTTCGACCTGCTCAGCGCGTCCTGGAACGCCGACGCCTTCCGCAAGGTCATCTCGGAGGCCATGCAGGACATCGCGGGCACCGGCTCCACGGTCACCTGGGTCCTCAACAACCACGACCAGGTCCGCACGGTCACCCGCTACGGCGAACTCGGCTCCGACGGCAGCGGTCTGGGCGCCGCCCGCGCCCGCGCCGCCGCGCTGCTGATGCTGGCGCTGCCCGGCGCCGCGTACATCTACCAGGGGGAGGAGCTGGGGCTGCCCGAGGTCGTCGATCTGCCGGACGACGTACTCACCGACCCGATCTACCGCCGTACCGGCAGCCGGGCCCGGGTCCGCGACGGCTGCCGGGTGCCGCTGCCGTGGTCGGGGCACGCCTCGCCGTTCGGCTTCACCACCGGCACCGAGAGCGCCAAACCGTGGCTGCCGCAGCCCGCCTACTTCGCGGAGTACGCCACCGACCGCGCCCTCGCCGACACCCGCTCCTTCTGGCACCTCTACCGCGACGGACTCCAGCTGCGCGCCGGAATGCCCCAGTTGGGCGAAGGTCCGCTGCGCTGGCTTGACACCCCGCCCGGCGTCCTCGGCTTCGTCCGCGGCGACGGCCTGATCTGCGCCGTCAACTTCGGTACGTCACCGACGCCCGCGCCGGTCGCCGGCACCCCCCTGCTGTCCAGCGGTCCCTGCGCGCCCGGCGTCCTGCCCGGCTCGACGGCCGCCTGGTGGATCAGCGACTGCACCAACCCCTGAACCGGCCGCACCGGCCGCCATCCCCTCGATCACCGCTCTCACGAAGGAACATCGACGATGATGCGACGACGTACGACCCTGCTCGCGAGCTGCACCGCCCTCGCCCTGTCCCTCGGTGCCACCGCGTGCGGAGGCGGCGGGCCCGTCTCGGCGGGCGGCGGCGACAAGCCGCTCAGCGGCCAGACGATCAACGTGGCCGGAGTCTGGTCAGGCAGCGAGCAGAAGAACTTCCAGAAGGTCCTGGACGCCTTCACCGAGAAGACCGGCGCCAAGACGCAGTTCACCTCCACCGGCGACAACGTCTCCACGGTCGTCGGCAGCAAGATCGAGGGCGGCAACGCGCCCGACGTGGTGATGGTCCCGCAGGTCGGCGTCCTCCAGCAGTTCGCGAAGGAGGGCTGGCTCAAGCCGCTGTCCGGGACCGTGCGGAAGTCCGTCGACGCCAACTACGCGGACGTGTGGAAGAACTACGGCAGCGTCGACGGCAGCCTGTACGGCCTGTACTTCAAGGCCGCCCACAAGTCGACGGTCTGGTACAGCCCCGACGCCCTCGACGAGGCGGGTGTCGAGGCGCCGACGAGCTACGACGCGATGCTGGAGGCGGGGCGGACCGTCTCCGAGTCGGGCCTCGCGGCCTTCTCCGTCGCCGGACAGGACGGCTGGACCCTCACCGACTGGTTCGAGAACGTCTACCTCTCGCAGGCGGGCCCCGAGAAGTACGACGCCCTCGCCGCCCACGAGATCAAGTGGACCGACCCGAGCGTGGTCGCCGCCCTCACCACCCTCGGCAAGCTCTTCAAGGACAAGGAGCTGATAGCCGGCGGCCAGAAGGGCGCCCTGAACACCGACTTCCCCGGCTCCGTCGAGAAGGTCTTCGGACCCGAGCCCGCCGCGGGCATGGTCTACGAGGGCGACTTCGTGGCCGGTGTCGCCAAGGACCAGTTCGGCAAGAAGATCGGCGAGGACGCGGACTTCTTCCCCTTCCCCGCGGTCGGCGACGGCAAGGCGCCCGTCGTCAGCGGCGGCGACGCGGCGGTCGTCCTGAAGGACGGCAAGAGCCCGAAGGCCGCCATGGCGTTCCTGGAGTACCTCGCGACCCCCGAGGCGTCCGCGGTCTGGGCCGAGGTCGGCGGCTTCCTCTCCCCGAACAAGAAGCTCGACCTCGCCTCCTACGGCGACGACATCACCCGCGAGACCGCCAAGTCCCTGGTGGACGCCGGCGATTCGGTCCGCTTCGACATGTCGGACCAGGCGCCGGCCGCGTTCGGCGGCACCAAGGGCGCGGGCGAGTGGAAGCTCCTCCAGGACTTCCTGCGCGACCCGTCCGACCCGAAGGCGACCGCCGCGGCGCTGGAGAAGGCCGCCGCCAAGGCGTACCAGGACTGATCGCCATGACCGCCACAGACCTGAGAGACCTGAAGGACCCGCAAGGGCCGGGCCCGGAAGAGACGGGTCCGCCGTCCCCCTCGCAGACCGACCGCGACCGCAGACGGCGGGCGCGCCGCCGGGCCCGGGTCGTCGCCCTAGTCTTCGTCCTCCCCGCGCTGCTCCTGCTCGGCGCACTGGTCGTCTATCCCGTGCTGTTCTCCGTGGGCCGCAGCTTCTTCGACGCCTCCGGAGACCGGTTCGTGGGCGGCGACAACTACACCGAGATGTTCCACGACCCCGCCACCATCAAGGCCGTCCGGAACACCGCCGTCTGGGTCGTCATCGCGCCCACCCTGCTCACCGGCCTCGGCCTCGTCCTCGCCGTACTGGTCGAGAAGGTGCGCTGGGCGACGGCGTTCAAGCTCCTGCTGTTCATGCCGATGGCCGTCTCCTTCCTCGCCGCGGGCATCATCTTCCAGCTCGCCTACGACGAGGACCCCGACAAGGGCGTCCTGAACGCGGCCGTCGTCTCCGTCCACGACGTCTTCAAGGGCGAGTCTTCCTACCCGACCGCCCGCGCCCGCGACGGCCAGGGCCTCACGAAGGGCGCCGACGGTTCGTACGGTACGACCGCCGGGGTGTCCCCGGGGGAGACCGTCGGGCTCGGTCTGGTCGGTGTGCGCGCCGACGACCTGCCCGCGGACGCGCGGCCCGCGTACCCGGCGGCGGCACGGAAGGCGGCGGCCGGCGAAGTGCGCGGTGTCGTCTACCTGGACTTCACCCGCGGCGGGGGAGGGAAGCAGGGCGAGGTCGACAAGGCCGAGAGCGGGCTGCCGGGCATGGCCGTCGAGGCGGTGCGCGACGGGAGGACCGTCGGGAGCGCCACCACCGCGGCCGACGGCTCCTTCCGCTTCGAGGGCCTCGACCCGGGCTCGTACACCGTGCGGCTGCCCGGCTCGAACTTCGCCCCGCCGTACGAGGGAATCTCCTGGCTCGGTCCCGCGCTCGTCACGCCCGCCATCATCGGCGCCTACCTGTGGATCTGGACCGGCTTCGCCATGGTGCTGATCGGCGCCGGGCTCGCCGCGCTGCCGCGTGACGCGCTGGAGGCGGCCCGGATGGACGGCGCCAACGAGTGGCAGATCTTCCGGCGGATCACCGTGCCGCTGCTCGCGCCCGTCCTCACCGTGGTCTTCGTGACCCTCGTCATCAACGTCATGAAGGTCTTCGACCTCGTCTACATCATCGCGCCGGGACCCGTGCAGGAGGACGCCACCGTGCTCGCCACCCAGATGTGGCTGGTGTCCTTCGGCGGCGGCAACAACCAGGGCCTCGGCAGTGCGCTGGGCGTCCTGCTCCTGCTGCTCGTGATCCCCGCCATGGTCTTCAACGTCCGCCGCTTCCGAGGGAGTCAACGATGAACGCGCTCAGGCGGGGGCTCGGCAACAGCCTGGTCCAGGCGTTCCTGGTGGTGATCGGCCTGGTCTGGCTCACCCCGCTCGCGGGCCTCTTCCTGTCGTCGCTGCGGTCCGCGCAGGACACCGCGACGGGCGGCTGGTGGACCGTGCTGACCAGTCCCCGGCAGCTGTCCTTCGACAACTACTCGGCGCTGCTGGGCAATGCGGGGATGACGCGGGCGTTCTGGAACACCGTGCTGATCTCGGTGCCGACCACGTTCCTCGTCGTCGTCATCGCCGCGCTCGCCGGGTACGCGTTCGCGTGGCTCGACTTCCCCGGGCGGGACACCGTCTTCCTCGTCGTGGTCGCGCTGTTGGTGGTGCCCGTGCAGATCGGGCTGCTGCCGGTCGCCAAACTCTTCGGCGAACTGGGGCTGTTCGGCACGATTCCCGGGGTCATCCTCTTCCACGTCTCGTACGGGCTGCCGTTCGCGATCTTCCTGCTGCGGAACTACTTCGCGGAGATGCCGAAGGAGATGCTGGAGGCGGCGCGTATGGACGGGGGTGGGGAGTGGCGGATCTTCACTCGGCTCGTGTTGCCTGTGGGGCGGCCGGCGCTTGCCAGTCTCGCCATTTTCCAGTTCCTGTGGGTCTGGAACGACATGCTGGTCGCGCTGTTGTTCGCGGACAGTTCCGCGCAGCCTTTGACTGTTGAACTGCAGTCGCAGATAAGGCAGTTCGGAAGCAATATCGATGTGCTCGCGCCGGGGGCGTTCTTGTCGCTGGTGGTGCCGGTGGTTGTCTTCTTCGCATTCCAACGGCACTTTGTGCAGGGGGTTATGGCGGGCTCGGTGAAATAGCCGGGCATTCTTTCGCCCCCGCCGCCCTTACCCGTTCCCGTCACTGACGCAGGGGCTCCGCCCCCGCACCCCCGTTGCGCAGTTCCCCGCGCCCCCAGGGGGTTTCAGGGGCGCGGGGAACTGCGCAAACGGGGGCGAGGGGGCGGAGCCCCCATGCGTGGACGGGAACGGGTAGGGGCGGCGGGGGCGAAAAACGCCCCTGCCGCCCCGTTTCGTGTCCCTCAGGGTGAAGCCGGCGGATACAGTGCGCGCGGCAGCTGCGACGCCGCCGCCGCGTCCAGCAGCCACAGCGTGCGGGCCCGCCCCAGCGCCCCCGCAGCCGGCGCCTGGATCTCACCCGCGCCGGACAGCGCGATCGCCGCGGCCTCCGCCTTGTCCTCGCCCGCCGCGAGCAGCCACACCTCCCGCGCGGCCCGGATCGCGGGCAGCGTGAGCGTGACCCGCACGGGCGGCGGCTTCGGTGCGCCGCGCACACCCACCACCGTCCGCTCGGTCTCACGGACGGCGGGCAGTTCCGGGAACAGCGACGCCACGTGCGTGTCCGGCCCGACGCCCAGCATCAGCACGTCGAAGGACGGGACGGACGCGTGGTTCTCCGGCCCGGCGGCCGACGCGAGCTCGGCCGCGTAGGCCTCCGCCGCCGCCTCCACGTCCGCGCCCCACGGACCGTCCGACGCGGGCATGGCGTGCACGCGCTTCGGGTCCAGCGGCACCGCGTCGAGGAGCGCCTCGCGGGCCTGGGTGACGTTCCGCTCGGGGTCGCCCTCGGGCAGGAACCGCTCGTCGCCCCACCACAGGTCGAGCCGGCTCCAGTCGACGGCGTCCCGGGCGGGCGCCGCCGCGAGCGCGGCCAGCAGGCCGTTGCCGTTGCGGCCACCGGTCAGCACGACCGAGGCATGACCGCGCGAGGCCTGCGCGTCCACGACCTTCGTGATGAGCCGGGCCGCGGCGGCCTGGGCCATCAGGTCCTTGTCGCGGTGGACGACCAGCTGGGGAGTGCTCACTGCGGGTCCGCCTTCTTGACCGGGGGCATCTGGGCGGGGGTGGGGCGCGCCGAATCCCCCTCGCCCGCCGAGGAGGAGGACGAGGACGGGGCCGAGGGTGAGGCCGAAGCCGTTGCCCCCGTCGGCTTCGCGGCCGGCTCCGAGGTGTCGTGCACCGGGCGCACCGGGAGTTCCCCCGGCGTCCAGGTGGCCGCCTCGGGCCGCTGCGAGGCCGACTGGATGCCGCCCAGCCGGTCCACCCCGAACCGCAGCGCGGACGCGTACGTGTCGTCCGGGTCGAGCCGGCGCAGCTCCTCCGCGAGCAGCTCGGACGTCTCGCGGCGTTTGAGCGCCACCGCGCGGTCCGGCTGGCCGGGCAGGGCCAGGGTGGCCATCGCGCCGTCCGAGCGGTGCAGGGTGATGGGGCCGCCGGTCGTCTCCAGGCGGACCTGGGTCAGCCCGGGACCGGCGGACACGGCACGGCGTACGTGCACGTGGAGGCGGTCGGCGAGCCACATGGCGAGCAGCTCGACGCTCGGGTTGGCCTCCTCGCCCGCCACCTCGACGGAGACGACCTCGCAGTCGACCTGGTCGAGGGCGGCGGCCAGCATGGAACGCCACGGGGTGATCCGCGCCCATGCCAGGTCGGTGTCGCCCGGCTCGTAGCTCTCGGCGCGGGCCTTCAGCTCCTCGACGGGCTTCTCCGCCGCGTAGCTGTCGGTGACCCGGCGCTGGCCCAGGGCGCCCAGCGGGTCGCCCGCCGGATCGCGGGGCGCGTCGACCGACCACCAGACGACGACCGGCGCGTCGGGGAGCAGCAGGGGCAGGACGACGGACTGGGCGTGGTCCGAGACCTCGCCGTACAGGCGCAGGATCACCGTCTCGCCGGTGCCCGCGTCCGCGCCGACCCGTACCTCGGCGTCCAGGCGCGACTTCGTGCGGTCGCGGGGCGAGCGCGAGACGCGCTTGATGACGACGAGGGTGCGCGAGGGGTGTTCGAGCGAGGCGTCGTCGGCGGCCTTCAGGGCGTCGTAGGCGTTCTCCTCGTCGGTGACGATGACGAGGGTGAGCACCATGCCGACAGCCGGTGTGCCGATGGCCCGGCGGCCCTTCACGAGCGCCTTGTTGATCTTGCTGGCCGTGGTGTCCGTGAGATCTATCTTCATGGCCGACGCCAGCTCCGTCCGTCTCGCTTGAGCATTTCGTCGGCCTCGACGGGCCCCCACGTGCCCGACTGGTACTGCGCGGGCCTGCCGTGCTTGTCCCAGTACTCCTCGATCGGGTCGAGGATCTTCCAGGACAGCTCGACCTCCTCGGTGCGCGGGAAGAGGTTCGAGTCGCCGAGGAGGACGTCGAGGATCAGCCTCTCGTACGCCTCGGGGCTGGACTCGGTGAACGACTCGCCGTACGCGAAGTCCATCGACACGTCCCGGATCTCCATGGAGGTGCCGGGCACCTTGGAGCCGAAGCGGACCGTGATGCCCTCGTCGGGCTGGACGCGGATGACGATCGCGTTCTGGCCCAGCTCCTCCGTCGCCGTGTGGTCGAAGGGGGAGTGCGGGGCGCGCTGGAAGACGACGGCGATCTCGGTGACCCGCCGGCCCAGCCGCTTGCCGGTGCGCAGGTAGAAGGGGACGCCCGCCCAGCGGCGGTTGTCGACCTCCACCTTGATCGCCGCGTACGTGTCGGTCTTCGACTTGGGGTCGATACCGTCTTCCTGGAGATAGCCGACGGCCTTCTCGCCGCCCTGCCAGCCCTCGGCGTACTGGCCGCGGACCGTGTTCTCGCCGAGGTCGCCGGGCAGCTTCACCGCGCCGAGCACCTTGGTCTTCTCGGCGGCGAGCGCGTCCGCGTCGAAGGAGGAGGGCTCCTCCATGGCCGTGAGGGCCATCAGCTGGAGCAGGTGGTTCTGGATGACGTCACGGGCGGCGCCGATGCCGTCGTAGTAGCCGGCCCGGCCGCCGATGCCGATGTCCTCGGCCATCGTGATCTGTACGTGGTCGACGTACGACCGGTTCCAGATCGGCTCGAACATCTGGTTGGCGAAGCGCAGCGCCAGGATGTTCTGGACCGTCTCCTTGCCCAGGTAGTGGTCGATGCGGAAGACCTGGTCCGGGGCGAAGACCTCTTCGACGGTGGAGTTGAGGTCCTCGGCCGACTTGAGGTCGTGGCCGAAGGGCTTCTCGATGACCGCGCGCCGCCAGGAGCCGCTCGTCTGGTCGGCGAGGCCGTGCTTCTTCAGCTGCTGGATGACCACCGGGAACGCGCCCGGCGGCACGGACAGGTAGAAGGCGAAGTTGCCGCCCGTGCCCTGCGCCTTGTCCAGCTCGCCGATCGTCTCGCGCAGCCGCTCGAACGCGTCGTCGTCGTCGAAGGTGCCCTGGACGAAGCGCATCCCCTGGATGAGCTGCTGCCAGACCTCCTCGCGGAACGGCGTACGGGCGTGTTCCTTGACGGCGTCGTGGACCTCCTGGGCGAAGTCCTCGTTCGCCCACTCGCGGCGCGCGAAGCCGACGAGGGAGAAGCCCGGCGGCAGCAGGCCGCGGTTGGCAAGGTCATAAACAGCAGGCATGAGCTTTTTACGGGACAAATCGCCCGTGACCCCGAAGATGACGAGGCCCGACGGCCCCGCGATACGCGGGAGCCGTCGGTCCGCCGGGTCACGCAGCGGATTGCTGCTTGACAAGATTTCAGCCCTCCGAGGGGGCGAGGCGCTGGAGCTCCGCCTCGGTCGACTTGAGCAGGTCGTTCCAGGCGCCCTCGAACTTCTCGACGCCCTCGTCCTCCAGAAGCTGGACCACGTCGTCGTACGAGATCCCGAGCTTCTCGACCGCGTCGAGTTCGGCACGGGCCTGCTCGTACGTACCGGCGACGGTGTTGCCGGTGATCTTGCCGTGGTCCTCGGCGGCGAACAGGGTCGCCTCCGGCATGGTGTTCACCGTGTTCGGCGCGACCAGGTCGTCGACGTACAGGGTGTCCTTGTAGGCCGGGTCCTTGACGCCGGTCGAGGCCCACAGCGGACGCTGCTTGTTGGCCTGCGCCTTGTCCAGGGCGTTCCAGCGGTCCGAGGTGAAGACCTCCTCGTACGCCTGGTACGCCAGCCGCGCGTTGGCGAGACCCGCCTTGCCGCGGGCGGCCTTGGCCTCGTCGGTGCCCAGCGCGTCCAGCCGCTTGTCGATCTCGGTGTCCACCCGGGACACGAAGAAGGACGCCACGGAGTGGATCTTGGAGAGGTCGAGGCCGGCGGCCTGGGCCTTCTCCAGGCCGGAGACGAACGCCTCCATGACCTCGCGGTAGCGCTCAAGGGAGAAGATCAGCGTGACGTTGACGCTGATGCCCCGCGCGATCGTCTCGGTGATCGCGGGCAGGCCCGCCTTGGTCGCCGGGATCTTGATGAGCGTGTTCGGCCGGTCGACGAGCCAGGCGAGCTGCTTGGCCTCGGCGACGGTCGCCTTGGTGTTGTGCGCCAGTCGCGGGTCGACCTCGATCGAGACCCGGCCGTCCTGGCCCTGCGTCGCGTCGAAGACCGGACGCAGGATGTCGGCGGCGTCACGGACGTCCGCCGTCGTGATCATGCGGATGGCCTCTTCGACCGTGACCTTGCGGGCGGCGAGGTCGGACAGCTGCTGGTCGTAGCCGTCGCCCTGCGAGATCGCCTTCTGGAAGATCGACGGGTTGGTGGTGACGCCCACGACGTGCTGCTGGTCGATCAGTTCGGCGAGGTTGCCGGACGTGATCCGCTTGCGCGACAGGTCGTCCAGCCAGATCGCGACGCCTTCCTCGGAGAGGCGCTTGAGTGCGTCTGTCATGGAAAATGCATCTCCTACGTGTCGTATGTCAGCGTGAGCTGCCGGCGTCAGCGCTTGGCTGCGGCGAGCGATTCCTTGGCGACGTTCGCGACGTTCTCGGCAGTGAAGCCGAACTCCTGGAAGAGGACCTTGCCGTCGGCCGAAGCACCGAAGTGCTCCAGGGAAACGATGCGGCCCGCGTCCCCGACGAAGCGGTGCCAGGTCAGACCGATACCGGCCTCGACCGCTACACGCGCCTTGACGGACGGAGGAAGCACCGAGTCCCGGTACCCCTGGTCCTGCTCGTCGAACCACTCCACGCACGGCACGGACACGACCCGCGTCGGGGTGCCGGCCGCCTGGAGCTGCTCACGCGCCTCGACGGCCACGTGCACCTCGGAACCGGTGGCGATCAGGATGACCTCGGGCTCGCCGCCCTCGGCCTCGAAGAGCACGTAGGCGCCCTTCGCCGCGTTCTCGTCGGCGTCGTACGTCGGTACGCCCTGACGGGTCAGCGCGAGACCGTGCGGGGCGCCCTTGCCGAAGACCTTGGTGTAGCGGCGCAGGATCTCGCGCCACGCGATCGCGGTCTCGTTGGCGTCGGCCGGGCGCACGACGTTCAGGCCCGGGATGGCGCGCAGCGAGGCCAGGTGCTCGACCGGCTGGTGGGTGGGGCCGTCCTCGCCGAGACCGATGGAGTCGTGCGTCCACACGTACGTCACCGGCAGGTGCATCAGCGCGGACAGCCGCACGGCGTTGCGCATGTAGTCGGAGAACACCAGGAAGGTGCCCCCGTAGATACGGGTGTTGCCGTGCAGCGCGATGCCGTTCATCTCCGCGGCCATCGAGTGCTCGCGGATACCGAAGTGGATCGTGCGGCCGTACGGGTCCGCCTCCGGCAGCGGGTTGCCCGCCGGAAGGAACGAGCTCGTCTTGTCGATCGTCGTGTTGTTCGAGCCCGCGAGGTCGGCCGAGCCGCCCCACAGCTCGGGGACGACCGCGCCGAGCGCCTGGAGGACCTTGCCGGACGCGGCACGCGTGGCGACGCCCTTGCCCGTCTCGAAGACCGGGAGCTTCTCCTCCCAGCCGGCCGGCAGCTCGCCCGCGGCGATGCGGTCGAACTCGGCGGCGCGCTCCGGGTTGGCGGTCCGCCACGCGGCGAAGCCCTTCTCCCACTCGGCCTTGGCCTCACGGCCGCGGTCGAGCGCCTTGCGGGAGTGCGCCAGCACCTCGTCGGCGACCTCGAAGGACTTCTCCGGGTCGAAGCCGAGGACCCGCTTGGTGGCCGCGACCTCGTCGTCGCCGAGCGCCGAGCCGTGCGCGGCCTCGGTGTTCTGCGCGTTCGGGGCGGGCCAGGCGATGATCGAGCGCATCGCGATGAACGACGGCTTGTCCGTGACCGCCTTCGCGGCCTCGATCGCCGCGTACAGGGCGGCCGGGTCGAGGTCGCCGTTCTCCTGCGGCTCCACGCGCTGGACGTGCCAGCCGTAGGCCTCGTACCGCTTGGGGGTGTCCTCGGAGACGGCCGTCTCGGTGTCGCCCTCGATCGAGATGTGGTTGTCGTCCCACAGCAGGACCAGGTTGCCGAGCTTCTGGTGGCCCGCCATCGAGGACGCCTCGCCGGAGATGCCCTCCTGGAGGCAGCCGTCACCGGCGATCGCGAAGACGAAGTGGTCGAACGGGGAGGTGCCGGGGGCCGCCTCCGGGTCGAACAGACCACGCTCGTAGCGGGCGGCCATCGCCATGCCCACCGCGTTGGCGACACCCTGGCCGAGCGGCCCGGTCGTCGTCTCCACACCGGTGGTGTGCCCGTACTCGGGGTGTCCCGGGGTCTTCGAACCCCACGTCCTGAACGACTTCAGGTCGTCCAGCTCCAGGCCGAAGCCGGCCAGGTACAGCTGCGTGTAGAGAGTCAGGGACGAATGGCCGGCGGACAGCACGAATCGGTCGCGACCGGTCCAGTCGGCGTCCGCCGGGTCGTGCCGCATCACCTTCTGGAAGAGGGTGTACGCGGCTGGCGCCAGACTCATCGCCGTACCCGGATGGCCGTTGCCGACCTTCTGTACGGCGTCGGCGGCCAGGATGCGGGCCGTGTCGACCGCCCGCTGGTCCAATTCGGTCCACTCGATGTCTGTTGTGGTCGGCTTGGTGCTCACCCTGGGTCAGGGCTCCTCTCCACATGTTGCACATGTCGAATGCCGGTGCACGTGGCGCCCACCGGCTCGCTGTCGAGCCTACCCCCGTGGCAACGCGCATTTTTTCGAGTCATTCCAGACTGCCGGGACTTGCCCTCTTCCGCCTCCCGACCGGCGGGTTCCGTATTCGGCAAGTGAATACGGAGCCGGTGATCCGACTGCTCAATCAGAAGCCGATCAGTCCGTCGCGGGACCCTTTCAACACGAGCGGACCCCCGCCGAGGCCGGGGTCTGGGCAACGTCTACAGTGGCGTGGTACGCGCGAGCCTTTACCGGGAGTTCACACCCGGGGCTCGCTGGGATGTCTCTGTCAGGGGTGTGCGTGACGGCCGTTGAATCCCGTCCAGCGGGAGTAGTCGGTGGGACGAGTCAGGGCACGAACCACCGGCCGTTCGGGGCCCGGGTCATGGCGTTCGTCGCTCTCACCAAGCCGCGGATCATCGAACTGCTGCTGATCACCACCGTGCCGGTGATGTTCCTGGCGCAGCAGGGGGTGCCCGACCTGAAGCTGGTGCTCCTCACCTGCCTCGGCGGGTACCTCTCCGCCGGAGGCGCCAACGCGCTGAACATGTACATCGACCGTGACATCGACGCGCTCATGGAACGTACGTCGCAGCGCCCGCTCGTCACCGGCATGGTGAGCCCCCGCGAGTGCCTCGCCTTCGGCATCACGCTGGCCGTGGTGTCCACGCTCCTGTTCGGCCTCACGGTCAACTGGCTGTCCGCCTGGCTGTCGCTGGGGGCCCTCCTCTTCTACGTCGTCGTCTACACGATGATCCTCAAACGGCGTACGTCGCAGAACATCGTGTGGGGCGGGATCGCCGGCTGTCTGCCCGTCCTCATCGGCTGGTCGTCCGTCACGAACTCCATGTCGTGGGCGCCGGTCATCCTCTTCCTCGTCATGTTCTTCTGGACGCCGCCGCACTACTGGCCGCTGTCCATGAAGGTGAAGGACGACTACGCGCGCGTGGGCGTGCCGATGCTGCCCGTCGTCGCCTCCAACAAGGTCGTCGCGCGGCAGATCGTCCTCTACAGCTGGGCCATGGTCGGGGTCTCCCTGCTGCTCACCCCGCTCGGCTACACCGGGTGGTTCTACACGGTGGTCGCCGTCGTGACGGGTGGGTTCTGGCTCTGGGAGGCGCACGGGTTGCAGGCGCGGGCCAAGGGTGGGGCCGTGGGGGCGAAGCTGAAGGAGATGCGGCTGTTCCACTGGTCGATCACATATGTGTCGTTGCTGTTCGTGGCGGTTGCGGTGGACCCCTTCTTGCGGTGACGCTCCGCGTGGGGGTGGGGTGGCCGAGGCTCGTTGTCGGGTGGCCGCCCGGTGGGGGCTTGTCGCGCAGTTCCCCGCGCCCCTAAAAGCAAAAGACTGCGCCGTTCCCCGCGCCCCTGGTTGTGGGGGTGGGCGTCGCCATATGGGCTACTCGTCGGTAGCATCCTGGGTATGGCAGAGACTCAGCAGGTTGACGGTGGCGGGCGGCGTGTGGGGAAGCTCGTCAAGCAGATTTCCTCCTTCGCCGAGGCTCATGGCGGGGCCGAGGGGCAGGTCGCGTATCTGGGGCAGAAGGGGGCCCGGATCGTGCTCGTGGGGGAGGACGGTGAGTGGGGCGACCTCGTGGCCCCCACCTATGCCCTCGCCGAGGAAGCCGTGAAGCAGTCCGGCATCACCGTCCACGAGGACTTCGACGGCGACTTCGCCAACAAGGTCAGGACGGGCCCGTACGAGTGGACCCGCATGGCGGGCATCCAGGTGGGCGGCCCCAGCAACGGTTGACAGCGCCCCGAAGGGCGCCCTCAGGGGCGCGGGGCTGTGACATGTGCGGCTCCGCCGCGTGGGCGCGACCAGCCCAAGCGGACCCGCACCCGACAACGCACCTACCCCGTTAGGCCCTGCACAAGGCGGAGCCGAACGTGGGGGAGGTCCGGATGATCGAAACGCCGTCGCTGGTGGACCAGTACTGCCACGGCGTACTGCGGACGGAGCTGGGCCTCGGCACCTTCGAGGCCCACCTGGCCCGCGGCGAGGGCCCACCCGCCGCCGGCACCACGTTCTTCGACACCCAGACCGGTTTCGCCGTACGCCGCTGGTGCCCCCCTCTCCTGGGTCTCGAACCGCACTGCCCGCCCGCCCGCTATCTGGCACGCCGCCGCGAACTCGGCGTCATGGAGGCGGGCCGCAAACTGCTGCGGGGGAGCGGCATCACGACGTATCTGGTCGACACCGGGCTGCCCGGCGATCTGACAGGACCCGGCGAGATGGCCTCCACGGGCGCCGCCGACGCCCACGAGATCGTCCGGCTCGAACTGCTCGCCGAGCAGGTCGCCGACACCTCCGGCACCGTCGAGTCGTTCCTCGCCAACCTCGCCGAGTCGGTGCACGGGGCCGCCGTGACCGCCGTGGCCTTCACCTCGGTGGCGGGCGTTCGGCACGGCCTCGCGCTCGCGCCCGAACCGCCGGGACCCGGCGAGGTGCGGGGCGCCGCGGGCCGCTGGCTGGCGGGCCGCCGGGTGGGCGGCGCGCTGAGCGACCCGGTGCTGCTCAGACACCTGCTGTGGATCGCCGTCGCCTCCGGCCGCCCGCTCCAGCTGCACGCGGGGCTCGGCGAGCCCGGACTGCGCATCGACCGCACCGACCCCGTGCTGCTCACCGACTTCGCCCGCGCCACGGCGGGGCTCGGCACCGAGCTGGTGCTGCTGCACGGCTACCCGTACCACCGCCACGCGGCGCATCTCGCCGGGGTGTTCCCGCACGTGTACGCCGATCTGGGCGCCGCGCTCGTCCGCACCGGCGCGCGGGCGGCGGCCGTCCTCTCGGAGATCCTGGAACTCGCCCCCTTCGGCAAGCTCCTGTTCTCCAGCGGGGCCCACGGCCTGCCCGAACTCCATGTGGTCGGCGCCCGTCTCTTCCGCGAGGCGCTCGCCCGGGTCCTCGGCGCCTGGGTGGCCGAAGGCGCCTGGTCGCTGGCCGACGCGCAGCGGGTCGCGGGACTGATCGCGGCGGGCAACGCGAAGCGGGTGTACGGAGTGCGGTGAGATGCACAGACTGGGCGCATGACTCGCAGCGACGCCACCGACCGGCTCCTCGACCGCTTCCGCACCGAACTGCGCGGCCTCGACCCCCTGGCCGTGTGGGCACACGGCTCGCTCGGCTCCGTGGGCGGCGACGACTACCAGGAGGGTCGCAGCGACCTGGACCTGATCGCGGTCCTGGCCGGCCCGATCACCGCGCGCACGGTCTGGCGGGTGGCCCGGCTGCACGCCCGTCTGCGCGGCGAACCGCTCGTCGCCAAGCTGCACTGCAGCTATCTGACGCCCGGCACCGCCGCCGATCCGGAGCGGCGGCACCTCACCTGGGCGCACCAGCAGCTCTTCAAGCGGCCGGTCACCCCGGTGACCCGGCGCGAGCTGCACACCTTCGGACTGGTCCTGTCCGGCGAGCGGCCCGACACCCTGCTGCCGCCGGTGACGGACGAAGAACTCGCCGCGTTCGTGGTCCGGGACCAGCGGGACTTCTGGCGCCGCGAGGTGGACCGTACGGGCAACTGGACCCAGGACGCGTGGGTCGACGTCGGCATGACCACCCACGCGCGCGCCGCGATCACCCTGAAGGACGGCCGGCTGATCACCAAGCGCGAGGCCCTGGACCTGCTGCCCGGCCTCGGCGCGCCCGTCGAGGTGGTCGCGGACATCCGCGGGCGGCGGTACCCGGAGCCGGGGACGCCGCTCAGGGAGGTCCGGGAGATCCAGGGGTGGACGGCCCGCAGAGGGCAGTTGACCATGGATTTCCTCGGCCCGGCGATCGACCGACTCGTGGCCGCGTACACCTGAGACGTGACGGGTCAGGTACTCCGTGCTTGCTGGGTCAGGTGCGGCTGAGTGCCGACTCCGTCGACTGGCCCGGCAGGTCCGCCACCGTCTCCGGCCGTTCCCGCAGCGACAGCAGGACGCGGAGCGTGGCGATCCACACCAGGCAGGAGCCGAACATGTGGAGGCCGACCAGGACCTCCGGCAGATCGGTGAAGTACTGGACATAGCCGATGGCGCCCTGCGCGAGGAGCACCAGGAAGAGATCGCGGGTGCGGTGCAGGGGGCCCCGGGGCGCGTCGACGGCCTTCAGGACGAACCACAGCGCGAAGGCCAGCGTCACCACGATCCACGCCAGGACGGCATGCAGCTTGGTGACGTTCTCCCAGTTCAGCGGGATGCGGTGCACCTCGCTCGAATCGCCCGCGTGCGGGCCCGCGCCGGTGACGACCGTGCCCACCGCGATCAGCAGGACGGTGGCGGCGACCAGGATCCACGCCATCTGCAGCACCGGCTTGCCGACCAGCGGACGGGGTGAGTCGTCACCCTCCCGGGTGCGCTGCCACATCACCGTGGCGACGGCGATGAGAGCGGTGGACAGGAGGAAGTGCGCGGCGACCGTGTACGGGTTCAGGCCCACGAGGACGACGATCCCGCCGAGGATCGCATTGCCCATGACGACCCAGAACTGCGTCCAGCCGAGCCGGGTCAGGCTGCGGCGGTACGGCTTCTGCGAGCGCGCGGCGACGATCGCCCAGCCGACCGCCGCGCACAGCACGTACGTCAGCATGCGGTTGCCGAACTCGATGACGCCGTGCACGCCCATCTCGCTCGTCGTGGTGAGCGAGTTGTCGGTGCACTTGGGCCAGGTCGGGCAGCCGAGGCCCGAGCCGGTCAGCCGGACGGCACCACCGGTCACCACGATCAGCACCGCCATGACGAGCGCGGCGAGAGCGGCACGCCGGACCGTCCGGGGGGACGGGGTCCAGCGCCCTGCGATGAAGGCGAGCGGGTTGCGCACGGCTTGAGCGGCGTCCGCTCGGGTCACGTTCGGCACGGCTCCATCGTAGGGGGCCGCTTGTGCACGCGTTCACGAGGCCCCTCCGGCCCGCCGCGCGCCGTCACCGCCGGCCGTCACTCCCAGCGGAAGAACCGCCCGGCCGCCGCCAGACCGACGACCGCCCACACGGCCAGGATCCCGAGATTGCCCCAGGGTATCCCGGCCCCGTGCTGGAGCACGTCCCGCAGCCCCTCCGAGAGGGCCGAGATCGGCAGCAGACCGAGGACGTCCTGCGCTCCTTGCGGGAACCTGTCCAGCGGGACGATCACCCCGCCGCCGATGAGCAACAGCAGGAAGACCAGGTTCGCGGCGGCCAGCGTGGCCTCCGCCTTCAGCGTCCCGGCCATCAGCAGACCGAGCCCCGAGAACGCCGCCGTGCCGAGGACCAGCAGGAGCAGCACGGCGAACGGATTGCCGTGCGGGGACCAGCCCAGCGCGAGGGCGATCACCGTCACGAGGATCACCTGGAGGACCTCCGTGACCAGCACGGACAGGCTCTTCGCCGTCATCAGGCCCCAGCGGGGCAGCGGGGAGACGGCGAGCCGCTTCAGCACGCCGTACCGCCGCTCGAAGCCCGTCGCGATCGCCTGGCCGGTGAACGCCGTCGACATCACGGCCAGCGCCAGGATGCCCGGCGCCAGGAAGTCGACGGCCTCGCCGTCACCGGTGTCGACGACGTCCACCGCGCTGAACAGCACGAGCAGCAGCGTCGGGATGATCACCGTCAGCAGCAGCTGCTCGCCGTTGCGCAGCAGCATCTTCGTTTCGAGGGCCGCCTGCGTCGCGATCATGCGGGGCAGCGGGGCCGCTCCCGGCTTCGGCGCGTAGGTGCCCGCGGCCGTCGACCGGGCGTCCGTTCCCGCCCCCGTGCCCGTCGTTTCCGCGCTCATCCGCGCAGCTCCTTACCGGTGAGCTCCAAGAAGACGTCCTCCAGAGTGTGCCGCTCCACGGAGATCTTCTCCGGCATCACGCCGTGCTGGGCGCACCAGCTCGTCACGGTCGCGAGCAGCTGCGGGTCGATCTTGCCGCCCACCCGGTACGAGCCCGGGGTCAGCTCGGCCGCCGTGGAGTCCGCCGGGAGGGCCTTGAGGAGGGAGGCCACGTCCAGGCCGGGGCGCCCGCCGAACCGCAGGGTGTTCTCGGCGCCGCCGCGGCACAGCTCCTCGGGGGAGCCCTGCGCGATGACCCGGCCGGCGTCGATGATCGCCACGTCGTCGGCGAGCTGCTCGGCCTCGTCCATGTGGTGCGTGGTCAGGATCACCGAGACCCCGTCGGCGCGCAGCTCGCGGACGAGTTCCCAGGTGGCCCGGCGTGCCTGGGGGTCCAGGCCCGCGGTCGGCTCGTCCAGGAAGACCAGCTCGGGGCGTCCGACGACGGCCATGGCGAGCGCGAGGCGCTGCTGCTGACCGCCGGACAGCCGCCGGTACGTGGTCCGGCCGCAGCTGCCGAGGCCGAGGCGCTCGATGAGGGCGGCCACGTCCAGCGGATGCGCGTGCAGCCTGGCCACGTGCTGGAGCATCTCGTCGGCGCGGGCGCCGGAGTAGACGCCGCCGGACTGGAGCATCACACCGATCCGGGGGCGCAGGGCCGGGGCCTCGCGCACCGGGTCGAGGCCCAGCACCCGGACCGTTCCGGCGTCGGGGCGCCGGTATCCCTCGCAGCTCTCGACGGTGGTCGTCTTGCCCGCGCCGTTGGGTCCGAGTACGGCCGTGATGCCCGCTCGGGCCACCAGATCCAGGCCGTCCACGGCGGTCTTCCCGCCGTAACGCTTCACCAGACCGCTGACCTGGACGACGGGGTCACTTCGCATGGGCGGCCTCACTTCGCATGGTCGCCAAGTCTAGGGACGGCCGGGCGGGCACATGAGGGCGGGGCGCGTCACGGGCGGCGCGGGACGGCGCGCGGGGCGGCGCGTGAGAGGGGCACGTTGTCGGTGATCCACTCCTCGCGCGAACGGTGCACCGCGAGCCACCGCTCCGCGTAGGCGACCGCGTCCGCCAGCGGGAACAGCCGTGCGTCGGCCGCGCCCACCCGGCCCCGTACGACCGGCCGGTCCCTCTCGAAGTCGGCGCCCAGGGTGTCGAACCCGTCCGAGCTGATCGAGACCTCCGTGACCGTCTCCCAGCGGGGCCCCTGCGGGGTGCGGACCGGGCGTCCCACCTCGACGCGGGGCGCGGGTATCCGGTACTCGGCCAGGTGGAAGCCGGTGCAGGTGTCGTAGCCCGCGCCCAGCAGCAGGACCCGGGCGCCCTTCTCCTCCAGGCGCGCCAGCGGGCTGTGCTCACCGAGACGGCAGTCCGGCGCGTGGTCCTCGACGATCGCCGCCGCGGCCGGGCCGACGGCCGCGAAGGAGGTCTGCGGATGCGCGCTGCGCAGGGCGCCGGGCCAGGAGCGCACGGTCTCGGGGACCACGCCCACCCCGCGCGAGGGCGTCACGAGCGGGTCGTACACGGGCATCGTGGCGCGGATCGCCGGCCACCACTCCTCGGGCACGGGCGGGCTGCTCCACAGGGCCGGGTCGGAGAGGTCGCCGGACTGGGTGGGGACCACGAGCGTGCCGTCGGGGCCGAGTGCGTCGAGGAGTCCCTGGACGACGGCGACCGCTCCTCCGTTGACCCATCCGAGGGAACGCAGTGACGAATGTACGAGGAGCGTCTCGCCGGGGCGTACGCCCAGGGCGCGCAGGTCCGTGGCGAGGGTGGCGCGCGTGACGAGAGGGCCGGTGGGAGGGGGTGTCGGCATGGTTCGCCAGTCTTGCCGACGGCCCCGGTCGATGCCACCGAATTGATCGATCAAAGATCGTTCCCGCAGGTCAGATTAGGTTTACCTAAGTGATGCACCGCACCCCATCGGGCGCGGACGCGGCTTGTCACTCTCTGAGGAATTACGCAACAATGGTGTTGTGAAATACGTCGGCGAGGCTCAGGAGACCCCCACGGGGGCCCCTCAGGAGGAACTCGCGACCGGGGAGCGCTCCACGCGCAACCGGGTCGCGCGGTCCATCCTGGACCACGGCCCGTCGACCGTGGCCGATCTCGCCGGACGGCTGGGTCTGACCCAGGCGGCCGTCCGCCGGCACCTCGACGCCCTCGTCTCCGACGACGTCGTGGAACCCCGCGAACAGCGGGTCTACGGCGCTCGTACGCGCGGACGGCCCGCCAAGGTGTTCGCCCTGACCGACTGCGGCCGGGACGCCTTCGACCAGTCCTACGACCAGCTCGCCGCGGACGCCCTGCGCTGGATCGCCGAGCGCGAGGGCGGGGAGGGGGCGCTCGTCGCCTTCGCCCGCGCCCGGATGGCCGCCCAGGCCGGCGCCTACCGCGAGGCGGTCGAGTCCGCCGCTCCCGAGAAGCGGGCCGAAGCCCTGGCCAAGGCCCTGAGCGAGGACGGGTACGCTGCTACGGCGCGCAGCGCACCGGTCGGTGAGCAGCTCTGCCAGCACCACTGCCCGGTCGCCCATGTCGCCGAGCAGTTTCCGCAGCTGTGCGAGGCGGAGACCGAGTTCTTCTCCCAGCTGCTGGGTACTCACGTGCAGCGGCTGGCCACCATCGCCCACGGCGACGGCGTCTGCACGACCTTCATCCCCAAGATTTCCCACACCCCGAAGATTTCCAAGGCTCCACCAGTCTCCACGCCTTCCAAGACCACTGATAACGCATCCGCAAGTACCGCCGGGAGGAACCCCGCATGACGCTCCCCATCGAGGAGACCGCCCACCCCGAGCTTGAGGGTCTGGGCAACTACGAATACGGCTGGGCCGACTCCGACGTGGCTGGTGCCTCTGCCAAGCGCGGTATCAACGAACACGTCGTCCGGGACATCTCCGCCAAGAAGAACGAGCCGGAGTGGATGACCAAGCTCCGTCTCAAGGGCCTGCGCCTGTTCGACAAGAAGCCCATGCCGAACTGGGGCTCGGACCTCTCCGGCATCGACTTCGACAACATCAAGTACTTCGTGCGCTCCACGGAGAAGCAGGCCCAGTCCTGGGAGGACCTGCCCGAGGACATCAAGAACACGTACGACAAGCTCGGCATCCCCGAGGCGGAGAAGCAGCGCCTCGTCGCCGGTGTCGCGGCCCAGTACGAGTCCGAGGTCGTCTACCACCAGATCAACGAGGAGCTGGAGGCGCAGGGTGTCATCTTCATGGACACCGACACCGCGCTGAAGGAGCACCCGGAGCTCTTCAAGGAGTACTTCGGCACCGTCATCCCGGTCGGCGACAACAAGTTCGCGTCGCTGAACTCCGCGGTGTGGTCCGGCGGCTCGTTCATCTACGTGCCGAAGGGCGTGCACGTCGAGATCCCGCTCCAGGCCTACTTCCGTATCAACACGGAGAACATGGGCCAGTTCGAGCGGACCCTGATCATCGTCGACGAGGGTGCCTACGTGCACTACGTCGAGGGCTGCACCGCCCCGATCTACAAGTCGGACTCGCTGCACTCCGCGGTCGTCGAGATCATCGTCAAGAAGGGTGGCCGCTGCCGTTACACGACCATCCAGAACTGGTCGAACAACGTCTACAACCTGGTCACCAAGCGCGCCGTGGCGTACGAGGGCGCGACCATGGAGTGGATCGACGGCAACATCGGCTCCAAGGTCACCATGAAGTACCCGGCCGTCTACCTGATGGGCGAGCACGCCAAGGGCGAGACCCTCTCCATCGCCTTCGCGGGCGAGGGCCAGCACCAGGACGCCGGCTCCAAGATGGTCCACATGGCGCCGAACACGTCCTCGAACATCGTGTCGAAGTCCGTGGCGCGCGGCGGCGGCCGTACGTCCTACCGCGGTCTCGTCGAGATCGGCGAGGGCGCCCACGGCTCGAAGTCGAACGTGCTGTGCGACGCGCTGCTCGTCGACACCATCTCCCGCTCGGACACGTACCCCTACGTGGACGTTCGTGAGGACGACGTGTCCATGGGGCACGAGGCGACCGTCTCCAAGGTCTCCGACGACCAGCTCTTCTACCTCATGAGCCGCGGCCTCTCCGAGTTCGAGGCGATGGCCATGATCGTGCGCGGCTTCGTCGAGCCCATCGCGAAGGAGCTGCCCATGGAGTACGCGCTGGAGCTCAACCGGCTGATCGAGCTGCAGATGGAAGGCGCGGTCGGCTAGGACCCGCCCCCGGAGCAGTCGCCAGATTTCTGACGTAGACGTAGGAAGAGAGCAGACCGACAGCCATGGCTGAGGCTCAGAACATCCCGGTCGGCAGTACGACCGCCGGCCAGATCGCGGTGGCCGCCGAGTCGACCGTCGCCACGCGCATGAGCGCGCCCCCGTCCTTCGACGTGGCGGACTTCCCCGTCCCCCACGGCCGCGAGGAGGAGTGGCGGTTCACGCCGCTGGAGCGGCTGCGCGGGCTGCACGACGGCACCGCGGTCGCCACCGGCGACGGCGTCAAGGTCGACATCGAGGCGCCCGAGGGCGTCACGGTCGAGACCGTCGGCCGCGACGACGAGCGGCTCGGCCGGGCGACCCCGGTCGACCGGATCGCCGCCCAGGCCTACTCGGCGTTCGAGAAGGCCGGTGTGGTCACCGTCCCCAAGGAGACGGTCCTCACCGAGCCGATCCGCATCGCCGTGCACGGCGCGGGCGGGGTCGCCTACGGCCACCAGGTCATCGAGCTGGGAGCCTTCGCCGAGGCCGTCGTCGTCATCGACCACACCGGTGACGCCGTCCTGGCCGCCAACGTCGACTACGTCCTGGGCGACGGCGCCAAGCTCACCGTCGTCTCCGTCCAGGACTGGGACGACAAGGCCGTCCACGTCGGCCAGCACAACGCGCTGATCGGCCGCGACGCCACCTTCAAGTCCTTCGTGGTCACCTTCGGCGGCGACCTCGTACGCCTCCACCCGCGGGTCGCCTACGCGGGCACCGGCGGCGAGGCCGAGCTGTTCGGTCTGTACTTCACGGACGCCGGCCAGCACCAGGAGCACCGCCTCCTGGTCGACCACAACACCCCGCACTGCAAGTCGAACGTCGCCTACAAGGGCGCGCTCCAGGGCGACGGCGCCCACGCGGTGTGGATCGGCGACGTCCTCATCGAGGCCGCCGCCGAGGGCACGGACACCTACGAGATGAACCGCAACCTGGTTCTGACCGACGGTGCCCGGGTCGACTCCGTGCCGAACCTGGAGATCGAGACCGGCGAGATCGTCGGCGCCGGACACGCCTCGGCGACCGGCCGCTTCGACGACGAGCAGCTCTTCTACCTGATGGCCCGCGGCATCCCGGCCGACGAGGCCCGCCGTCTGGTGGTCCGCGGCTTCTTCGCCGAGCTGGTCCAGCAGATCCGCGTCCCCGACATCCAGGAACGCCTTCTCGCCAGGATCGACGAGGAGCTGGAGGCGTCCGTCTGATGACTGCCTTCGTACGCGTCTGTGGGCTGAGCGAGCTGGAGGAGGACACCCCGAGACGGGTGGAACTCGACGGCACGCCGGTCTCGGTCGTGCAGACCGAGGGGGAGGTGTTCGCGATCCACGACATCTGCTCGCACGCGAACGTCTCGCTCTCCGAGGGCGAGGTGGAGGACTGTCAGATCGAGTGCTGGCTGCACGGCTCCGCGTTCGACCTCAGAACCGGCAAGCCGTCCGGCCTTCCCGCGACGCGCCCCGTCCCCGTATACCCCGTAAAGATCGAAGGGGACGACGTACTCGTCTCCCTCACCCAGGAGTCCTGAGGAACCCATGGCAACGCTTGAAATCCACGACCTGCACGTCACCGTCGAGGCCGACAACGCCACGAAGGAGATCCTCAAGGGCGTCGACCTCACCGTGAAGCAGGGCGAGACGCACGCCATCATGGGCCCGAACGGCTCCGGCAAGTCGACTCTCGCCTACTCGCTCGCGGGACACCCGAAGTACACGATCACCGGCGGCACCGTCACCCTCGACGGCGAGGACGTCCTGGAGATGTCCGTCGACGAGCGCGCCCGCGCGGGCCTGTTCCTGGCGATGCAGTACCCGGTCGAGGTGCCCGGTGTCTCCGTCTCCAACTTCCTGCGCACCTCCGCCACCGCGATCCGAGGCGAGGCCCCCAAGCTCCGCCTGTGGATCAAGGAGGTCAAGGAGGCCATGCAGCGGCTGAACATGGACCCGGCCTTCGCCGAGCGCAATGTGAACGAGGGCTTCTCCGGCGGCGAGAAGAAGCGCCACGAGATCCTTCAGCTGGAGCTGCTCAAGCCGAAGATCGCGATCCTCGACGAGACCGACTCCGGTCTGGACGTCGACGCCCTGCGCGTCGTCTCCGAGGGCGTCAACCGCGTCCGTGAGAGCGGTGAGGTCGGCACCCTGCTGATCACGCACTACACGCGCATCCTGCGCTACATCAAGCCCGACCACGTGCACGTTTTCGCGAACGGCCGCATCGCCGAGTCCGGCGGCGCCGAGCTCGCCGACCAGCTTGAGGCCGAGGGCTACGACAAGTACGTGAAGGGTGGAGCATCAGCGTGACGCAGCTGCCGGGCCTCCTCACGGGAACATCTCAACTACTTGACGAGGCGATCCGTAAGGACTTCCCCATCCTGGACCGCCAGGTCCACGACGGTAAGAAGCTCGTGTACCTGGACAACGCGGCGACCTCGCAGAAGCCGCGCCAGGTGCTGGACGCCCTCAGTGGTTACTACGAGCAGTACAACGCCAACGTCCACCGCGGTGTGCATGTGCTCGCGGAGGAGGCCACGGCGCTGTACGAGGGCGCGCGCGACAAGGTCGCCGCGTTCATCAACGCGCCGAGCCGCGACGAGGTCATCTTCACGAAGAACGCCTCCGAATCGCTCAACCTCGTGGCCAACATGCTCGGCTGGGCCGACGAGCCCTACCGGGTCGACCACGAGACCGAGATCGTCATCACGGAGATGGAGCACCACTCCAACATCGTGCCGTGGCAGCTGCTCGCGCAGCGCACGGGCGCGAAGCTGAAGTGGTTCGGCCTCACCGACGACGGCCGGCTCGACCTGTCCAACATCGACGAGATCATCACGGAGAAGACGAAGATCGTCTCCTTCGTGCTGGTGTCGAACATCCTGGGCACGGTCAACCCGGTCGAGGCGATAGTGCGCCGTGCGCAGGAGGTCGGCGCGCTGGTCTGCATCGACGCCTCCCAGGCCGCCCCGCACATGCCGCTGGACGTCCAGGCCCTGCAGGCCGACTTCGTGGCCTTCACCGGCCACAAGATGTGCGGCCCGACCGGCATCGGCGTCCTCTGGGGCCGCCAGGAGCTGCTGGAGGACCTGCCTCCGTTCCTCGGCGGCGGCGAGATGATCGAGACGGTGTCGATGCACTCGTCGACCTACGCTCCCGCCCCGCACAAGTTCGAGGCGGGCACCCCGCCGATCGCCCAGGCGGTCGGTCTCGGTGCGGCCATCGACTATCTGAGCGCGATCGGCATGGACAGGATCCTCGCCCATGAGCACGCGCTCACCGAGTACGCGGTGAAGCGGTTCGCCGAGGTCCCGGGCCTGCGCATCATCGGCCCGACGACCGCCGAGGACCGCGGCGCGGCGATCTCGTTCACGCTGGGTGACATCCACCCGCACGACGTGGGCCAGGTTCTCGACGAACAGGGCATCGCGGTCCGGGTCGGACACCACTGCGCACGGCCGGTCTGCCTGCGGTACGGAATTCCTGCGACCACACGAGCGTCGTTCTATCTGTACTCCACGCCGGCCGAGATCGACGCACTGGTCGACGGTCTGGAGCACGTACGGAACTTCTTCGGCTGAGGAGCTGGCTGAGTCGTGAGGCTTGATTCGATGTACCAGGAAGTCATCCTGGACCACTACAAGCACCCCCACGGGCGCGGTCTGAGGGACGGCGACGCCGAGGTGCACCACGTCAACCCGACGTGCGGCGACGAGATCACCCTGCGGGTGAAGTACGACGGCACGACGATCAGTGACGTCTCGTACGAGGGCCAGGGCTGCTCCATCAGCCAGGCCTCCGCCTCCGTGCTGAACGAGCTGCTCGTGGGCCGGGACCTGGCCGAGGCGCAGAAGATCCAGGAGACCTTCCTGGAGCTGATGCAGTCCAAGGGTCGTATCGAGCCGGACGACGCGATGGAGGAGATCCTGGAGGACGCGGTCGCGTTCGCCGGGGTCTCCAAGTACCCCGCGCGCGTGAAGTGCGCACTGCTGAGCTGGATGGCCTGGAAGGACGCGACGGCCCAGGCCCTGGGCGAGGCCGGCGCCGAGAGGAAGACGGCATGAGCGAGACCATCGAGATGAAACCGGCCTCCGAGGAAGAAGTCCGCGAGGCGCTGTACGACGTCGTCGACCCCGAGCTGGGCATCGACGTCGTCAACCTCGGACTGATCTACGGGATCCACATCGACGACGCGAACATCGCGACGATCGACATGACCCTGACGTCGGCGGCGTGTCCGCTCACCGACGTCATCGAGGACCAGGCCAAGTCCGCCACGGACGGCATCGTGAACGAACTCCGCATCAACTGGGTGTGGATGCCGCCGTGGGGCCCGGACAAGATCACGGACGACGGCCGTGACCAGCTCCGGGCGCTCGGCTTCAACGTCTGAGCACCTGGCACCCGTCCGTACGTGCGGCCCCCGGCGATTGCGCCGGGGGCCGCGTGCGTGGTGCCTCGGCTCGATGTCGTACGGCTCAGCCCAGGCCCTTGACCAGGCGGAACGCCGAGTCGGCCTGGTAGAGACGGCTGTTCTCGTACGGGTCCAGACGGAGCCGGAAGTCGCGGTGGCGCAGGAAGCGTCCGCGGTAGTTGACCGACTCCAGCATGACGGCGCCGGAGAACGCCGACGGGCGCGGGCAGAAGGTGGCGTCCTTCTTGAACAGCTCGGAGCCGTCGCGGCGGTCGGCTCGCAGCCGGAACTGGGCGTGCCGCAGATAGCGGCCGTTCCCCAGCGAGAACGAGACGCAGTCGGCGTCGGCGAGGCCCGGGACCAGCCTGAAGGAGGCCTCCTGCCCGGTCCGGGAGGAGCCGTGCGCGTCCACCCGGTCGAGCCGCACGGAGTCGTGGTCGACACGCCAGTGGCGGTCGGGGTAGTTGACCGACTGCACGGACTTCCGCGCGGACGACGGCTTGGCCGCCGGAGGCTTCCCGCCGGACGCGGGCGTCGACTTCGAACTCGACGGCTTCGGTACGGGGTCGGCGCCGCCCCGCTGCTCGGCGGGCGACGCGGAGCCGTCCTGAGCGCTCACGGAGGGTGAGGCGGCGGCCAGCCCGCTCTTCCCGCTGGGCGCGGTGGCGGCGACGGGCGGAGCGACCAGCAGCGGCTCGTCCTGGGCGGAGGTGTTCTCCGTGCGGTCCTTCGCGGAGGTCCGTTTGTCCTCGTCCAGCAGGGCGACCGTGGTCACCGTGGAGGCGAGGACCGCCAGCAGCAGCGCTCCGGCCAGCCAGAGCCGGCGTGTCCCGGGTATGGGGGACTGGTCCAGGGTCTCGCCCGTCTCCCACACCTTCGGGAGGTGGGGGGACGGGACGGGAGCGGACTCGGTGTTTCTTTCGGGCATGCGCGGTTCCCCCCGGCGTCGCCGATGGCGGACGCGGTTCGGTCATTCTTCGTGGCACATCTCGTGGCACATGAGGAGGCGGAGGTCGCGGGCGCACGGGACGGCCATGGCCGGGCGGTCCGTGTACGCGACGAGGGGAACATTAGTGGAACTCGTGCGGGTCGAGTAAGCGTTCCTGAGAGCGGTTTCTGCCTGAACTGGCTTGACCGGGCCGCGAGTTGGCGCCGGGCTGTGGACCCGGCGGCCGAGAGGGATAGTTCAAGGCTTAAGGATTCGAGATCAGGGCCCCGAGGAGGGGGTTCCGGCGCCCGAGGGGGCGCTCGGGCGCCGGTGGGGGAGCTTCCGGTTCGGCCCGGAGAAATTCCTCTCCGGGCCGAACGGGAACTGGTCAGGGGCGCTTCCCGAAGGCGGACAGGAGCGTGGCGATCCGTTCGCGGCTTCCGTCGTTCTGGACCGGGGCCGCGGTGAGGACGTCCAGGTGCTGGTAGCCGGGGAGCACGACGGGGTTCCTGTCCGCCGGGACGCGGTCCGCCAGGATGCCGTCGCCCGCGACGAAGGTGATCACCGGACGGGCGGTCGGGCCCTCGGGGTGCGCCATGTGCCGGGCGATCCGCGCGTCGTCCACCAGCGCGAGATCCGTGACGAGCTTCGTCGGGAAGTAGTCCTCGGTGAGGTCCAGCGGCTGCTCGGAGAGGCTGCGGGCCAGTTCCCCGATGTCCGAGACCTCCTTGGCGGCCGTGGTGAACGGCGTGCCGTCGGCCGAGCGGTGCACCGGGTCGTCCGGCGCGCCCACCCGGTCGAAGCCGCGCCAGGTGTAGAGGGGGCCGTCCGGCTCGTCCGGGATCGCCTTCGGTTCCGTACCGAACAGGGCGGGGGAGCCCTGGACGTCGTTCGAGACGGGGAAGTCCTTGTCGGCTAGGCGGCCGCCGTCGAAGAGGCCCACGCTGGTCTGGATGAAGGACAGCGGGGCCGAGTTGTCGTCCATGAAGGCACCGAGAACGGCCTCGTTGGTGAGCCGGAAGTCGCGGATCGTCGGCCTGCCGCTCAGGAACACGGCCGCGTTCTTCGAGAACATCGTGCGCGTCGTCGTCTCGATGTTGTCGTTCGCGGGCAGGGCGTTCCGCAGCGTGGACAGGGCGTCGGGCGCGGTGCGCGCGGCGAGGCCGCTGATCGCGAGCAGGTTCATGATCTCCGGGTTGATCACCGCGGGCAGCGCCAGGAAGCGGGGCAGGGCGCCGGAGCGCAGACCGGCCTGTACGACGGTGTAACCGAGGTCCGTCCCCGGGACCGTGCCCCGGGGCAGCAGGCCGCCGTCGAGCGTTCCCGAACCGCCGTTCAGGTCGTCGAGGTTCACGGCGATCGTGGTGTCCAGGGCGAAGTAGCCCGCGCACTGGTTGTAGCCCGCGTCCGCCTTCGTCGCGCTGTCACCGTCGAAGTCCCAGGTGGAGAAGACGCCGGTGAGCACCCCGCCGAGCGAGTGCCCGCCGCACAGCACCTTCTCCTTGCGCAGCCTCTGGTCGGGCAGTTCGGCGGTCAGCAGGTCGTACTGGTCCCGGACGGTCTGCTCCAGGCCGACCTCGCCGAGCCAGCCGACCTGGTCGCTGGTGAGGAAACCGTCGAAGGCGCGGCCGTCGATCCGCCGGCCCTCGTAGTAGTAGCCGACCGCCCGGCTCACACTGCCCGTCGCGATCCCGGTGTTGTCCTCCAGGCAGTTGGAGCGCCGGTCGAGGGCCCAGAACTCGATGTGCTCGCCCCGGTCGGCCGCCGCCCGCACCGTGTTGCGGGCCACGCTGTCGAAGGCGCCCGCGCCCTCCAGGATGCCGGGCTGGGCGACCAGGACCCGGTCGGCGTCGGCCGATGCCGTCGGTCCGTCGGAGGAGCGGTAGCGCAGGTACGACAGCCGGTCGCAGCCTGCCGGGTGGCTCCCCGCGGAGGCGGGCAGCGGGATCCGCAGGGAGACCTGGGTCTCGGCGACGCCCGCGACCGGGGAGGCGGAGGACACCGGTGTTTCGGTGCGGGCCGTGCCGGCGGCGGCCGGGGTCGCGTCGGCGGGTGCGCCGCAGGCCGAGGGGGCCGCGGTCAGGGCGGCCACGGCGAGCGCGCCCGCGAGCAGGGGGCGCGGCCATCGGGCACGGCGAGGGGGGAGAGGGGGGAGAGGAGGGGCTCCTGTGCTCATGATGCTCTCCGTCGGAAGAGGGCGGGGGGAGGTGGCCCGGTGGCGCCGGGTGGTCCGGAGTGCCGCACGGTACCTAGCGGTAACTACCCCTTGCCATAAGGGAATTGAGTGAACCGGGAGTGCGTGCCGCGCACATTTCCACAGGCGTCGGACGGATCGGCCCGGTTCTGTGTACGGTCGTACGCATCGATGCGTACACTCGTACGCATGGGATACGTGCTGCTCGCCGGAGCCATCGCCGCGGAAGTGGCCGCCACGACCGCCATGAAGTACAGCGACGGTTTCAGCAGGCTCTGGCCCTCGCTGCTGACCGCCCTCGGCTACGTCGTCGCCTTCCTGCTGCTGGCGCAGACGCTCAAGACGGTGTCCGTCGGCACGGCGTACGCGATCTGGGCCGGGCTCGGCACGGCGGCCATCGTCGTGATCGGGGCGGTGTTCCTCGGGGAGGGGCTGAGCTTCGCCAAGTTCGCCGGTATCGCGATGATCATCGGCGGGGTCGTGGTGCTCAACCTGGGCGGGGCGCACTGATGGCCGCGGGCGGCGGGTGCACGGGCTGCTCGGACGGTGACCGCTGATGGCCCGGCGGTACGACCCCGAGCGGCGGCAGCGGATCATCGACGCGGCGATCCGGGTCGTGACGGCCAAGGGCATCGCGGGGCTGAGCCACCGCTCCGTCGCGGCCGAGGCGGATGTGCCGCTCGGCTCGACGACGTACCACTTCAAGACCCTCGACGAGCTGCTGGTCGCCGCGCTGCGCCAGGCGAACGAGGGCTTCGCCAAGACGGTCGCCGCGCGCGAGGCCCTGCGGGACGTCGGCGCCGACCTCGCCACCGAACTGGCCGGGCTCGTCGGCGAATGGCTCGCGGACGACCGTACGGGGGTGGAGGTGGAGTACGAGCTGTACCTCGCCGCCCTGCGCCGGCCCGTGCTGCGGCCCGTCGCCGACGAGTGCGGCCGGGACCTCGCCGACCTCCTCGCCCGCCGCACCGACCCGGTGACCGCGCGGGCGCTGGTCGCGCTGATCGACGGCATCTGTCTGCAGGTGCTGCTGACGGGGGCGCCGTACGACGAGGAGTACGCGCGGGAGGTTCTGGCGCGGGTGACGGGTTGAGCGAGCCGGCGACTGGTTGAGCGGGTGGCGGGCGGCGCGTGGCGCGTGGCGGGTCGAGTGGGCAACCGGTGGCGGGCGGCCGTGGTGCGGGTGGCCGGTACCTGAGACGGTGGGGGCGCTGGTTGGCTCGGGCGGGGGCCGCCACGTTAGGTTTCTGTCATGACCGACACGACTGCTACACGCACCACCGGCGCCGTCGCCGCCGGGCTCGCCACGATCGCCCCCGACGGCACCGTCCTCGACACCTGGTTCCCGGCCCCCGAACTGGCCGCCGAACCCGGCCCCTCCGGCTCCGAGCGGCTGCCCGTCGAACGCGCCGTGGAACTGCTCGGCGAAGGTGCCGTGAAAGCGATCGGCCCGGACGCCCGCCGGGGTGTCGAGGTGGTCGCGGTCCGCACGGTCATCTCCTCGCTCGACGAGAAGCCGGTCGACGCGCACGACGCGTACCTGCGTCTGCATCTGCTCTCGCACCGGCTGGTCAAGCCGCACGGGCAGAGCCTGGACGGTCTCTTCGCCCACCTCGCCAATGTCGCCTGGACCTCGCTCGGGCCGGTGGCCGTCGACGACGTCGAGAAGGTCCGGCTGAACGCCCGTGCCGAGGGGCTGCACCTCGCCGTGACGTCCATCGACAAGTTCCCGCGCATGACGGACTATGTGGCGCCCAAGGGTGTCCGCATCGCCGACGCCGACCGGGTCCGGCTCGGGGCGCACCTCGCCGAGGGCACCACGGTCATGCACGAGGGCTTCGTGAACTTCAACGCCGGCACGCTCGGTACGTCGATGGTCGAGGGCCGTATCTCCGCGGGTGTCGTGGTCGGTGACGGTTCCGACATCGGGGGTGGCGCGTCCACGATGGGGACGCTGTCCGGTGGCGGCAATGTGCGGATCACCATCGGGGAGCGGTGCCTCATCGGGGCGGAGGCGGGGGTGGGGATCGCCCTCGGGGACGAGTGTGTGGTGGAGGCCGGGCTGTACGTCACCGCCGGTACGCGCGTGACGATGCCCGACGGGCAGATCGTCAAGGCGCGTGAGCTGTCCGGGGCGTCGAACATTCTGTTCCGGCGGAACTCGGTTACGGGGAAGGTGGAGGCTCGGCCGAACAATGCGGTGTGGGGTGGGCTGAACGAGGTTCTTCACAGCCACAACTGAGCTGTGGGGTTGCTTTGACGGCTTGACGTTTTGACGCGAACGCCTTTCCGCTGCTGCTGAGCGGGAGGGCGTTCGTCGTGTTCGGGGACGGGTTCGTGTTCGGGTGCGGGTCCGGTGGGGGCTTGTCGCGCAGTTCCCCGCGCCCCTGGGGTGGGTGGGGGTGCCGTGAGGTGTCCTGTGCGGGTCGGGTGTGGCTGGCCGCGCAGTTCCCCGCGCCCCTAAAAGCGGGGCTGCGCCCCTGCTTTTGGCCCCTAGGGGCGCGAGGAACGGCGCGCGCAACCACATCGGACCCGCACGAGACGTACGACGGTCACGCCCCCTAGGGGCGCGGGGAACGGCGCGCTCAGCCCACGCGTGCCCGCACGAGTTCCACGACCGTCACCCCCCTAGGGGCGCGGGGAACTGCGCGACAAGCCCCCACCGGGCCCGCACAAGACATACGACCGTCCCCCCCCAGGGGCGCACCGGGCCCGTACTTTGCGGTGGTGGGGAGGAAACGTGGGGGTCGAGGCATAGCGGGGGTTCGGTTCGGGCGTCAGTACGGGTGGGAGCGGGGGAGACGCCCGCGGGGAAGAGGCGGTGACGATGGATGCCCAGGGGCACGAGGCGTTCAGGGAGTTCGTGGAGAACAGGTCGACGACGCTGCTGAGGACCGCCGTGCTGCTCAGCGGCGGCGACCGCCACGCGGCCGAGGACCTGCTGCAGAACGCGCTGATCAAGGCCGCCGGACGATGGCACCGTATCGACGAGCCGGAGGCGTACGTACGGCAGATCCTGTACCGGCAGCAGGTCAGCCGCTGGCGGCTGAAGTGGCGTCGGCGGGAGCTGACCGTCGCCGAACCGCCCGAGCGGACGGACGCGGACGCCGCCTCCGCGACCGAGCTGCGGATCCTGATGCGCGGAGCGCTCGCGCGGCTCACCGCCCGGCAGCGGACCGTGCTCGTCCTGCGGTACTTCGAGGACCTGCCGGAGGCCGACGTGGCCCGGATCCTCGGCTGCTCGGTCGGCACCGTGCGGTCCACGACGCACCGCTCGCTCGCCAAATTGCGCGTGCTCGCGCCGGAGCTGACCGCCCTCGGCCCGGCCGACGCCGAACAGAGCCCTTCCCGCGACTTCTCGCCCGTGGAGGTTCGTCCGTGAACATGGATCAGCTCGTACGCGACGCCCTGCACGAGCAGGCCTCGGAGGCCACCGCCCCGCCGCCGGACTTCGGCAGCCGTGTCCTGGCCGTCCGGCGCCGCCGCCGGACCCGGAGGCTGGCCGGTGCCGCGGTGGCCATGGTGGTCGCGGTCGCCGTCGCGGTGGGGGTGCCGGTCCTGAACGGCGAGGACGAGCCGCGGCTCGCCAGCCAGATGAACCGGAGCGACATCATCGCCCACCCGGACCAGACACCGCCGCGCGACCTCATCGCGGCGGGCGACACCGCGCTGGCCGCCTACTACACGGCCAGGACGGTCAAGGAGACCCCGGACCGGGGCGTCTACCTGCGCACCTACAGCCTCCTCGACCAGGAGACCGGCAAGTATGTGAAGACCACGAAGTGGTCCTTCCTCGACGTCGCCCCCGGTATGCGCACCGCCGCCGTCCTGGAGAAGGATCTGCCCACCAAGCGGATCGGGCTGCTCGACCTGCTCACCGGCGAGGTCGAGCGCTGGATCACGGTCGACCGGGCCGTCGCGAGCGTCGCCTTCTCGCCCGACGGCAGCAAGCTCGTCGCGACGACGTACAGCAAGAACCCGGACCTGCGGTTCCGGGCGGACTACGACAGCGACGGGGACGGCAAGAACAACGACTGGGACGCGCGGTTCGGCCAGTCGGACCGGACCGGCTTCTATGTTCTCGACGTCGACTCGGGGGACGGCACCTGGAGCAAGGTCACGGGCCACGAGGACGACCTCAACGTCCGCCAGGACTTCGCTTTCAGCGAGGACGGCAAGCTGGTCTACTCCGGACTCACCTCGGAACCCCACATGCAGTACTACGACTTCGAGGGCGACGAAGTGGAGAAGCCCGCGAAGGAGAAGTACCTGTACTGGTTCGTCGAGGCCGGGCTGTCCCCGGACGGCAAGCTCGCCGCGGGCGACTTCGCGGGCGGCGCCAGGACGGCCGCCTCCGCGATCAACGACCCCTACACCGGCAAGCGGCTCTACAAGATCCCCGGTCAGCAACTGCTGGCCTGGGTCGACAACAAGCGGCTCATCGCCTGGGACATCACGCCCGGTACGAACGAGTTCCGCAACCGGCTCGTCCTCGTCACGATCGGCAACAAGAAGACCGTTCCGCTGAGCGGGTTCCGTCAGGGGAACGACGGCGCGGGCGGACGCTGGGATCCGGTCTTCGCCGCACGCTGATCAGCCGGCGGGGGATCAGCCGACGGGGATCAGCGGGCGGCCGTCAGGTGCTCGTAAGCGGTCAGCAGTCCGTCGGTCGTCCCGCGGCCGGCGGGCCGCAGCGGCGCCCTCACCGGACCGGCCGGCAGGCCCAGGGCGCCCAGCAGCGCCTTCGTCGTCACCGTGCCCGGCAGCCCGGACGTCATCATCAACTCGGTCAGTGGGATGGCGAGTTGCTGCAAGCGGGCCGCCTCGTCCGTCCTGCCCCCGTCGAACGCGTCGATGATCGAACGGAAGTGACGTGGGATCACATTCGCCACGGTGCTGATGTATCCGGCACCGCCGATCGCGTACAGGGCCAGGACGTATTCGTCGCAGCCCGTGTAGTACGCCAACTCCGTTCCGGCCAGCACCTTCTGTGTGCCCAGCAGGTCGTAGGCGCAGTCCTTCACCGCCACGATCCGCGGGTGCTCCGCGAGCCGCAGCATCGTCTCCGGCTCGATACGGGTGCCGGTGCGGCCCGGGATGTCGTACAGCGCGAGCGGTAGTCCGCAGGCGTCCGCGATCGCCCGGAAATGTGCCTCGACGGCGTCCTGCGGCGGCCTGCTGTAGTAGGGCGTGACGGCCAACAAGCCGTCCGCGCCCGCCTTCTCGGCCTCCAGCGCGAGCTGGACGGAGTGGCGGGTGTCGGCGGTCCCGATGCCCGCGACGACCGCGGCGCGGTCCCCGACGGCCTCGGCCACCGCCCGCACCAGCGCGGACCTCTCGGTGTCCGTCAGGGTCGGCGACTCCCCGGTGGTCCCGGACAGCACCAGTCCGTCGCAGCCCTCGGAGACCAGCCGTTCGGCCAGCCGCCGGGCACCGTCCAGGTCGAGCAGTCCCTCGTCGGTGAAGGGCGTGACCATCGCGCACAGGGCGCGGCCGAAGGGGCGGGAGCGGGGGCGGAGGAGTGGGGGTGAGGTCGTGGTCATGGGAGTAGTCTCGGGGCGCCGACCTGGAAGCTCCACTTAATTCTTCTATGGCGTACAGGTAAGTGATGCTACTGGGTTGTTGCTCAAGTGCGCCCTAGGCACCTGCTCCGGTTTGCGTCACCATGACGGGGACGGCAGTCGGTGATATCGGTGATGATCGGTCACGGGAGGCGTTATGAGGCTCGGCAAGGCGCTCGCCACCGGAGTCGCGGAGGAACGACCGCGCGCGACGGACGACGAACTTCTGCTCGGCGAACAGATCGATGAGACCGAGAAGGTGGCGAAGTCGGAGTCCGCGTCCGAAGAGGTTCCGGTCGCGCGATGAGGATGCGGCTCCCCGAGGAACGTCCGGCGGAGCCGCCGACCGGATTCAAGATCGCCCACCCGATGCTGTCCCAGGACGGCGGCCGGGCCGGGTTCACCGGAGTGTCGCTGGGCGGCGCGCTGCCGTACGGGGTCCTCGACGAGGCGCACTGCGTCTACGGTCTGCGGCACCGGGCGCCGCACCGCCGCTGCGACTGCGGCTTCCACTGCGTGCACGACCGCTCGGCCGCCGAGGCGATGCTGTGCACGGCCGAGCACCGGGCCGCCGTACTCCTCGAAGTGACGGTCCTCGGCGCGTACATCCGCTTCGAACTCGGCTTCCGGTACGCGCGGCAGCGGGTGCGCGCCGCCACCGTCGGGCCCTGCGCGTGCGGCGCGGTCGCCGTCGCGCTGGCCGACGCCGGCTGGGGCAGACCGGGCTGGCGGGGCCTGGCGGCCTCCTGCGCCGGATGCGTACGGGGGCGTACGGCCGTGTCCCTGGCGACCTTCGCCCGGCTGGGCGGGGAGGGGCTGCGCGTGCGGGCCGGGGGCGGGGGCGTGGAGCCCGCCGGTGCCCGTCCGGCTGAGGGGCCGGGTGTCTCCGAGCTCGTCGCCGAGGCCGCTCTGCTGCAGGCCCGGCTCGACTGGTTCCAGAGCCAGCTGGCGCGGCTCGGCGAGCGGGGGTCCGGGAAGGGGTAGTGGCGGCCCAGCCGGGTACCCGGGCGTTCCCCCCGGACGAAAGGAGGCGGAACGCCATGACCGGGACCATGAACCGGCGGCCGGACGAGCAGCACTCGGTGGGTGAACTCGTCGGGCAGGCCACAGAACAGCTTTCCGAACTCGTACGGCAGGAAGTGCGGCTCGCCAAACAGGAGCTGACCGAGAAGGGGCGGCGCGCGGGGCGCGGCGGCGGGCTGCTCGGCGCGGCCGGCGCCGTCGCCTACGTGGGGCTGATGGCCCTATCGGCGACCGGTGCCGCCGCGCTCTCCCTGGTGCTGCCCGTGTGGGCGGCGGCGCTCATCGTCACCGCCGTGCTCTTCGTGGTCGCGGCCGTGCTGGCGAAGACCGGCCGGGCGCAACTCGGCCGTGCCACCCCTCCGATGCCCGCAGAGGCGCTCGACAGCGTGCGGGCCGATGTCGACGAGATCAAGGAAAGGGCACACCGATGAAGGACACGAAGGGGCCGAACGGTCCGAGCGGTCCGAGCGGTCCGGGCGGTCCGGGCGGTCCGGTCGAGATCGGCGGGGTCTCGGACAAGCCCGCCGCCGGGACCGAGGGGCCGGAGGAGCTGAGGCGCCAGATCGAGGAGACCCGTACGCAGCTCGGCGACACCGTCGAGGAGCTGGCGGCGAAGGCCGATGTGAAGGGGCGGGCGAAGGCGCGGGGGGCCGAGCTGAAGGACAGGGCGTCCGAGGCGGGGCACTCCGTGCAGGGCAAGGCGGTGCGGGCGGGGCATGTCGTGCAGGAGCGGGTGCCTCAGCCGGTGCGTCATGCCGCGACGGCGGTTGTTCAGGCCGGGTTGCGCAATCCCAAGCCGGTGCTGATCGCCGGGGCGGGGGTTGTGGTCGCGGCGGGGGTGTTGCGGCGGCGTCGCAACGGGCGCGGTTGAGTGACGGCTCGGCCGTGTTGTATCGGGGGCCCCTCGGGAGCGTTGTGATGCGTCTGCGGACTGGTGGGGGCTGAGCGCGCAGTTCCCCGCGCCCCTAAAAGCGGGCCGGTTTTGTGTCTGCGGGCCGGTGAGGGTTGGTCGCGCCGTTCCTCGCGCCCCTCAAAGCGGGCCGGTTCTGTGTCTGCGGGTCTGTGGGGGCTGGTCGCGCCGTTCCCCGCGCCCCTGAAGATGGGCCGGTGGGGGCTTGTCGCGCTGTTCCTCGCGCCCCTGAAGGGCGCTGGTGGTGGGTCGGGAAACCCTGTCGGATGTGGGTTCGGTGTCGGATTTCCTGGGAAACTTGGACCTGGCTGGCTCCGGGTCGGTGGTGGTGTCGAAAGTGGGCGCCGTAACAGCCGACCGCGGCGTGTGGCGCCGCGAGGGGGAGAGTTCCTTGAACGTCACCACTACGGCGAGCGTCCCGCAGGGCCGGCGGGCAGCCACGCTCGTCATGGCCTGCGTGGGCGTGTTCGTCGCCTATCTGCCGGTCACCACCGTCTCGGTGAGCCTGCCGGCCATCCAGCGGGCGCTGCACGCGTCGACCGCCCAACTGGCCTGGGTGTCCGACGCCTTCGTCCTGCCCATGGCCGCCCTCATCCTCACCGCCGGAGTCGTCGGTGACGTCCACGGCCGCAAGAAGGTCTTCCAGGCGGGCCTGGCCTTCTGCGCCGCGGGCGCCGTCATAGCCCTGTCCGCCCAGTCGATCGAGGTCCTCTGGATCGGCCAGGCCTTCGCGGGCATCGGGGCCGCGGCGCTGCTGCCCACGACCCTCGCGCTGATCAGCCATGCGGTCCCCGACCACCGCGAACGCGGCAAGTTCATCGGCCTGTGGGCGACCTCCCTGCTGTCGGCCCTGGCCCTCGGCCCGATCATCGCGGGGCTCGTCCTCGAACACTTCGCCTGGCGGTGGATCTACCTCCTGGCGGTCCCCGCCTCGCTCGTCGCCATGGTCTTCGCGGCCCGGCTGCTGACCGACTCCCGCGCCGCCGGCTCGCGCAGGCTGGACTGGCCCGGCCAGCTCACCGCCGCCCTGGCGATCACCGCACTCGTCTACGGGGTCATCGAGGGCGGCGCCGGGTCCTTCACGGACACCAAGGTGCTGGTGGCCCTGTTCACGGCCGTCGTCGCCGGGGTTGCCTTCGTGCTGGTGGAGCGGCGCAGCGACAGCCCGATGCTCGACCTGAAGCTGTTCCGCAGCGCCGCCTTCAGCGCCACCACCCTGGTCGCCATGATCAGCTTCCTGGGCCTGATCGGGTTCTTCTTCGCCCTCAGCCTCTACTTCGGCATGGTCCAGCAGCTCAG